>DATENU010000011.1 GCA_035274845.1 Chthoniobacterales bacterium
GGCCAAAGTCGCCCGGAGCGCAGATTCGGCCGGAGCGCTGGGAGCCAGACCTTCCGCGGTGATTTGCGAAGCCTGCGGGCCGCTTCCCCAATTGTCGTTGGTCGCGATGACGGCGCCGGAGGCGTCATACAGAGTAATGACCGGATCGGCCAGAGCGCCGGCGAGGCCGGTATTGCTGAGCGAAGGCCCGAGGGCGCGCAGCACCACCGTCTTGGCTTCGTTCCCGGTGACGATAAATCCGCCGATGAGAGCGTTGGCGCCGGTCCCGACCATTCCGCGGGTGGAAAGGTTGAGCGCCTGCGGTCCCACCGCCGGAAAGGCTGTGTTCTCCAAATGGAGCGGCACCGTGTTATAGGCCATGTTACAAGCGAACGTCGCATACTGGTAGGCAAAGATCAGCTTGCCGCTCGCGTCCAAGCCGAGCAGCTGTGCCGTTGGCGCCGGAGGTCCAGGGAAGCCGACCATGGCGTAATCGATCACGTAGTTGAGCGGCGCGTCTTCGTAAATGCTGCCGCAGAACGGGCTCGAAATGACTTGTCCCCGATCGTAGTTCCAAACCTCGGTCGCCGTCTTTGCCTCCAGGTCCAGTCGATACTTGCGAACGGTTGTGTAACTGCGGTTCTCACCAGGGGGCATTTGGAACTGACTGGCAGACCCGTTATCAAACAGGAGAAGGTTCTGATCAAAGGTGATGGAGAGGGCATGCTGGCCGATGGGCGGAAGGCTGCCCGCCGGCACGGTGAGCGCATACTTCGCCAGGGACGGGAACTGGTACCACTTCTTGGTCGTGTCACCGAGGATCCATTTGATCTCATCGGTCTTGTAATCGAGGCAAATGACAAAGCTTTCCCGGCTCGAGAAGAGCACGGAGTCGTCCGCGCGGTTATAAGTCGCGGCGTTGCTGTGGAACCAATCGTGGGGAAAAGGAGAGATGAACTCGCTGGGATCATCCCCGCCCGCAATCATCGCCTTGCCAATGATGTCCGCGAGGTCCCAGCGTTTGAGGACATTGCCGGCCCGGTCGACTTCGAAATAGATGGACTCGAGTTGCTCAGGGGTATCCGGTTCCAAAAGCAGGCCGAACTTTCCGAAGTCGATATTGTGATCGAAAACAGTGGCGCCGGTGTCCTGGTAATTGTGGAGCAGGCTGACGGTGCCATCGAGCTCCACCCGATAGAGATCGGCGTGCCGGGTTTGATAGATGGCGCTATCGAAAAAGATGGAAGGTTTGTCCGGGAAGTTTGTCGGGGCAATCCAACGCAACGCACCGTCTGTATCGATGATCACCGGTTGGGCACCGCTGGGACACCCTCCCTTCACCAGCATGTAGTCATAGCTCAGGGTCCTGTCGTTCGTTCTGGGCTGCAGGAGCGTGGGACTGTCCAAACCGCAGGGATGAGTGTAGCCGGCGGTGGTGATCGTGGTGCTGGCCTCCTTCGAGGAGCCGTCGTTGAAATAATACTTTAGCGTAACCATGTTGCTGAAACCGGCGTAGAGTCCGTAGACAGGCAAGAGAATGTCCCCGGAACCGGCCTGCAAAAAGCCGCGCTCGATCAAGTAACTCCTCGCGTAGTTTCCTGACAAAGGCCGGGTGACCGAGCCAGCCTTCGGAGCGACGGTAAATTGGATGCCTTTGAGGTTGCTGGTGTCACTGACGTTCAGCGTCACCTGGCTAATGAACGGCGTGACCCCCGGTGCACTCCCCACGATGACGATGGTGGTGTCACCCGCCTGATCCGCCCTGGCGTCAGGAATCGGCGCAATCCCCAGGAGGACGACGACGATAAAACCGACAAAAAAGGTTTTCATGCGGCTGGCTAAGACTGTGCTGAGCGGCGTCGAGCGTTGGACCGATGTCGCTGGAAGATTATATAACGTTTGCACGGAATTAGCGAGTGTCCCGAAAACGGGCGCCGTTCGGAGCCCGGCCGGATTCCGGCAATCCCACCGCTCCGTTGCTTAGTCAAGTCCCGGGTGTTACCCTCGCCGCTCCGCGATGAGCCAGAATTACAAGGATAGTCTGAATCTGCCAAAAACGGATTTCCCGATGAAGGCAAACCTCGCCAGCCGCGAGCCGGAAATGCTCAAGCGATGGGAGGAGGCCGGACTTTATGGGCAAATCCAGGCGGCGCGCGCGGGAGCGGAGTTATTCGTTCTCCACGACGGGCCCCCCTTTGCGAATGGCGACGTGCATATGGGCACGGCGCTCAACAAAATCCTCAAGGATTTGGTCGTGAAATCGAAAACGATGGCTGGTTTTCGCGCGCCGTATCTGCCGGGCTGGGACTGCCACGGATTACCCATCGAATACAAAGTGGTGAAGGAGTCGCGCGGGTTGTCGCCGCTCGAAGTGCGGAAGCGATCGGAAGCGTTCGCGCGCAAATTCATCGACATCCAGCGCGGGCAATTCAAGCGGCTGGGCGTTTTTGGCCAATGGGAAAGGCCTTACCTCACGCTGAACCCTGAATACGAAGCCGAAATTCTCCGAGCCTTCGCCATTTTCGTGGAGAAAGGGCTCGTTTACGAGAGTCTCAAGCCGGTTTTCTGGAGCAGCGGCGCGCAAACGGCGCTGGCGGAAGCGGAGGTGGAATATCAGGACCGCCAGGACACGGCCGTTTATGTGAAGTTTCCGATTGTCTCCGGTGACCTCGCCGGAAAGGCGAGCATCGCGATCTGGACGACAACGCCATGGACGTTGCCGGCAAACCTCGCCATCGCTGTTCATCCGAAGGAGCTCTATGTCAGGCGCGAATTCCGGAAGGAGGGCGTTTCCGAGATGCTCGTGCTCGCCGCCTCGCTTGTGGAAGCATTTTGCGCCTCGACCGGGTTCGAGCCAACGGGCGAACCGGTCAGCTCATTTCCCGGCAGCCAGCTCGAGGGGGCGACGGCCCAGCATCCGTTCCTCCCGCGCACCGCGGCGCTGGTCGCGGCCGATTTTGTCACCATGGACTCGGGCACCGGAGCGGTGCACATCGCGCCGGGACATGGTGAGGAAGACTATTCGTTAGGCCGGGCCCGCGGACTGCAGATTCTTTCGCCGGTCGACGACCATGGGAAATTCACTGACGAAGCTGGGTTGCCTGACCTGACGGGCAAATATGTCTTCGACGCGAACCCCGACATCGTGGCCTTGCTGCGTTCGAAAGGGATGCTGCTCGCGGAACAGGTTTACCAGCATTCCTATCCGTATTGCTGGCGCTCGAAGACGCCGATCATCTTTCGCGCAGTCGAACAATTCTTCATCCGGATCGACGACCTGCGCGCGAACGCGCTGGCGGCCATCAAAGGAGTGAACTGGATTCCCGCCTGGGGCGAGAACCGCATCGCCGGCACGGTGGAATCACGGCCGGACTGGGTGATTTCCCGGCAGCGCAGCTGGGGAGTGCCGTTGCCGGTGTTCTATTCGGCCGGCGGCGAAACCATTCTTGATCCGAAATGGATCCGGAAACTGGCGGACGTCGTCGAAACGCGCGGCTCGAATGTCTGGTTCGAACTGGATGACGCGACCCTGGCCCGCGAGCTCGGTTTGCCGGAAGGAACGCGGCATCGCACCGACACGATCGATGTCTGGATCGATTCCGGCGTCTCGCATTACGCGGTCCTGCGGCCAAACCCTGAGCTGCGCGATCCGGCCGACATGTATCTCGAGGCGACCGATCAGCACCGCGGCTGGTTCCAGTCCTCGCTCATGACCAGCATCGCGTTGCACAATCGGTCCCCCTACAAAACCTGCGTCACACACGGCTTTGTGGTCGATGTCGACGGCAAGAAAATTTCGAAGTCGAGCAGCTACACGAAGCCGATGGACGCTGGCCATTTCGTGACGAAGCACGGCGCCGATATTGTGCGGCTCTGGGTCAGCAGCATCAATTACACGGACGACGTGCCATTTTCGGAGGAAATGTTTACCCGGCTCGGTGACACGTATCGGCGGATCAGGAACACATTGCGCATTCTGCTGGGGAATTTGTCTCCCCAAGGAGCGGCGCTTTCCCAACCGCCGTCTTTGAGCGTGACTCCAGAGGGCGGTTTGGAAAGCGCCCCTCCTTGGAGCTTCACGCTGGTCGATCGCTGGATTCTGGACCGGCTCGAGAACGTAATCGCGGAGTGCCGCGCCGCCTACGCCGCTTATGAATTCCACAAGGTGTACCACACGCTGAATCAATTCTGCGCCGTCGATCTCAGCAGCCTTTACATCGACATTACCAAGGATCGAATGTATTGCGATGCGCCCGATTCCCCCCGGCGCCGCGCTACCCAAAACGCGATGCGCCATATCTTTGACTCGCTCTGCCGGTTGTTGGCGCCGATCCTCGTTTTCACGGCGGAAGAAGCGTGGGGATACCTCGGCGGGTCCGATTCGGTCCACCTTCAGACGTTCCCTGGAGGAGATGCGCAGCGTCGAAGTCCGAAGGTAGTGGAACAAGTCACGGACCTGTTGAGTCTGCGCGCGCTGATCGGCCAGGCGGTGGAACGCGCGCGCCAGGAGAAGCTGATCGGCAATGCCCTCGAAGCCGCGGTCACGTTAACTTGCGACGAAGCGATCGTCGGCGCGATTCCGAAAGAGGAGCTCGAGGAATTCTTTATCCTCAGCGATCTGACTTTGCAGCCGGGCAAGGAATCGGCCGCTTCCATTTCCAAAACCAGCCACCAAAAATGCGCGCGCTGCTGGCGGCACCGGCCCACGGTCGGGAAGAGCTCCGCGCATCCGGATTTGTGCGATCGCTGCGAGGTAGTCGTCACGGCGTAATCCAAATGAAATACATCCTTTTGCTGTCGTTGCCGCTCTACGCGCTCGACCAAATCACCAAGGGACTCGTCCTGCGTAACATCCACCCCGACGACCTGCGGGTCATCATTCCGGATTTCTTCAGTATCGTGAATATCACCAACGACGGGGCGGCGTTCGGATCGTTCAAGAACAACAACACGTTTTTTATCGTGCTGTCGTGCGTTGCGTTTTCGGTGGTGTTTGCCTTGCTTGTCCGGCGCCGTTCCCGCGACATTCTGCGCGACGTTTCGCTGGCCTTGCTACTCGCCGGGATCATGGGCAACCTGACCGACCGTTTTCTGCACGGTCACGTCATCGATTTCGCGCTCTTCGATCTGCATGTCCCGTTCGCGCACCCCTGGCCCGCGTTCAATGTCGCCGACTCATGTATCTTCATTGCGGTCTTTTGCTTTATCATTCATTCCTTCCGGAAACGGAAAGAGACGTAGCCGCACGATGAAGATTAGCCGCCGATCCTTTCTCAAAGCTGCGGCGGCAATGGGTGCTTCGCTTGCATGGGTCGGACCAGCCCGCGGTTCGCGTGTCCGCTGGCAGGACCGGCGTGATCTCTATCCTCAAGGGGTCGCCTCGGGCGACCCCGACCCGCACAGTGTCATCCTGTGGACGAGACGTCCGTTCGATCAGGGCACCCGCCAGCTCCTAACCGTCGAGGTAGCCGAGGATGAGGCATTCCGCCGAGTCATTGCGCACGCGCGGGCACCGGTCTCGAGCGCCGCGGACTGGACCGCGCGCGTCTTAATTGGCGGACTCAAGCCGGCGCGCACTTACTGGTATCGCTTTACCGACACCGACGGGAATGGCAGCCGAGTCGGCCGCACGATTACCGCGCCGTTGCCGAGCGATCCCCGCACGGTGAACTTCGCATTCGTCAGCTGCCAGGACATCAACGAGGGCAAGCTCAACGCCTATCGCCGGATGATTTACGAAGATGAGCGCGCTCCCGACGCCGAGCAGCTGGATTTCGTTCTGCACCTCGGAGATTTCATCTACGAGGTGGTCGAGTATCCCGACGAGGTGAAGACGCGCTATGACCGCACGATCTACGAAGTCACCCGCATCCCGGACGGCCACAAGGTCGGCAATTTCCACATCCCGCTGACCGTTGATGGCTACCGGGCCATCTACAAAGGCTATCTCGCTGATCCGGATCTCCAGGACGCGCGCGCTCGCTGGCCGTTCGTCGCGATCTGGGATAACCACGAATTCTCCTGGCAGGGTTGGCAAAGCATCGTCAAGGCTGGGAAGTTCGAGCAGCCGGGCCAGAGCGTGAAGGTCGCGGCGAATCAGGCCTGGTTTGAATATATCCCCGCACGTATCGATCGTCCCGGCGGCTCGCTCGAGCGCTTCGATCCACCGGCCGTAAAGAACGTTCCGATCGACAAGTTCGATAGCGATGGGCTGGGAATGGAACCGAACAACCTGACGGCGATTAACAGCCTCAAGGGTTACCGGGCGCTGCGGTACGGCCGCCACCTGGACCTGATCATTACCGACCAGCATAGCTATCGGAGCGCGGATCCCTTCAGCGATCCGTCTCTTGGAAAACTCGGCGGCGACGAGTTCATCGGAATGGCTTCTGAATCTCTGATGCAAATTCTCGACGGCGGCCGCGCCTTCAACGGCGGCAATCCTCCTCCGGAAGTTCGGTTCAACGATGCGCATGTCCCCAACCCGCAACGGAGCGCGCCGCCGCAAACGATTCTTGGTGCGGCGCAGAAGGCTTGGTTCAAGGACAAGCTCAAGAGCTCAAAAGCTGCGTGGAAAATCTGGGCAAACTCCATGGGTGCGCTCGATGAGCGCGCCGACCCGCAGAACCTGCCGCTCGGTCTCACCAAGGAGGCGTGGCCGAAAGAGGGCGGCTACGCGAACATGGGCGGGGGTGATTTCGGTACCGCTTACCTGGAGCGCGCTGAAATCTACAATCTCGTGCGCGACGCGAAGATCACAGGCTTCGCCATCGTCTCGGGCGATCGCCACAGCTTCTGGGCCGGATATGCGACCGCGGAACTTCCGCCCGGCAAGTTCGAGCCGGTCGGCTTGAGCTTCATTGGCGCGTCACTCACCAGTCCCGGTCCTATGGAAGCTAATGAGCATAATCTTAAGAAGGATGCTCCGCTGCGCGCGCTGTTTCTTGCGGACAAGGAGGCGGGGGCCCAGCCGGAATGGACCTTCAACATGCTGCTGAGGCACGGTGTCCGTTCCTGCCTCGAATATGCAAAGAGCTTCGACCTGAAGCGTGCGCGGTCGCTTTCCAATCCTGACCTCGCTCCGCACCTCGAGTTCGTCGACCTGGGAGGACACGGTTATGCGAAGGTCCAACTGTCGGCCGATGTGATGCGCACCGAGTTTGTCTGCGTCCCGCGCCCCATTACCCGCAGCGAAAAACCAGACGGCGGGCCGCTCCGGTATCGCACCTTGCACACCGCCGCCCTCTGGAAGAGCGGCGAGCGCCCGCAGCTGAAGACATCCGTTCTCGAAGGCGACGCTGGACTATCGATTTGACCGCGCCGCGTTAAAGGGAATCAGCGACGTGAGCCGAAGGCTTTTACGTGGCTTGTGCCGGCGGTCATTACGGCCAGACGGTCGACTCCGAATCCGTGACCTTTGTTGGAGCACGAGACGCCGGCCCCATGTCGAGATTCACACACTGACCCTGTTTTTGTTCCTGGTAGGAATAGAGTGCCCTCGTGTTTTCCGCGTGGAAGACGAAATAATCCATCGAACATAATTGATCCGGACGGCTGGGTTTGGCTCGCCACAATCTTTCCTTCGCACGCATCAACAACGATGCCTTGCTTCTTCTACGTGGGATCGCTATTCCACAAGGATATTCCCCATGGAATTTGATGCCTTCCTCTGCTACAGCCATACGGATTCCCATCTTGCCGGCCTCATAGCGGTCAGACTAAAGAAACTAATCGGCAGCGCTCGTGGTCAGCATCGTGGACGCATTTTCCACGATGTCTCAGATCTTTCGGCTGCGGCGAACTTACGCCCGACCATTCTGAAAGCCCTCGATGACTCCCGATTCCTGATTCTTCTGGCTTCTCCGAGCGCAGCGCGGTCTCAGTGGGTCAATGTCGAAGTGGAGTATTGGTTGAAGCGCAATTCTCCCGAAACTATTTTGGTTGTTCTTACAGACGGACAAATAGTAGGCGACCGATCCGGAGTAACGCACGGCCAGCCGGCCACTACAGCCCTCCCACCATCGCTAATCGGAGCGTTCGCTGTTAACGCGGTGTACATTGACCTGCGGTGGGCGAAGAACGCCACTGCCGATATTACCGATCGTTTCGAGTTTGCTCAGGCCGTGGCTCGATTAGCAGCCGCTGTGACCGGGCGTTCGGTTGACGATATCGTTCAGCGGAGCGCCCGACGGGTCCGCCAACGTAGGCAACTGCTAATTATGTCAGCCGGGGTGCTGGGGCTTTTCGCGGCCGCTTTTTTTTGGCTAAGCATCCAACGGACACGTGATGCACTGGTTTTGCGTGAGAGCGCACTTCGAGCGCGCGCGGTCGCCGAGCAACTAAATCAGGAACTGACTGCTCTGCAGGCGCGCCAAACGACTCTGGAGAGCGAACTGTTATTTCGGCAACCGTTCAGCTGGCTGTCTCCTGGCAACGAAGGCCAAGGACTTTCCTTGTCGCCGCTGTTGAACAACGAGCAGCTGCGCATTCCAGATCTTTTGGCTGCTATCGGGCCCTCACAGGTCGACAATTTTGTATTCCAGCGCCTAGCGAGAGAGCGACTCCAGGAAATCGAGACTCTGAACCGCCTACTCCAAGAACAAAAAGACCGACTCCAGAGTCAGAAGACGCTAATCGATTCCCTGCTTAAACCTGAGGTGCCGAAGCAAGGAATGGTGGTTGAATTTATCAAGACCAATGCGGCGCTTCTCTCCGCTGGCTGCGCGATCACTCTCGCGTTGCTGGCGCTGTCTACGCGTTACGTCGATATCCTGCTAGGATTTGATCTCCCGATTGTGCGGAACATCGCGGCTTTATTCTACCTGACTCGCATTGGGCGGTACCGACTCTTTTCTCGATACGAAAAGAACCTGTTGAAAGACGAACAAATGGCGGCGGCTTCCAGTCGCTATGTCGATTTGCCGTTCGAGACAAAGGGCGTAGAATGCGAAGATAAGGCTTCCCTTGCACGGGCGCTGACTGCAGTTCTGACTTTGGAAAATGCTTCCGTGATAGCTGAAGGGGGTAAAGGAAAAACGACCCTAGCGTATAAGATAGCGTTGGCAGTACTGCGCGGAGAATTGCAGCCTGAGGGAAAGCCGACGACGCCCATCGTGGTCGATGGGTTGGAGTACGATGGAGATCTTCTCGGTTCCATTACGACCAGTCTCCAGCAGCGCAAGGTCACCATTAACCGGGAAGTCGTGAAATCACTCCTGAAGGCTGGTCACCTCTTTGTCACGTTCGATGGTTGGTCGGAAGTGCGAGAGTTTTATGTAGCGACTCAGTCGCAGACGGAGGTGGCTAACCTAATCAGGCAAAATGCGGCGAGTCGCTTTTTATTTACTTCCCGAAATGAGCTCCCGGCTTCGCTGCAGGAGGCTCTCGGAAGAACTCGATTCTATTTGAAGGATGTGAATGCTGAGTCACTCGAAACATTCCTGAAGCAGTACCTGCCTGCGGGCACCGATGCCGCCAAACTATTGGAGGATCGCCTCCAAGATACTTCGATGGAAGTTCCCTGGACGCCGCTGATGTTACGCATGGTCGCTCGCATTTACGGGCAACATTCCAAGATCCCCACAGAACGGATCGAGCTATTTGAAGAATATTTTCATGAGTTGCTAGATGATCGCGTAGTCGGAAACGCGGACATCAGCGGTTTCACTTACTTGGTAGAACATTTGGTTCGAAGCACATTCCTTGCATCACACGGTGTTCGGGGTTTCGAGATCGAAAAAGGCGTTTCCTTGTTGGAAAACATCAAAGCCAAATTGGAAAGCTATAATATTCGGCAACTTCCGATCGACCTAATACGCAAACTGGGCGGTGCGGGACTGTATCAGCGAAAAGGAAGTCGCATCCGTTTTTTTCACGACTCGTTTGAGAGTTTTTTTGCCGCCCGCTGCTTGTACCAGGATGTAAAGTCAGGATTAACTGAGACTTTGGCGCACTGCGCCAACGAACCACGCCTCGCCGAGCCATGGCAACTCCTGCACGAAATCGCGACTCGCGAGCGAGATCAAAGCCTGCTGGAGCTGATGGCCCAATTGAGCCAAGCCAAAGCTATAAGATCTGAGGCTTTCGCTTAAGAAAGGATCACGGGGGATCAGGGCTTACTTTCGTCACAAACTGTCACTACTTAGCTCTGATCCCTTTTCGCTTTTCTGTAAGTTCGAGCCCGTCGGCCTGAGTTTCGTCGGTGCGTCTCTCACCAGCCCCGGCCCCATGGAAGCTAATGAGCACAATCTTAAGAAAGACAATCCGCTCCGATCGCTCTTTCTCGCGGACAAGGCGGGAGCGGAGAAGCCGGAATGGACCTTCAACATGCTGCTGAGGCACGGCGTCCGTTCGTGCTTGGAATACGCGAAGAGCTTCGATCTGGAGCGAGCCCGGTCACTCTCCAACCCGGACCTAGCTCCGCACCTCGAGTTCGTCGACCTGGGAGGACACGGTTATGCGAAGGTCCAACTGTCGGCCGATGTGATGCGCACCGAGTTTGTCTGCGTCCCGCGCCCCATTACCCGTAGCGAAAAACCAGACGGCGGGCCAATCAGGTATCGGGTATTACACACTGTGGCACTGTGGAAAAGCGGAGAGCGCCCGCAGCTTAAGACATCGGTTCTTGAAGGGGACGCTGGACTGTCGATTTGAATGAAACCAGCGGTCGCGGACCCGTAAGAAAGCTCCGTCTCCGGGCAGGAAGTAGCGGATCGCGCGCGACTAATGCACAGGGACCTCGGAGCCGACATGCGGCTCCGGGAGATAGAAGAACAGAATGCCGACGATCAGGTAAACCGAGAGCAGCTGCACTCCCTCGATCCAGTTCGTTTCGCCGTCGCCGCTGATCTGGAAAATAATGTAGACGGACGCAACCACGGCGAAAATTTCCGGCAGGGTAAACTCGAGGTCCATCGGGCGGCCGAAAAAGTAGGAGAGAAAAACCAGGAGCGGGGCGACGAAAAGCGCGATCTGCAGGCTCGAACCAATGGCGATGCCGACACTGAGATCCATTTTGTTTTTCATGGCCATGACGATGGCGGTCGAGTGCTCCGCGGCGTTACCGACAATCGCCACCACGATCACGCCGACAAAAACTTCCGTCACGCCGAAGGAAGCGCGGACACTTTCGATCGTGCCGACAAGAAATTCCGAGAGGACTGAAACTACCGCGGTCGCGATCACGAGGATTACCGCCGCTTTTGCGGAGCTCCAGTGCTCGACGTGTTTATCCAGCTCCCCTTCGCTCCCGACGAAGAAATGTTTGTGCGTGCCCAGGGCGAACCAGAGCATGCAGAGGTAGGTCAGGAAAAGAACGATGGCGATGCTTAACGAAAGCTGGCGCTCGACCACCGGGCTCCACCCTTCGGGACTGGCGGCGGCGGCCATGTGAAAGACGGTCGGAATGATCAGGGCAATCGCGGCGAGGGAGAGCGAAATGACCACGGTGCGGGCGCCCGTCTTGTTAAAACGCTGTTCCTTGTGTTTGACCCCTCCGAGGAGAATCGACAAACCGAGGACGAGGAGAATGTTCCCAATGATCGAGCCGGTGATCGAAGCCTTCACCACGTTCGTCAGGCCCTTCGACAGCGCGATCCCGGCGATGATCAATTCGGCCGCATTCCCAAAAGTGGCGTTGAGTAATCCACCGAGGCCTTCGCCCATCCGCGACGCGAGCGCCTCAGTGGCGCGCCCGATCCAACCGGCCACTGGAATAATGGCGAGGGCCGAGCAAATGAAGAGCGCGGTCGGATTGGCTATCGCGGGCCAGAAACGCAGGGCGATCGCGACCGGAACCAAAACGAGCAGCCAGTTCATCCAGGATTTCATCTGTTGGACTTTATCGGCTAAGATGGCGTTCGGTTCTACCATGAAATCAGCGATGGAAGACACTGCTCGCGAGATCGTGCGCAAATTGCGCGCGGCGGGGCACGACGCGTACTACGCCGGCGGCTGCGTCCGCGACCTCTTGAGCGGGACGCCGCCGAAAGACATCGACATCGCCACGGATGCGCGGCCGGAAGCTGTGCAAAAGCTTTTCCCGCGAACCTACGCGGTGGGCGCGCATTTTGGCGTCATTGTCGTGCTGGAGAAGGGTTTTCAGTTCGAGGTCGCGACCTTTCGTTCGGATGGAGTTTATCTCGATGGCCGGCGACCAATCGAAGTGCATTTCGCCACCGCGAAGGAAGACGCGGCCCGGCGCGATTTCACTATCAACGGAATGTTCTTCGATCCGGAAAAGGAGGAGATCATCGATTTCGTCGGCGGTCGCGCGGATCTGAAGGCTGGAATGATTCGCGCCATCGGCGATCCCGCCCAGCGTTTCGCCGAAGACCGGCTGCGGATCCTGCGCGCGGTCCGGTTTTCTACCGTTCTTGGATTCGAGATCGAACCCGCGACCTGGGATGCGGTCATCGCCCATGCCGCCTCGATCAATGAGATCAGCGCCGAACGAATCCGGGAAGAGCTGGTTCGAATCTTTCTTTCGCCGAATCGCGTTCGCGGGTGGGATTTGCTCGACGCGAGCGGATTGATGCGCGCGCTTCTTCCGGAACTCGAGGCGATGAAAGGCTGCCAACAACCGCCCCAATTCCATCCTGAAGGCGATGTCTTCCAGCACACCCGGATCATGCTGGAGTTGCTGCCTGAGGACGTTTCCCTTCCGCTCGTTCTCAGCGTTCTCTTCCACGACATCGGCAAGCCGCCGACTTCAGCGGTGGACGAAGAAGGGCGTATCCGTTTCAACGGGCATGACCGCGTGGGCGCCGAAATGACCGAGGCGATCATGGAGCGGCTTCGATTTTCGCGCGCTGAAATTGAGGCGACGGTGGAGGCGGTTCGGCAACACATGGTGTTCAAGGACGTGCCGAATATGCGGGTCGCGAAACTGAAGCGCTTCATGGCGCGGCCGACCTTCGACGACGAATTGGAACTTCACCGGGTCGATTGTGCGAGCAGCCACGGGATGATGGATAACTATGATTTCCTGCGGCAAAAAAAGGAGGAGTTCGCGAACGAGCCCATCATTCCGCCGCCGCTCGTGCGCGGAGATGATTTGATCGCGATGGGAATGAAGCCAGGGCCGAAGTTCGGGGAAATTCTCGAGGCGGTTGAGACGCGGCAATTGGAAGGAGCCCTCAAAGACCGCGAGGAAGCGCTGGCGTGGGTGAAGGCGGAATTCTTGCTGAGTGAAGAGGGGGAACCTCCAACGTCCAACGTCCAACGTCCAACGTCGAACTAAGAGACGCCCCAGCTGCTTTTTTTCTGCAATTGGACGTTGGACGTTGAGCGTTGGACGTTGAACGTTCTGTCTTCAATCCCATGCGAATCCTGATGATCAGCGCAGAAGGTCCTCCGCTCGCTCGCGCTACGGCCCTCGTAGACGTGCTGGAAGCGTTGCCGCGAGAACTTCGGGCCCGCAAACACGAGGTCGGGATCGCGATGCCGTACTATCGCGAGATCAGCGAAAACCCCGCCATCGATTTGCGGGACACGGGCATCACCGTGGACGTCCGCGTCGGCGCCAAGACGTATGTCGCGGAGTTCGTCGAAGGCCGCACCGCGGGTGGCGTCCAGACTTTCTTTGTGCGCTGCGACGAATTTTTCGGTCGCGCGGGAATCTATGGGGAACACGGCGTGGCTTACGAGGATAACGCGGCCCGGTTCATCTTCTTTTGCAAGGCGGCATTGGAATTGGCCCGGCGGATGACCCCGACGCCCCAGATCCTGCACGTCCATGATTGGGCCGCCGCCCTTGTTCCCGTCCTGGTTTCCGAGCAGCGGCTTCCGTTTGCCACCGTGCTGACCATTCACCACCTGGCGGAGCAGGGGAGTTTCTGGGGCCTCGATTTTGAGCTGACTAATTTGCCCGAGAAATATTTCAAGCCGGCAGGCGTCGAGTATTTCGGCCGGCTCAATCTGCTCAAGGGCGGAATTGTTGCCGCCGACAAGATCACCACGGTAAGCGAGCGATACCGGCGCGAGATCCTGAGCCCCGAAGGCGGCTGCGACCTCGATATCGTGTTGCGCGAGCACGCTCATCGCCTGGTGGGCATTTTGAATGGCGCAGATTACCAGCGCTGGAATCCCGAGACTGATTACCTCCTGCCGCGTCAATTCGGTCCGGGGAATCTGCATGGCAAGACTGTCTGCCGCGACTTGCTTCTCGACGGACTCGGTCTTGCCGCGGCGCCTTCAGGTCCCGTCTTCGGAATGGTAACGCGACTTGTTCCCGAAAAGGGATTCGATCTCTTCATGCCGCTTTTGGATCGCCTCCTTTCGGACGACGTGCGCCTGATCATTCTCGGGGAAGGCGACGCCGGGTACGAAACCGCGCTCGCCATCGCCGCCCGCAAGTACCCGACGAAGTTTGCCTACCGCAGTCATTACGACGAGTCGCTGGCGCACCTGATCGAAGCCGGCGCCGACATCACCCTGATCCCGTCGAAGATCGAGCCGAGCGGCTTGAGCGCGATGTACAGCCTCAAGTACGGTGCTCTCCCCGTCGCCCGCGCGACCGGTGGCATCCAGGAGATCATCGAGGATTACGATCCGAGCATGGATGCCGGCTTCGGTTTCCTCTGCTACGAAAAAACGCCCGACGCCTTCTGGGATTCCATCAAACGCGCCCGAGAAATCTTCCACGATCAGCCGACGTGGAGGACTCTGATGGAGCGCGCCATGGCCCGCGATTTTTCGTGGAGCGAAGCAGCGGCGCGTTATGAAAGCATTTACGCAGAGTTGAGAGGCGCGACAGCAAAGATAGTTGCTGCTTAACGGCGTGTTCTCGTCCGCTCCAACCTTCGTGCCTGCCGGTGCCGACGCGTGAATCGCCTAAACGGGACCGACTTTCGCAGCGCTTAAACGCTGCCGTTTAGCGCAAGAACGCCCTTGTTACTCCTTTCCCAGACGGGGCTAATCTGGCATTGATGCTGTTGCGACAAGACCGTTCACCGAAGTTCTATGGCTAAAAACGCAGCATATCGAGAAGCGGAGAAGAAGATCGAAGAAGCGCGGCGGTCGGGGGCGAAGGTACTCGATCTCGGTTGGAAGTATGGCCGAGACGAATCCGCGAAACTGACCGATGTGCCGGAGTTGCTCGGGCAGCTCACGCAGTTGCAATCGCTGGATCTCTCCGGTAACCAACTCACGGTGGTGCCGGACTCGCTGGGCCAGCTCGCACGGTTGCAGTCGCTGAACCTCTCCGGCAACCAGCTGGCGACGCTGCCAATATGGCTGGGCCAGCTCACGCAGTTGCAGTCGCTGAACCTCTCCGGCA
Source organism: Chthoniobacterales bacterium (assembly GCA_035274845.1). Classification (NCBI taxonomy): domain Bacteria; kingdom Pseudomonadati; phylum Verrucomicrobiota; class Spartobacteria; order Chthoniobacterales; species Chthoniobacterales bacterium. The sequence continues at coordinate 15,257 of DATENU010000011.1, forward strand.
ACCAACTGGCGACGCTGCCAATATGGCTGGGCCAGCTCACGCAGTTGCAGTCGCTGGATTTAACCAACATTGGGCTCTCTTCGTTTCCCATCTGGCTGCGCACGACGACATCGTTGATCAACCTGGACGTATCGGAAAATTCAATTCCCGAAATCCCCTCATGGATCTCTGAACTTTCCAAGATCGAATGGTTCAGCGCCGATGCAAATGAGTTGGTTTACCTTCCAGACGAGCTGGGCGACTTGCCCCACTTACGCTGGCTTCGCATTGGTTCTGGGAGAGGTGGCAATTTGTTTGGCTCCTTTCCTGCGGCGATTAGGAAAATCAAAGGGCTGCGCACCTTGATCGCGCTTCGATGTCGGTTCTCGGAAATCCCTGAGTGGATTGGTGACCTTGCGGAGCTAGACGAGCTAAGCCTTGAAGAAAATCATCTGGCGGACCTGCCTAGTTCGATTGCCAAGCTGGACTCGCTGAAAGAGCTTAGTCTCGACAAAAATCCACTGAACCCCGAGCTTGCCGCCGCCCACACGGAGGGCATCGTGGCGGTCATGCGCTACCTGCGTGCGAAGGCGGAAGCGCAGGTGGTGTTGAACGAGGCCAAGCTGATCCTGATTGGCGAGGGGGAGGTGGGGAAGAGCGCGTTGCTCGGAGCGTTGCGCGGCGACGAATGGGTGGAGAAGCGGGACAGCACACACGGCATCGAGATCAAGCCAGTGAAGGTGACCGATCCCGCCACCGGCACGGAGATCACACTCAACGGCTGGGATTTCGGCGGACAGCGGGTCTATCGGCCCACGCACCAGTTGTTCTTCAGCGCGCCAGCAGTCTATCTGGTAGTTTGGAAGCCGCGCGAAGGTTCGCAAGCAGGGGCGGTCAAGGAGTGGATCAAGCTGGTGAAACACCGCGAGCCAGATGCCAAAATACTTGTCGTGGCCACGCACGGCGGCCCCAAGGAGCGCCAGCCCGACATCGACCGACAGGAAATCTGGGACCTCTTTGGCAAAGACACGGTCGCCGATTTCTTCCACGTGGACAGTCAGCCACCGAACGAAGATCCAAAGACGCGTCGTCGCACGGGAGAGTGCAAGGGCATCAAGGCCTTGAAGGACGCCATCACAAAGGTGGCGGTGTCGCTGCCGGAAGTCGGGCGCAGTGTTCCGAAACACTGGCAGGAAGCGCGAGAGGCCTTGCGCAAGAGAAAGGAGGCGTATCTGCCGCTCGATCACGTTTTCGTCATCTGCAAGGAACACAAGTTGGACGAAGAGGATGCCGGCCTACTGATCCGCATCTGCCGTCGCGTGGGAGACCTTATCCATTACGAGCATGATCTAATGCTGCGCGAAATGGTGGTGCTCAAGCCGGACTGGCTGGCTACTGCCATGAGCTTTGTGTTGGATGATGAAAATACTCGTGCAAACCACGGACTCGTGTCATTTCGGCGGCTCGGGCAATTGTGGAATCATCGAACTAGGGCGCCTGAGTTTCGCTACCCAGCGCAGTTGCATCCGGTTTTTCTGCGATTGATGGAGCGCTTCGATCTGTCCTACCGCATTGCCGAAGGTGGTCGGATCGAGGGCGAGGGCACGAGCCTTGTCGCGCAATTGGTGCCCGATGTTCGTCCGGAAACGGACGTCACGCGTGTTTGGCCTGAAACGCTCGCGCGAGGAGACGAGCAGCAATTGCAAATCTGCCGAATCGTGGAGACCGCGAACAATCAATCCGCGACTGCGGAGGGACTCTTTTACCAGCTCATCGTGCGCCTCCACAAATTCTCGCTGGGCCGCGCGAACTTCAAAGAAAGCGTCCACTGGCAGCGCGGCCTGTTGGTGGAAGACGACACGGGAGCACGTGCTTTTCTGGAGAACATCGGCAACGACGTGCGCATTACTGTCCGCTCGCCCTATCCGTCGCGGTTTCTCTCCGCGCTCACATATGAAGTGAAGTGGCTGGTTGAGAGCTTCTGGACTGGTCTGCGCTGCGACGTGACGGTGCCCTGTCTGGTTCCGTTACCGAACGGAGATGCGTGCAAGGGGTTGTTTGAAGTAGGGAAGTTGTTGGAAAATAAGAAGAGAGGCCGGCCCGAGCAGCCATGTCCGGTTTGCAACGAATGGCAGAGCATCGAACAACTGCTTAACAATGCTCCGGCGGCTCGCCCCAATCCACTCGATGAGCTGCTGGTGAACTTCACCGAAATGATGGGAATGCTTCAAGGCGTTCGGCGTCAATTAGGCGCACAGCAGGCGCAAATCATCGGGCGTTTTGACGATCTCGACGCGAGTAGCAAGGAGATCGTGAGCAAGGTTGAATCGGCTTACTCAGGCCTTATGCACCCGCTGCTGGACGAGGCGAAAGAGGGCCCGCGGCTATTCAGCTTCGAGCCGGTGGAGCCAGGGTTTTTCGATCGGCCGAAATGGATGAGTGCTAAGTTTCGGTTGACGCTGTGGTGCGAACACTCTCGCCGCCCGCTGTGGTTTTATTCGGACGGTGCGGACGCGGGGGTTTACACCATTGACTTTCCCCGTGAGTGGCTGGTAAAGGCTGCGCCTTTCTTGAAGGTGTTATCGAGCACCCTCGGGCTGCTCCTACCAGTCGTCGCCGCAACGGCAAAGGTAGCGCTACCGGAAGCTAGTTATAAGGGGATCGAAGCGCAGCTTGCGCTGGGAAAAGCGACCGCGGAATCGCTTCTCAAAGGGGGAGGAGAGGTCGGCGAGTGGCTGACGAAGGATGACGGCGTCGAGTTTCAGACCGCGACAGCGATTCGGGCGGAGGGTGGCGTTCTGCGGCAGTTACACGCGTTGCTAAAGGAAAAAGACCCGACTTTTGGTGGCCTGGTGCGAGTGCAGAATAAGCGGCAGGAGTTCCTCTGGGTCCACCCTTCATTTGAAGGAGAATATTAGCATTCACAGCACGCGAATGCCGGTGGCGCGGCTCCGAATAATTTTCTGCTCTATTTCCCCGCGATTGGATAATCCGGCCAGTCATATTTTTTCGCGATGACGCCGAAAATCGCAGCCTTGGTGGACGCGGGATGGTTTTTGTTAAGCATGATCACCGCGCCTTTGCCGAGGTGCGCATAAGCTTTCATCGACGCTTCGTAACCGGCATGCACCCCATCGTGTCCGAACAGAAGTGTCTTCCGTGTGTTCATCGCTAATGGCGGGGCGAAACTCGCCAACGAGAGCGCAGCCATAGGTGACGATGAACACATGCCGGCCGGGAATAACCTCGAAAAGGTAAGAGTCGATCTGGGCGTCCGCCCGGACATTGATCGCCAGTTCCTCGGCAAATTCGCGGACCAGGGTGCGAGCGTGGTCTTCTCCCGGCTCGGCCCGCCCGCCAGGCAGCTCCCACTCGTCCCGTGAGTTGTGAACCAGCACAACTTGCCCATCAACAAGCAACACGCCTTTGATTGAGGTTGGAGTCGTAATCGCCGACAGACTATTTCCCGCGGCGAAGAAGCGCGAGTTGAAACCAGGGCAATTGATGAATGTCGCGCGGACCTGCGGTATCGTGTCGCGGATGGCGCGGCTGCGATACCGACGGGAAGATGCGACTGAATCGGCATCGGAGAAATTCCATCACAACGTCTATGTGATCCTGCTTGATCCGAAGGTCGCAAAACATCCGACGGTCCTCCGGATGAACCCGAAGCGCGATCCGGCGAAACCGTGCGTTTATGTCGGAATGAGCGGGCTGCCGCCGGAGCACCGGTTCGAGAATCACAAGCACGGTTACAAAGCCGCGTGGGTCGTTGAGAAATATGGCGTCCAGTTATTGCCCGAATTGTACGAGCACCTGAACCCGATGCCGTACGAAGCGGCGCTCCAGATGGAGCTGGAACTGGCGGAGGATTTGCGGAACGAAGGCTATACGGTGACGGGCGGGCACTAGCGTTCGGGCTCGTGAATGGTGATAGGTGACTGGTGAATAGTATTCCATTCACTAATCACCGATCACTATTCACCTTTTCTTCCTGCGTCCACGCAGGACCAGCCGCCGCGCCCGCTCCGGCCCGTAGCGGCCGAGCGGCTTGAACTTTTTCCCCTTCACTTCGTTATAGGAGATGAAGAAATGCTCGATCTCGTCGAGCAGCTTCGGGCTGAGGTCGGTGAGCGTTTTCAGATCGCCGTGGGTGCGCGATTTGGAGGCGACGGCGATCAGACGATCGTTCCGCTCGGTTTCGCCCTTCTCGGTTTGCTCGGCCTCGATGACGCCGAGCAACCGCGACCGGACCAGACATCCGCTGAACGCCGGCTCGTCCATGAGGACAAGCACGTCCAAGGGATCACCATCGCCGCCCCGGGTATTCGGAATAAACCCGAAGTCATAGGGAAAAACGGCGCCTGCCGGCAGGACACCGCTCAATTCGAAGAGCAGGCGTTTCTCGTCCCAGGCGAATTTGTTCCGGCTTCCCTTGGGGGTGTCGATGATGATGTTGAGATCGCCTGACTCACGGTCGGTCGGCGGCAGTTTCGAAATCGGATGCATTGCGGCCATAACGAATAAACGCAGGAGCGCCCCGTCCAAGTTTGCTCTGAAAATGGAAACCTGCGTCCAGCCTCCGGCACCAGCACGATTCTCCCCTGTGGTCGCACCCGGGACGAAACCTTGCCATCCCGCGGCCTTTGGTGTCTCCTCGGCCCTTCCGAGGCCAGCCGTGATGAACTCCAAGTCCAGCGCATTTAAACCCCTCGGCCTGGCCTTGTTTGTGACGCTCGTCCAGATCTTTGTGGCCGTCGCGCTCATCGCTCCGCCAGGGCCGCTCTCCTTCCGCTACGACACCCTCATTCAACACGACAGCTATTGGTTCGCGAATATCGTGGACCGCGGCTACGACACGACCGTTCCGCCCATCAGCCACAAAATGATGGAAGTCTCGAATGTGGCCTTTTTCCCGGCCTATCCGGCCATCGCGGCGATGCTGCATTACGGGTTGAATTTGAGCATCTACAACGCCCTCCTCATTACTGCCCAAACCGCTGCCTGGGGTTTCTGGAGTTACTTCTTTCTCTTTTGCGAACGGTGGAATATTTCGCCGCTGCTCCAGTTCTTTGGGGCGCTGGCGGTCATCGCTCATCCGACGGCTTTCTTTCTCGTCGCTGGATATTCGGAATCGGTTTTCATGATGGGGCTTTTTGGCTTCATGTATTGGAGCACCGCGGAGGGTCGCGCCGCCAGGTTCCTGGCCGCGCTCCATGGTTTCTTGATGTCGGCGACGCGGATCGTCGGGATTCCGTGCGCGGCGTATCCGGTCGTGCAGGCCGTTTTCCAAAACGGATGGCGGGGCCTGGCCGAGCCGCGAAGCTGGATCCGCCGCTATGGGCCGGCGGTGGTGGTCATGGTGGCAGCCACGCTGGGAGCCGGAGCCTTCTTTTTCTATTGTTTGGTGCGGTGGGGGCGGTGGGATCTTTACATGCTCACTCAGCAGGCAGGCTGGGCGGTGATTCCAGATTACCTGGCCGTCTTCAAACCGGCCAGCTACCGATGGCTGGTTCCGGCCCTGAAGAACCCGACCGAGGCGAGCCAGATGACCATGACGCTGGGGGGGCTGCTTCTGCTCGCGGTGGGTCTTTGCGAGCTGGTTCCAATGATCCGGCGCAACCTGGCGTGGACGGCCAGAGTCGGCTTCTATTTCTGCGCGGTGGTCATTTATTACATCTCTGTCAGCGGCGTTGCCTCGGTGGAGATGGAGAGCATGCTCCGCTACGAATTTTGCGTGCACGCGTTAATCGTGCTGGCAATTATCCATTTTCTGCATCAATTACCGGCCCCGCGACTGTGGGTGCGCGCCAGCGGCATGGCGGCCATGGTGTTGCTCAGCGCGGCTGGGCTCAGCGTCCAAGGGTGGTACGTATGGAATTTTACGAGGGGCAACTGGGTCGCTTAAGAATTAATGAAAACTAACGTAGCAATCATAGGGGCGGGACCGGCTGGTTTGACGGCGGCGTATCTTCTCTCCAAGAACAACGTCCCGGTCACCGTGCTCGAGGCCGACCCGGTTTACGTGGGCGGCATCTCCCGGACGGCAACCTACAAGGGTTTTCATTTCGATATCGGCGGGCACCGTTTCTTCTCGAAGTCGAAAGAGGTCAACGATTTCTGGAACGAAATTCTGCCCGACGACATGCTCGATCGGCCGCGGTCATCCCGGATTTTTTACAACGGCAAATTCTTCGCCTATCCGCTTCGGGCCTTTGAAGCGCTGATCAAACTGGGTGTCGTCCGCTCGACCCTTTGTGTCCTTTCGTATTTCAAAGCCAAGATGTTTCCGGTGAAAGATCCGCGGAATTTCGAGGACTGGGTGACCAATCAGTTCGGCAAACGTCTCTTCAACACGTTCTTTAAAACCTACACCGAGAAGGTTTGGGGAATGAGCTGCAAGGAAATCTCAGCGGACTGGGCCGCGCAGCGAATCAAGGGCCTGTCGCTAGGCAGCGCCATCAAGAACGCCCTTCTGCCCGCAAAGCAGCCGAAGGACAGCAGCAAAGTCATCAAGACGCTGATCAATTGCTTCAAATACCCGCGCAAAGGTCCCGGCATGATGTGGGAAGCCTGCGCCGAAAAAACCAAAGCCATGGGCGGCCAGATCGAGATGGGCTCGAAGGTTGTCGGTCTGGAATACGACGCAGCCAGCGAAAACTGGACGGTGTCGTTCAAGAATCCGCAGGGCGAGGTGCAAACGCTCGAAGCCGAGCACGTCATTTCTTCCGCGCCGATGCGCGAGCTGGTGCGCGGCATTCAGCCGGCGGTCGCGGAAGCGGCGAAGACAGCGGCCGATTCGTTGAAGTACCGTGATTTCCTCACCGTGATGTTGATCGTGAAGAACCGGGATGCTTTTCACGATAACTGGATTTACATCCATGACCCGAACGTGAAGGTCGGCCGGATCCAGAACTTCCGTTCCTGGTCGCCGGAGATGGTGCCGGACGAAGACAAGGCCTGCTATGGCCTCGAGTATTTCTGTTTCGAGCACGATGGTGTTTGGGACGCGAAGGACGAAGACCTGATCAAGCAAGCGGAGCGCGAGCTCCTTCAGATCGGTTTGGCGAAGTCGGGCGACGTTCTGGACGGCACGGTCGTTCGCCAGAAGAAAGCGTATCCGGTTTACGACGACGATTACGCGACGCACGTCGAGACGATCCGCGAAGAGCTCGAATCCCGTTATCCGAACCTGCATCTGGTGGGACGCAACGGGATGCACAAATACAACAACCAGGACCACGCCATGATGACCGCGATGTTGTGCGTGGAAAATATCCTGGCCGACACCAAGCTTTACGATCTCTGGGATGTGAACAGCGACGCCGAGTATCACGAAGCCGGTCAAGCCGCGGCGGAGGAATCCAACGGCACCGCCTTGCGCGATGTGCCGAGCCGCGTCAGCGCTACGCCCGAACTCGCGTCCGAGCAGACATAGTTTCGCGTCTCCTGTAGCGGCGGTCTCTGGCCGCCGAGATGTTTAGGGAGGCTCGTTCAGGATTTACGACAACGCGTCGAACGCCTCAATCGGCGGGCAGGTGCAAAACAGGTTCCGATCGCCGTAAACGCTATCGATCCGCCCAATCGCGGGCCAGAACTTGTACTCGCGGGTCCACGGCGCCGGGTAGGCTGCTTGTTCACGGGAATACGGGTGTTCCCATTTGTCCGACACGACCTGCTGCGCCGTGTGGGGCGCGTTCTTAAGAACGTTGTCTTTCTTGTCGACCTTGCCAGTCACGACCGCGTCGATCTCGGCGTGGATTGAAATCATCGCGTCACAAAACCGGTCCAGCTCCGGTTTCGACTCGCTCTCCGTCGGCTCGATCATGAGCGTGCCGGCGACTGGGAACGAAACCGTCGGCGCGTGGAACCCGTAATCCATCAGGCGTTTGGCGACGTCTTCCACTTCCACGCCGCCGGTTTTCCATTGGCGCAAATCAACGATGCACTCGTGGGCGACGAGACCGCGTTTGCCTTTGAAAAGGACGGGGTAATAACCGTCGAGACGTTTCGCGATGTAGTTCGCGTTCAGGATCGCGATCTTGGTGGCTTCAGTCAGGCCTTCGCCACCCATCATCCGGATGTACATCCACGAGATGGTGAGAATACTGGCGCTGCCGTAGGGAGCGGAGGTGACGGGACCCACTGAGGAATTTTCGAATTTCGAATTTCGATTTTCGATGGTGGAGAGAGCGGGGAGGAAGGGGACGAGATGTCTCGCGACGCCGATGGGGCCAACGCCGGGGCCGCCGCCGCCGTGGGGGATGCAAAAGGTTTTGTGGAGATTGAGATGGCAAACGTCGGCCCCGATGTCGCCAGGACGGCAAAGACCGACTTGCGCGTTCATGTTTGCGCCGTCCATGTAAACCTGGCCGCCGTGAGAATGCACGATGTCGCAGATCTCGCGGATCGTGGTCTCAAAAACGCCGTGCGTTGATGGATAGGTGACCATGAGCGCGGCGAGGTCGTCCTTGTGCGCGTCGGCTTTGGTGCGGAGATCGGCGAGATCGATATCGCCATCTTTCAGGCAGGCGACGGGGACTACTTTGAAGCCGGCCATCACCGCGCTGGCCGGGTTCGTTCCGTGCGCCGAGGTGGGAATGAGGCAAATATTCCGCGCGGCCTGGTCGCGAGAGGCGTGATAGGCGCGGATCGCGAGCAAGCCGGCGTATTCACCTTGCGAGCCGGCATTGGGTTGGAGCGCGACTGCAGCGAAGCCAGTAATTTCGACCAGCCATTCGGCGAGCTGGTCGCACATCTCGCGATAACCGGCAGTTTGGTCTTCCGGCGCGAAGGGATGGAGCTTCGCGAGCTCCGGCCAGGAAATCGGGAACATTTCGGCCGTCGCGTTCAACTTCATCGTGCACGATCCGAGCGGGATCATGGAAGTCGTCAACGACAGGTCGCGCGATTCGAGGCGACGCAGATAGCGCAGCATCTCCGTCTCCGTGTGGTGCGTGTTGAAAACGGGATGGGTGAGGTAAGGGGATTTTCGATTTTCGATTTTCGATTTTCGATTGGAAGATGAGTTCAAGTTCGCGCCAAACAAATTGCAGAGGGCGCTGAGATCTTGTTCCGTTGTTGTTTCGTCCAAAGAAATACTGATCGCGTTGGCGCCCAGCAATCGAAGATTCATTCCGGCCTTGGCGGCGCGAGCGAAAATCGCATCGGGCCTGTCTAGCTCGATTCGAAGCGTGTCGAAGAAATCTTCATGGGTGACCTTGAGGCCGGCGGTCCGCAATGATTCCGCGAGTTGATTCGTCAGGTCATGGACGCGCTCGGCTATGGCCCGCAATCCGCGCGGGCCGTGATAGACGGCATACATCGATGCGATGACGGCGAGGAGAACCTGCGCAGTGCAAATGTTACTGGTCGCTTTGTCGCGGCGAATGTGTTGCTCGCGGGTTTGCATGGAAAGGCGGTAACCGGGACGGCCGCTCGGATCGTGCGAAACGCCGACGAGGCGTCCGGCCATGTGGCGCTTGTAGGCGTCGCGGGTGGCGAAATAGGCGGCGTGCGGTCCGCCAAAGCCGAGCGGAACTCCGAAACGTTGCGAGCTCCCCACGGCGACATCAGCGCCGAATTCGCCGGGCGGTTTCAGTAGGGTGAGCGCAAGAATGTCCGCGGCAACCACCAGCAAAGCTCCGGCGTCGTGCGCAGCTTTAGCGAAAGATTCATAATCAAAGATGGCGCCGTCAGTAGCGGGATATTGGACCAGCGCGCCAAAAACTGTCTCGTCGAATTTGAAGCTGGAGAAATCGCCGACAATTACCTTGATCCCGAGCGGTTCAGCTCGCGTCTGCACGATCTCGATCGTTTGCGGATGACAGTTGTGGGCGACGAAGAAAGTCGTGCGCTCCGATCCGACCGAGGCCCGGCATAGCGTCATCGCTTCGGCGGCGGCGGTGCCTTCATCCAGCAGCGACGCGTTCGCAATATCCAGCGCTGTCAGGTCGGTGATCATCGTCTGGAAGTTCAGTAGCGCTTCGAGCCGGCCCTGGGCGATCTCGGCCTGGTAAGGCGTGTAAGCGGTATACCAACCCGGGTTTTCCAGAATGTTTCGCTGGATAACGGGCGGGGTGATCGTGTCCGAGTAGCCGGCGCCAATAAAGGAACGCGCGACGACATTGTTCCGGGCGAGGTTCCGCAATTCTCCCAAGGCTTCGGTTTCCGATTTTGCCTCCGACAAATTCAACGCGCCATCTAGCCGGATGTTCTTCGGAACCGTGGCGTCGATCAGTTCATCGAGATTTTCGAAGCCGAGGTCGGCCAGCATGGCGGCGCGCGCCTCTTGATTTGGTCCGATATGCCGGCGGGCGAAGGAATCGACACGATCTTTCTCGCGGGGCGGTCGCGAAGGAGAGCCGGATTCAGCTCGTGTTGCAGGAATTTCCGTTTCGGCAGTGGGCATCCCAAATCCTACGGAGTGCGATTACCGGTTCAAGCGAAACGCTACGCTCGGGATACAAGGCGCGCTAACGCCCTACTTCGATTCGAACGTCTGCACGCCGTGGTCTCGCAATCGCGCCCTGACTTCGGCGAGATGCTCGTGATTCCGCGTCTCCACCGTGCAAAGAACGTGAACTGCGGAGACGTCCGAACCCGCGAAGGCGCGATCATGCACGACCTGTTTGATGCTCGCCCCGGTCGAAGCAATTTGCGTCGCGAGATCAGCCAGTCCGCCCGGGCGATCACTGATCATGGCAGTGAACCGGCAGAGCCGGCCATCCGCGACCAGTCCTCGTTCCACCACGCGACTCAGGACGTTTGGGTCGATGTTTCCTCCGCAAAGGAGGAGGACAACCCGTTTTCCGGCGAGCTCGGGAAGTTGACCGGAGAGACAAGCCGCCAGGGGCGTGGCCGCCGCGCCTTCTACGACGCCTTTCTCGAGCTCGACAATTCGCAGAATCGAAACCGCAATCTGTTCTTCCGTCACGACAACTGTGCGTTCGATCAGCGGCGCGGCGGTGGCGTAAGCATTCTTTCCGACCTGGGCGATGGCCAGACCGTCCGCCAGCGTCGGCTGCATTTCTATCCGCACCGGCTTTCCAGAGTCCAAGGCGGCGGAAAAGCTCGCGACATGGTCCGCTTCCACGGCGATGATTTTCGTCTGGGGTCGCAGACTTTTCACCGCGAGTGCGACTCCCGCGAGCAAACCGCCCCCACCCACGGGAATAACGACGGCATCGAGGTCAGGCACTTGCTCGACGATCTCCAGGCCCATTGTCCCTTGCCCCGCGATGATGGCGGGATCGTCGTAGCCGTCGATGTAGGCAAGCCCCCGTTCCTTTGCGATCTCGTGCGCCCGTTCCTTCGCCTCAGTGAAATCTTTTCCATGCAGGACAACGTTGGCGCCCAGCTTCTGGCAATTACCGATCTTAATGAGCGGCGCGTATTTCGGCATCACGACAGTTGCCGGAATGCCGAGCAATTTGCCCTGATAGGCCAGGGCCTGCGCGTGGTTGCCGGCCGAGGCCGCGATCACGCCGCGCTTTTGTTGTTCCGGCGGCAACTGGGCCAGGGCGTTGCGCGCCCCGCGTTCCTTGAAGCTGCCGGTGCGCTGCAAGTTGTCGAGCTTGCAGAAGATCGTCATCCCGGTGAGCTCGCTGAGCGGGATCGATTCCGGGCAGGGCGAATAGTAAACGGCGCCCTTAATTCGTTCGCGCGCCGCTTCGATGTCTTTCAGTGTGATCACGCGAGGTTTTTATATACCTCGCTGGCGTCACGGGAAAGGTTGAATCGTCGAGGCGGCAGAAACGCCGAGGCGTGCCGCGACGCTTCAGTTGCGGGCCGAATCCAAGGCTTCGCGGATTTTCCCGGCGAGCTGTTCGGAATCGAATGGTTTTGGGAGGAAGAACATTTCCTGGTCGCGGCGGTCGCCGGGATGGAGGGATTCCTCGAGATAGCCGGAGATGAAGACAACTTTCGTATGCGGGCTCGTTTTGCGCATCCAATCGGCAAAATGCCGGCCGCTCATTTGCGGCATGACCATGTCGGTAAGAAGCAAATCGATCTGCTTGTTCTGGCTCTTGGTGACGAGCTGCTGGGCGTCGTCGCCGTTGGCGGCTTCCAAAACGTCGTAACCGAGGCTACGCAGCACCCGCACTGAGATGTGGCGCACGCTGACATCGTCTTCGAGGACGAGAATGGTTTCAGCCCCCGTGGGCAGCTTGTTCGCGCCAGGGCGTTTGTAAGAAGGAGCAGGGGGAGGTGGGAGTTGCGGGAGGAAGATCTTAACGGTTGTTCCCTGACCAAGTTCGCTTTCCACGCAAATGTGGCCGCCACTTTGCCGGACAATCCCGTAGCTCGTAGCGAGACCCAGTCCGCTGCCACGGCCTTCGTCTTTCGTGGTGAAAAACGGCTCGAAGAGATGTTGTTTCACTTCATCGCTCATGCCCGCGCCGGTGTCGGTAACGCTGATCTGGACGTAATTGCCGGGAGAAATCTCGTCGACCGCGGACTCGTGTTCTTCGGCAGGCTCAATGGTGACGGTGGAAGTCTCCAGGATGAGTGATCCGCCGTGGTCCATCGCGTCGCGCGCGTTCACGACGAGGTTGAGAATAATCTGGGTGAGCTGGCTTGGATCGACTCTCGTGTAGGTGCCGTCTTTCCCACGGTGCAGATGACACTCGACCGTGATGTCTTCACCGAGGAGGCGCAGCAACGAGCGTTCGAGATTCGTGACCAGGGAGTTAACTTCGAGAACAGACGGCGCGAGGGGATGCTTGCGGCTGAAGGCGAGCAGTTGCGCGGTCAAGACGGAAGCACGCCCCGCGGCATTCCGAATTTCACTAACGTGGTCGCCGATTGCGCCCTTCATTCCGAGCTCATTCAGGAGCAGGTCGCTGTAACCGAGAATGGTGGTGAGGAAATTATTGAAGTCGTGGGCGACGCCACCGGCCAGTTGGCCAAAGGCTTCCATCTTCTGGGAACGAATGAGCTGATCCTGGAGTTGCTTTCGCGCGGTGACATCCATGAGCGAACCGACGAACTGCACGGCCCGCCCGTTGTCCTCGCGAACGATGAACCCGCGTTCGAGTAAGTCGAGATACGATCCGTCCGCATGCCGGAAACGGTACTCTCCCGTCCAGTGATTACCCTCGCCGGCCAGAGCGTCGCGGAGGGCGACGGCGGTGCGCGCCCGATCCTGGGGATGAATCTGTTTTTGCCAGAACCCGATTTCGTGGGTGATGGCGGAATGGGGGTAGCCGAGCAGGCTCTCAAGGCCTTGCGGCCAGTCGAGTGCGCCGGAGGCTAGAGTCCAAACCCGAACAGCATCATTCGTAGCCTGGGCAGCGAGCGCAAGATGTTGCGAGATTTCATTCGGGCCGCCCGATAAGTCAGAAGGAGTTTCATGTTTTTTCGAAAGATTTCTGTCCGTTTCGCCTCGGTGAAGATTTCGCTGGGATACCTCATCTCCCTGAATTTCAGTGGCTAATCGCATCTTCAGGTCGTTGTGGTGCCCACTCTCAAAGGAGAGCTAGTTCCATGCCTTTGCGGAGACGCTGATTGCCGATGGAATTACGTAAGGGAGACGGCTTTGTTGTCGCTGGGGGGATGAAGTTTTATCCCCTATTTCGCCAAGCGGCTGACACTCAGGGCGCGGTCGAATCGGCCGCGGCGACGCTCTTCGACACGTTCTGCGAATCATGCGTGAGGAGCTTGCGCGTCGCGGTCGTAAGCAGCTGCTGCTCTTCCGGCAGAAGCGTGGCCTTGTTCGCTGCGGAAAGATAAAGATGGGCGCGGTCCATGTTTCCATTCTCGACCAGCATCACGAAGTAATAAGTGGCGACCGAGGGATTGCGCAGCTGCGCTTCCTTCAGGATCTCCATCTCCTTGAGCGCCTCACTTGTTTTGCCTTCGGTGAATAATGCGAACGCGTACGTCGTCCGGAAAATCGCGTTGTCCGGGTTTTCGGTATGTAGCCTTGTCGCGAGGCGGCGCGCGGAAATATCGCCGGTCAGGAGCAGGCCGAGACTCGCGCAATTGTTCGCGGCGACTAGATCCGCGGGATTCAATTCCAGGGCGCGCTTTGCCACCCGGAGTAACCCGTGCGTGTTCTGCTTCGATTTGTAAAGGCGCTGCAGCGCCGTAAGAGCATCTTTCGCATTTTCGTTTCCATTCGCGATCATCCACCAGGCTTCCGCGGCTTCATCAGAGTAACTCCATCCCTCCGCGAGCTGCGCGATGGTGGCGAGTCGGTCCGGGCGCCCCTGCGTTGCCTTGAGGGCGGCTGTCCAGACGGTCTGCGACTCCATTGAGGCGCGGTCCGCGGGACCGAGATGATGCAACGCGTGGCTCAGCACGGCGAGACGCAAGAATTCCTGCTCGCCCCACTCCTTGCCTTCCACCCACCCCCGCAAACCGTTCCAGTCCTGGAGAAAGCTGTAGGCTTCGGAAATCGCGAGAGGGACAGGCTGTGCGCTGAGCGTTTCCTTCGGCAGGGCCAGACCCCAGTCGAGGGCGGACTGCGCCATCTCGTGCCGGTTCATCCAGGTAATGAGGGCCGCGGCCGGCCCAGGCGAGAGAGTCGCGGCCAACTGTGCTTCGTGGAGCACGGCCTGGCCGGCGTTCGTTTCGCGCGCGGCTTCGAGATAAAGCAACAAATCCGAGAGCGTGGCTCCCTTTTCTGATTTCAAGGCGGTTGCCCATTTTTCAGCGTCAGCCAGTGACTTGCGAGCAAGGGAATCGGAGGTAAGGGCCCTGAGCGATTCGAGGCGCAGGGTGGGATGCTCCGAAAGTCGGATGAGCTCAGCGCGCGCCTTTTCAGCGGAGGCGGCGTCATTCGATGCCAGCCGGACCATTGCAAGGTTGAGAGCCAGCCGGGAGTTATTTGGATCGAGCTGAAGCGCGGCGGCAAACTCGGTTTCAGCCGTGGCGGATTGCTTCTCGGCAATGGCAACCGCTCCGGCCAATTCGTGATACTTCACAGTGCCCCGGGCCCCCGGCATTACGGAGTCGAGAATATTGCGGGCCAGATTGAGCTGGCTGAAGCGGAGCGCGGTGGCGGCGAGCGCAATATTATTGTTCGCTACGCCTGGTTCCAGCGCCACGATCTTTTCGCGCCAGGAAAGGGCCTCCCGATGTCCTGATCGCTCTGCGGTGTCCGCCATGATGCGGCAGGCGGCGACGTTGTCCGGATCCAATTGCAGGAGATGACGCGCCACCAGCACAGCGCTCTGAAGATCGCCCCGGTTGAAGAATTCCTGCGCCTGGTTTGATAAATGCCTTTTGCGCCACGTTTGGTAACCGCGGAAACCACCGAACGCTAGAATTGCGACGACAACAACGGCCGCGATACGCCGGCTCCAACGCCGGTAAAAATCGCGTCGTGCTAATGCACGGACATTGCCGAAGCAGTCGTTATTTTCGGCGGGCATGGGAACTGTGACGAAGGATGAGGCCGGCCGCGATGAGACAGGAAGCAATCGTGCTCCAGGCCGGGTTTATTTCGGGAACAGGGGTGAACGTCAGGTCATGCATGGCAATTCCCTGGGTCGTTGGGTTGGCCGGTGCGTTGGATCCGCTTCCGTAGGTGAAAGTGAACGACTTGATCGCAGCCGCGCCGAAACTGATCGTAACGTTTCCGTTGCCGGAAGTAGCGCCGGTGTCCGAGTTGCCGGTCATCCCGGTTACAACCTGATTGAGGCCAGTGCCGCTGAGCGAATTGGAGCTACTCGTCGTGATCGTCGGCGCGATCAGCGTTGTGCCGTCAATCGAAAGGGCGCTGATGGAACGCAGCTGATCCTGAAACCCGCCGCTGCTGAAATCCACGTCAAAGATGGTAAAGGAGACATTCGAGACGCCGGCCGTATACTGGGCGGAAAAATTTACCGACATGGTGACGGACTGGCTGGCGTTCGCGAGATCGAGATGGAGAACCAGCGCGTTTTGGACAGGGCTGAGCCCGCCCTCGATAAAGTTTTGAATCGACGGCATCGTGAATCCGTTTTTCGGGGCGAACTGGCCCGTGTCGCCGGTGAGAGAGAGGGTGACATCGTTTCCAGGCTTTGTTGGATCGACATCGTAGGAGTTGCTGAGCGATCCCGGGGTCCAGGTAACGCCATCCCAGTCCAGGGTGACGGCATGGCCCGCCGTGGAGAAAGCCACGAGCCCAATGAACGTGGCCATTAAGCGGCGTTTAAGAGTCATAAAACCGGTCACCCCAGCTTTATAGCAACGGCTGTGCCGCCCTCTGAGGAACAAGATCCGTTGCGGCAATCGATGCTTGAACTGAAATCGTTAAACCGGTTGGTTTTTTAGGGTTCTCCGAACGAATCTCTTCCGAAATGTCGAAGTTCCGTGATCAGGCAGTCCCGTGGATTGTGCCCGGCGTTCTCTGGTTTTGGCTCTTTTTTCACCTGCGCGCGGAATGGACGCTCAATCCGCAATACAACTACGGCTGGGCGGTGCCTTTTCTAGCGCTCCTCCTCTTCTATTTTCGCTGGCAACGCCGCCCGGACCCGGACCCGGCTGGCCGGCAACATCGTTGGCCGGCCACCGGGATTTGGCTCTTGCTCGTGATTTTGTTTCCAATCCGCGTGATCGAGGAGGCGAATCCGGATTGGCGTTTGCTCAGTTGGATCCTCGCCTTCGACGTCATTGCGATTTCTCTCCTTTCGGTTTTCCGCGCGGGAGGAAAGAGTTGGCTCAAACATTTCGCCTTCCCGGTCTGCCTACCCCTGGCGGCGGTTCCGTGGCCGGTCCAGTTTGAAAACCTGGTCGTGCAGGGCATGATGCGCGCCGTTGCGTACGTCGCGGTGGAGATCGCCGGATGGCTGGGAGTTGGGGCGTATCAGATCGGCAACGTGATTCAGTTGCGGAACGGCTTTGTCGGAGTCGATGAGGCGTGCAGCGGAGTGAAGACTCTGCAGGCAGGAATTCTTGTGGCGCTGGTCCTCGGCGAACTATTTCGACTTCCGTCGCAGAGGCGGATCGCCCTCGGCTTGCTGGGATGCGCCTGGATTTTTGTCTGCAACGTTTTTCGGGCGACAACGCTGGTCCTCGTGGCGGCCAATAGCGGCCTCGACTCGCTCGGACGCTGGCATGATACAATCGGCACCGCCGCACTCCTGTGTGGGATGGCCGGGATAATGGCGTTGGCCTGGCTCTGGAAGCTGGAACCGCCGGAGATTCCGTTGCGGGCGAAAACGTCCTCGATTCTTCGCCAAAATTTCGGCGCGCATTTTGTCGCCCTCGCCTGGCTGGCCCTGATATTTGCTGGAACCGAAGTCTGGTACCGCATCCATGAGCGCAACCTGGTCGAGCTCCCGCGCTGGCAGCCGAAATGGCCGCAGGCGAACGGGACCATGACCCATCTCTCCATTGCGGAAACGACCCGGGTAATTCTGCGCTACGATGATGCGGAGAGCGCGGCCTGGGAGGATCCACGAGGCGTGCGTTGGTGGAGTTTTTTTGCCGCCTGGAAACCGCAACGCGCCGCCCTCCAATTGGTCCGAAGCCATTCGCCGGAAATCTGTTTGCCCGCGATTGGCCGCACTTTTCGTTCAGCTCGCCCGGACTTAAGTCTGCGCGCCGGTGCGAGCGTGCTGGACTTTCAATCCTACGAATTTGAGCAGGAAGGGCGTCCGCTTTTTGTTTTCGTCTGTATCCAGGAAGACAAGCGCGTGCCCTCAGACGAAAAACAGCCAGCGGAGTGGAACCTGCAGGGACGGGTGCGTGCGGCTTTTCAAGGAAAGCGCAATCTTGGTCAGCGCCTTCTGGAGATCGCGGTCACCGGGTTGGATGATTCTGCCAAGGCACGCGATGCCGTCGCGAGAACCGTCAACGAAATGGTCGCGGTCGAACAGCCTAAGGGCTGACGACAGGAATCACCGGCGGTTGCGGGAGGACCGGCGGACGTTCCAGAGTCATGGAAGCGTCCGCATAGAAGTCTGGAAATTCCGTGGTGCTCAGCATGGACAAGGGCATGTCGCCGAAGGCACTGAGTTCGGCTACGTCAAAACTTTGTCCGGAACCCGCCTGGGCCGGAGTCCAGCGCAGGGCCACAAACCGCGCGCCTTCCGGATCGAAATTTACCGCGGCTTTGCCTCCGGCACTCGCATCCGTCACGGAGGCAATTGGCTTGGCGTGGCTTAAATCCCCAGGATTCTCCGCGAGTTCCTGCAAGAGGAAGACGTCCAGTCTGCCGGCCTGCATTTTGTAGAGGGCGCTGACCCGATGCAGCCGCTGATGTTCGGCCAACTCGACGATCACGGTCGGATGCGGATCGGCAGGTGCGAATTGAAACGACGTGATCACGTCATCGTCGATCATTCTCTTGGCGAACTCCGTCGATCCCGAACTGACAAAGACAACCCGGGCCTGGGCATACACGTTGGCAAAATTGAAATTCAGCATGTCTTCGAGGCGCCGGCTGGCCGTGGGGTTCGAGACGCGAATTACTCCACGCTGACGGGCCGCGAACTTCTGGAGTGATTGGCCGCCGTAAAGGCCCAGCGCCGCGATTCGTCCTCCTTTTCCGACGTGAAAGGAGAGCCTGACGTAGCGGGCTTCCACTCCGAGCAGGGACAAGTTGAAGAGCCGTTTGCCAGTGAAAGTGCTGCTGCCGTTCACCTCCACCCATTTGGAACTCCGCGCCGGCAGGCGATAATTAGAGACTGAAATTTGCAAGTCGCCTTCGGCGGTTGCGTTTTCGTTCACAAACGTAAACCGGTCGAGCAACGAGGTGTCCGGGAAGGTGAGGACAAAGGTGGTGTCGCCCTCGGGCAGCGGGTAACTAAGCGTATCGTCATCCATGATCAGCGCCGTCGCGCCGGAATCTGCTTGCGCGGTGCTGGGCAGCACCACCGCCCGGCCATTGGGACCGATGAGATCGATCGTCGTGCCGCAATTCATACGGGCGAGGTTCTTCGCCGCATTGCTCGTCTCGCCGAAGGCGGGGACAACCTGGCTTTCACCGGCAACGCAATTGACGACCTGGAGAATGACAAGAGCCGCCACGGGCAAGACGCGGACAGCTTTGGGAAACCGAAACCAACTCATAATCGTCAAGACAAAGCTAGGAATGCGCCAAGCGGCGTGGTTTTCTCTAATGGCCTGCGCCGAGGCCTTTTATTACCAGAATTTGGTAAAACGAACGGCGGATCGATTGATTTCTCCCATCCGCGCGGACAAAGGGAGGCGATTTTCCTTGCCGCAGAGGTCTTCTCTGGCTAGAAGAATCGGCGTCTATTGCCTTAACCAATTGAAACAGCAAATATCATATTCTAAAACTGCTTCCGCCGAATCTGCGCGAGGCAATCGGAACGCCGCCGCGCGATCCCCAAAAAGTTTTGGTATCACATCTGCTAACCAACACCGAACTGACACCCAAATGAGTCAAGCAACTCCTCTTTCTTCTTTTGCCCGCAGAGTGGCCCTCGCTCTTCTTGTTCCACTGCTCAGCGCGGCTCCTATTGCGCTTTCTCAGGATGCCATTCGGCCTTCCCTCGCCGGTGAGGCGGCTGCCGAAGCACGCCGTCAGTCCATCGACCACATTCCTTACAATCTTCAGCTCGGCCCCATTAAGTTCCGCTTGAGCGCGACTTTGGGTCTCGAATACAACGACAATATCAATCTGGCCGAAGATGGCTCGGTCCTCGTCGCCACGCCCTTCGGCACCACCGTGCTGACGACTTCGCCGCAGAGCGACTTCATTCTGCGTCCTCAGGTCAACATCAACGCTCTGTGGCCGATCACGCAGTTGAATACCCTCAAATTCGATATTGGGATCGGTCATGCGTTTTACCTCGACCACTCGAACTACGACACCAATAGCATCCTCCTGACGCCAGGCTCACAGCTCGCCTTCGATATTTTTGTGGGCGATTTCCGGATCAACATCCACGACCGATTTTCGCTGGAGCAGGATCCAGTCTCCGAAATCGCTCTGAGCAACGTTGCCGATTACGGCCGGTTCCAAAACAGCGCGGGCATCGCCGTCCTGTGGGATCTGAACCAGGCGGTGGTCACCCTGGGGTATGATCACTACAATTTTATCGCCACCAACGATCTCTTCGAATACCTGGATCGGAACGCCGATATCCTCTCGGCCTCGATCGGCTACACCCCAACCGCGACCATGACCGTTGGGCTTGAGGGCTCGATCGTCAATACCTACTACGACCAGACTGTCCTGAATGATTCGCTCACCTACAGCATCGGTGCGTTCATGGAGACCCAGCTGACGAGTTATCTGAGATTGCGCGTTGCAGGGGGCTATCAACAGATCGATTTCGACATGGGGGGCCTGGTCAACGACCCGCAGGACCTTAACGATTACTATGCGAACGCTCTGCTCTCGCATCGCGTCAACTCCGTGCTGACGCATAATCTTTCCGTAGGCCACGAGACGCAGCTGGGCGTGAACTCAAATTATGTGAAGCTGAATTATGTTCGCCACACTGCGACCTGGAATATTTTGTATCACACGCTTCTTTCGACGGAACTGTTTTACGAGGATGCGGACGAATCTGGCGGCAACGGGACGTTGTTCACGCCGATACCGGGCATCCCAAACATCAATCCTTTTGTTTCCGAGCACATTCATCGCTACGGGGGCGCGCTCTCGCTGGGATATCAGCTGACTCCTCACGTCACGCTCGGGCTTCGCTATCAATACACTCAGAAAGATTCGGATCAGCCGTTACGCGATTACAGGCAGAATCGCGTCGCGCTGGACGGGACCTACAGCTTCTAACAAGGAGACAATTGCAATTTCATGAGAATCTGGGCTTTTACATTCCTCGCCGCTGCCTCGATCGCGGGGCCGTTGCCGCTCCTGGCGCAGGAATCCAGCCCGGTGCCTTCGATTCCGAAAGC
This sequence comes from Chthoniobacterales bacterium, assembly GCA_035274845.1. NCBI lineage: Bacteria > Pseudomonadati > Verrucomicrobiota > Spartobacteria > Chthoniobacterales > Chthoniobacterales bacterium. The sequence continues at coordinate 36,059 of DATENU010000011.1, forward strand.
TACTTCGGTCGAGCCGCCCACTACGAGCACGGTCATGCGAACCAATTCCATGACGGTGCTCGACGAGAAAAAGCGTCTCGGGGCTAACGACTACGTCAGCTTCCGCGTTGTCGAAGACCGCGACAACGAATCACAGCATTTGCGCGTTAACGATAATGGGGAACTGGAAGTTCCCTACATCGGCCTCGTTCCCGCCTCTGGGAAGAGCTGCAAGGAACTGGCCTATAATGTGAAGGCCGCTCTCGAGCGGGAATATTATTATCACGCGACCGTGATCATTGCCGTAGACCGGGTCAGCGAAAAATCTCGCGGCAAGATTTACGTCTACGGTTCGGTGAAGGGACAGGGGCCGCAGGAAATCCCGCCCGATGAAACCTATACGGTCAGCAAAGCTATCATTCGCGCCGGTGGTTTCGGCGATTTCGCCGACAAGAAGAAAATCAAGCTGACCCGGAAAAACGGAGAGACCGTCGTTATCAATTTGAAACGCGTGATCGAGGAAGGACACACCGACGAAGATGTGACCGTGGGGCCCGATGACCAGATCTACGTTCCGCAGAGGCTGGTGAATTTCTAATCATGCCAGCACCCGCCGCCACCGACCGTCCCGCCTCCGCCCCATGGAGCACAGCGCTCATTACGCGCCTCCATCGTTACAAAGCGCTCCTGCAGCGTCGTTGGTGGATCCCAGTTTTGACCATTTGCCTCGGGCTTTTTGTCCAGGCCTGGCTCATCTATCAAACGCCGCCCTCCTTTGAGTCGCGCAGCAAAATGATGCTGGCGGGCAAGATGAACATCTCCCAGGGCGCGGTTTACAGCGAAGACACCGTCAATTTTTTCGGGACCCAAATTCAACTCATGCAGAGCGCCGAAGTTCGTCGCAGTGCGGAATCGCTGGTCCGTTCCACCCATCCGGAAATGCAACCGGTGGTGGTTGACATCACCGTCGCGCAAAAGCCGCGCACCTCGATTTTCGATTTGATCGCCATTGGGACCACGCCGGACTACACCCAGGCCTATTTGAACGCCCTCATGCAGAAGTATGTGGATTTCAAAAAAGGCATGCGCGAAAACCAGGGCTCCACGGTCACGACCGCGATCACCGAGCAACTGATTCAAGTAGAAAAGGATTTGCGGGCCAGTGAGGACGAAATGCTCGATTTCCAGAAGCAAAACAACATTGGGTTCATCCAGGAAGAGGGCAACAGTGCGGCCCAATACCTGGTCCGGCTTAACCAGCAATACGCCCAGCTCAAGACCGAATACGATCTGCTCAGCCTCCTCGATCTCGACCAGAATCTGGACCGCACCCAGGGCAGGACGGATAGCAATCCTGCGACAAATCCCGCTCCGCCTTCCGACGATCGGCCTCCGGGACTGGCATTCTCCGATGTGGGGCCGGAGGCAGATTACCTCAAGGCGAAGCAAAATGTTCAGTTGCTGAAGGCCGAGCGTGAAACGCTGTCAAAAGATCTGCGGCCCAAGCACCCCAAAATCATCAAGCTCAATGACGAGATCACCAAGCAGGAGAAGCTGATCGATTTGTTTCGCCAGGACACGGTGGAAAAACTCGAGACCCGCCGGAAGTCCATCGGCAAGCAAATGGAAAACCTGCAGGTGAATATCAAAGAGTGGGAGAACAAGGCGCTCGATCTCAGCCAGCGATTGGCGCAGTTCAATCGCATTAAAGGAAAAGCCGAGCGCTTAAAAACCCTCTACGATCGGCTCACCAACAATCTCAAGGACATCAACGTGTCCCAAAGCGTGGACAGTGCCGACCAGATCTCCATCATGGAAATGGCGTCGCCGCCTCTTTCCGTCCGGCCCGGCTTGTTCAAGAGTCTCCTGATCGGGTTAGGCTGTGGAGCGCTCGCCGGTATCGGCATCCTGCTCCTGCTCGATCGGATCGACGACCGGATGGCTTCGTTTGGTGAATTCCAGCACCAATTCTCCGAGAATGTTCTGGGGCAAATCCCCAAGGAAAAAACCAAGGGTCGCGTCACCCTTCTTCAACCCGACGATGCCCGCCACGTTTTCGCCGAATCGTATCGGAACATTCGCTCCTCCATTTTCTTTATGCCCTACGAGGGGCCACGGCCGAAGACCATGCTCGTCACCAGTTCGGTGCCTAATGAAGGCAAATCGACGATCTCTTCTAACCTCGCGATTACGATGGCTCTCTCCGGAGCGCGGACCCTGCTTATCGACGGCGATCTTCGTCGCGGCGCCTTGCGCGAATCGTTCGGGGTCTCATCGAAAATAGGCTTCTCAGAAGTTCTGAAGCAGGAAGTGAATTGGCAGGAAGTAGTCGTTCCGACGTCATATCCGAACCTGTTTCTACTCCCGCGCGGCAAGACGCTGGGCCAGCCGAGCGAACACCTCCTTCGCGAATCGACTGATGCTCTTCTTCGTGAGATGTACAATCATTACGATTACATCATCATCGATAGCTCGCCGGTTCTCGCGGCAGACGATTCCACCAGCCTTGCGCCGAAGATCGATGCGACCCTCTTTGTTATCCGTCTCTCCTACACCTCGGCGCGTCTCACCCGGAAATCGCTTGAGTTGCTGTACAATCGGCAGGTCAATGTCCCGGGCGTTATCCTCAACTACGTCGATACTTCGCTGCCGGAATATTATTACTACCAATATTCGGAGTACTACAACACGCCGGCGCCAATTGAAGAGCACGACGAAGTTGCGGCCTCGCATCGGCATCAGCCCCGGCAGATTCAGTCCTCGTAGCGCGCTCCTCAGTTTTCGGGCCGTGACTTCGGATCGCTCGGCCCGTCGCGAAATCAACCGATGAGCTTCTTCGGCCCGATTTCGCCACCCGTCCTCAACGAAGCTTCGACTCCCCTGATCAGGCGTGCTCTCCATCGCGCTCGAGTTGTCGGCAATTTTGCCTTCGTCCAGGGGGTGGTGCAGCTGATTAGCTTTCTCAGCGGCATTTTGGTTATCCGGCATCTCGACCAGCGAGAATACGGTTACTTCACCATTGCGAATACGATGCAGGGCACGCTTAACGTCCTGGCGGATATCGGCATTAGTATTGGACTCATTTCTATTGGCGGACGCGTCTGGCAGGATCGGCAGCGTTTCGGCCAGCTCGTAAACACCGCCCTCGGTCTTCGGCGCAAACTTGGCGCCGCTGTGGCCATTGTTGTGACGCCGATTCTCTATTTCATGCTCGTGAAGAACGGGGCTTCCGTGAGCTATGCCGGAATGCTGATCGCTGTGGTTCTCGCCGGGCTCGCGGTTCAACTCTTGATCGGCGTATTTAGCGTAGTTCCCCGCCTCCGGTCCGACATCAGCCGAATTCAGACGATCGACATCACGGGCGCCGTGGCGCGTTTGCTTGCCCTGCTGCTCCTGATGTTTTTGTTTCTCAACGGCGCCATTGCGCTGGTTATCGGCTCTGCCACGTTGCTTCTCCAGTATTGGATGCTGCGAAAGTATGTTGCCGGAGTCGTTGATCTCTCCGCTCCAGAAAACCCGGAAGACCGGGCGGCGATGCGCGGCTTCATTCGAAGCCAGGCCGCGAACGCCATTTTCTTCTGTCTTCAGGGCCAAATTACGGTCTTTCTCATCAGCTTTTTCGGCCGGGCCGTCAGCTCGGTCGCAGAGGTTGGCGCGCTTGGCCGGCTGGCTATGATCTTTGCCGTTCTCAGCCATCTCCTTGCGAATGTCTTTGCGCCTGCTTTCGCGCGTTGCCAGAGCCTGAGAAAACTTCGCTGGCAATATGCAGCCATCGTTGGCTGCGTCGTGTGTTTCAGCCTTGTCATCCTGGCCGCGGCCGCGTTTTTTCCCCGCCAGTTTCTTTTCGTCCTGGGCAACAAATACGCTCACCTCGAGCGCGAGTCAGTGCTCATGGTCGGCGGCGCGGTTATCTCTGCCTTGGCCGGAACTCTCTGGTCGTTGAACGCGGCAAAGGCATGGGTCGCCGGATCCTGGCTTTACATTCCTCTCACCCTCGCGACCCAGCTGGCGATGATTCCTTCCACGGATTTCTCCAGCGTCATGGGCGTGCTCAAGTTCAACCTTGTCTCCGCGATTCCGAGTTTGGTGCTCAATCTCATTCTGAGCTATCGCGGTTTCCGGAACTGGCGTCCCGCAGCCGGCTGAGCCAATGCCAAATTACGGCTACCATCTTGCTCGAGCGAAGGGGAGAGCGATCCGTGCGCTGTATACGGCATTTCTGGGCCGCCTTCCCGAAATTGAATCAACCCGCCCCTTCTCCCTGGAAGTTTTCTCGTATTCGGGCGAAGCCGCCTTACCGGAACAGGTCGCCTCGATCAGGTCGTTTCTGCGACACGTCGGACAGCCGCCGCATTTCACCGTCGTGTCGGATGGCACCTATTCAAATGAGAGCAGGCGCGTGCTAAAGGCGATCCATCCTTCAATTACCGTGAGCGATTTCCACGAATGGATCCCGGCTAATCTTCCAGAGGCGATCTATCCTTATTTGAAAAACCATCCGACGGGCCGGCAGCTCGCTCTTATCATGTCGCTGGCCCGGAATGGACCGGTCTTGTATCTCGATTCGGATATCCTGTTTTTCGCGGGAGCGAACGACCTGCACGGCTACGCGAAAGCGACTGGCGTTTCCGCCTTCTACCTGGCCGATTGCCGTTTTTCGGGGGACGAACGCCTGTTGCGCGATCACGCAGAAGCAAATGATCCGGTCAACACCGGTTTCCTCCTGCTTTTCCAGCCACTCGATTGGTCGCTCAGCGTCCAGCGATTTTTGGAATTAGACGGCGCGCCGAATTTCTTTACCAATCAAACAATGACTCACCTGACGATGCACGCGAATGGGGCCAGCCCGTTCGATCCTCGAAAATATCTCCTGAAGCTCGATGATCAGTTCGTTTACCCGGATCGCCACGTTCATTCGGGAGTCGCGTTGCGCCACTACGTAAACCCGGTTCGCCACAAATTTTGGACAAGCCTTCTTTGAAGACCGATCCCCCGTTGAATCAGCCGCTTCGTATCCTGGCGATCGTTAATCTTCCCTGGGATCCGCGGTTTGGCGCCGCCCGCGTTTGGATCGAGCTGGCCGAGGAATGGAGCAGGGCGGGGCATCTCGTGGAGAGATTTTGCCTGACGGATGCCTTTCCGACTCCGGCCTCGTCTAGCGCGCTGGCCGCGGTTCGCCTGTTTCTCTTTCCGTTTCGAGCCGCCAAATTTGTCCGGCAAAACGCGGACCGTTTCGATGTTATCGATGCGCTCGTGGGCACGCTCCCGTTCTCGAAAAAGTCGCTCGCCTTTTCCGGCCTGCTCGTCGCCCGCTCAGTCGGCCTCTATTATCTTTACGAAAAGTTCGAGCGCACCGCGGCGAAACGCTGGCCGCCGCCCTCAAAAGGAAAGCTGCTCGGACGGCCATTCTACTGGTTCTTCCGTAACCGGGCGCGGTTGGCATCGGACGCGTCCGTTCGCCATTGTGACATGATGAATCTGCCGAACTCGGACGAATTGCGTTGTCTCCGGGACGAAATGCGTTCTGCGAAGCCGGCGGCCGTCCAGCCCTACGGCATCACGCCCATCCGGCAGCAGGCGCTTCTCGCCGCAGCCGCTCCGGCCGACGAACGCTGGCGGAAGAAGAAGGTGGCGTTTATCGGCATGTGGAGCCCGCGAAAAGGGGCCAGGGATTGGGGAGGGATTATCGAGCGAATTCGCGCCAAACTGCCTGACGCCTGCTTTCTGTTCCTCGGCACCATGATTAACACCCAAAATGTCTGGAACGACCTCGGATTCGGACCCGTCGATTTTGTCGAGATCGTTCCGCAATTTCAACCGGACGAGCTGCCGCGACTTCTGTCGGATTCCGCGGTCGGCGCGTTTCCGAGTTACGTCGAGGGGTTTGGATTGGCTGTCGTTGAACAGCTCGCGGCGGGCCTTCCGACGGTGGCCTACGACACTCCCGGACCACGCGACATTCTAAGAGACAGTCAGCCCAATTCGCTCGTGCCGCCCGGCGATGTAAACCGATTTGGTGCCGCCATCGTCGAAATCTTCGAAAATGGCTTCGAGCGTTATCGGGAATTGAGCGATCGAAGCGCAAAGGCGGCGCTCCGATTTTCCTGGCCTGAGATCGCTCGCGATACGGCCGAAGAATATCGCAAGCGGCTCGGTGATCTGGGTTCACGGTCCGGCAACGATCTTTCCCATAATGCCCACGCGTGACACCGTATTGCAGATCGTGCCGCGTTTGCCGGGCACGTTTGACGGGGTGGGCGATCACGCCCTCAATCTCGCGAAAGCGTTAAGCGCGAATCACGGAATCACAACTACTTTTCTCGTGGCGGAGAAAACCGCTGTTGAATCCAAGGAAGGTTACGCCGTCATCTCCGGGATCGATAGCAACTCCCCGGTGGAATTGGCGCGGAAATACGCGCACGTGATTTTACATTACGTGAACTATGGCTATCAGCCCCGGGGCGTTCCCTTCAAGTTGCGGAGCTTCGTGCGGAAACTGCGAGGAGAATTGGGCGGTCGCTGGGTGACGACGTTCCACGAGATCTATGCTTCAGGTCCCCCCTGGAAAAGCGCATTCTGGCTCCGACCCTTCCAGGTAAAGATCGCACGCGACCTCATTGACGCTTCTACTGCCTGTGTCGTTAGCAATGCCCCAATTGAAAAAGTGATTCATGCTTACGACGCCGAAAAGAAAGTTTATCTCCTTCCGATCATGTCGAATTTTGGCGAACCGGACCTCGATGATTTCGAGGCCGCCTCGCCGGCCCGGTGGGTGATTTGCGGCGGAACCGCGTTGATCGCCCGATCGCTGGGATGGTTTGAGGAAATGCAGGCACTGATCCCGAAAAGCTTCGCCCCGGAACAATTGGAGATTGTGGGCGGCCGCGAAGATATTTCCATCCGCACCACCCTGGAGAGATTGAGCCGCGGCCAACCCGGTTTGTCGTGCCAATACTATCCCGAGATCGCTCCCCAAGCCGCGTCGGAGATTCTCAGGCGCTCGTGTTTTGCTTTGCTCGATTATTTTGGCGCGGGCAAGGTCTGGCCCGGGATGGTTCTTAAGTCGAGCGTATTTGCGGGGCTCTGCGCGCACGGGATCGTGCCGATTTTGTCTCACCAGGAAAAAGCCATTTCAATTAACGGCGATCCATTGCCGGGGCCCTATTACCTGACGCCGGGGGCAACGAGCTTTCCGGCGCCCGAGGAATTGCACGAAATTCAGCGAAGGATCTATCGCTGGTATCACGCGCACGCCCATTCTCGCCGTCTGGCCGAGGCTTACGCGGAGGCGTTGCGATGACTCATTTCTCCGATCTCACCCTGGCCACGACGACCCACAACAACGCTCGGATGTCCGCCGAGATGCTGCATTCGTTCGAAACGAATCTGGGCACGGTCGACAAAATTGTGATCGTCGACGATGGCTCGAGCCGGCCCTGCCCGCTCCCGCCGGTAAGCAGCGGTGTCCGCATGATCCGGATAGAGCCGGCTCACGGCTTTTGCCAGGCCTCCGATATCGCGTTGCGCGCTGTGCGAACCAGATTCGCTCTCCTCGTCGATGCCGATGTCCTGTTCGAGCCGGGTGATTTCGCCGGAGGTTTCGCGGAATTCCAGCAGGGAAATTGGGCCTGGGCTAATTTCCGGCAGATGAATTTTCAGGGCCAGCCGCAGGCCGCCTACGAACAGCCATTAATGCCGGCCTGGGTCTTCGCGGCGGGGAACCAGGTCTCTAAGCTGTGGGAGAAGTTTCAGCGCGAGCCAGCGCCTCTGCCGGGCCAGCGGATCGCGGAGGTGGAAGCGGCCCATTCCAGCTGCACGCTGGTTAATCTGGAAGCATTCCGTGCCGTCGGGGGATTCGACCGCTGGTATTGGCAATGCCAGTCGGAGATTGATCTCTGTTTGCGTCTGCGAAAAAAAGGCCGTCGCGTCGGCATTGATTTCGGCTATTGCGTAAGACACGAGGGGGCCGGTGGAAAAGGAGGCGGCGCGCCGCGCGTCCTGGATCTCTATCGGTCACGTCTTCATCTCTATGAGCGCTTTGCCCCCTCATCCCGTTATTACTTGCGGCCGCTCTTGTTCATCAGGCATTTGCTTGAGGTGGGTTGGTTCGCGCTGGTTGCTCTGTTCAAAAAGGAGCCGAGACTGCAATTGCGCCTCGAAATGCTGAAAGGAGTTCTGAAGGGTTATCACTGAATTCAATCCGCTCGAAACTCAGCTAGAGCGCCTCATCGACAAATATCACGGCGAGAATCCACCCGCCGAGACTCCTATCTGGATCCTTCCACCGCTGAGTTGCCGTTTCCTGGAAGAGGTGGCGGCGCTTTTACCTGCCGGCAGCACGGCTTTTGAATTCGGTTCGGGGCGCTCGACCCTTTCGCTCCGTCGCGCTTCCGCGGCCACCGCCAGTGTCGAAGATTCTGCGGATTGGTTGGATCGCACGGAAAAACTCGACGACCAGATCAAACAGCGGGAAACAGATTTTTCCGCGGTTATCCCGCTCACGCGTTGCTGGAATCGGCTTCGCCCCATCGAATCCTTCAATGTCGCGGCCCAGCGGGAATCTCTCCAGCGTTTGCAAGGGGCGCGGCTTATCCTGGTGGATAGCCCGCCCAACCCCGCGAAACGCGAGCATGCTCTTTTCTTGGCGATGGACCAGGCGCCCGTGGGCGCCGTTATTGTGCTGGACGATCTGGATGTTTCTGCCACGTCGCGTTTCGCCCATCGTCTTGCCCGGCAGAATGCCAACTGCTTCCGGTTTTGGCTTTTGAATATCGATCACAAGCTTGGCGTTTTTCTGAAACTGCGTGCGGGCAGGATTCGGTCGCGCCCTTCGTTCAGGGAATTCGTCGGCACCTGGCTCCGCGCTTGAAATTGAAAATCCTGCTCGGCTCCCACCATTTTCTTCCCAGCACCGGCGGCATCGAAACGGCGTCGAACCTTCTCGCGCGCGAATTCGTGGCTCTGGGGCATGACGTGCGCGTCATCACTCAAACTGAGGGCAACGGTTCCTTTCCTTTCCCGGTGACTCGCCGGCCGGGACTGGTCGCACTCTGGCGCGAAGTCCGCTGGTGCCACGTCTTCCTTCAAAATAACATTTCCCTGCGGACCCTTTGGCCGTTGCTCCTCTTGCGCCGCCCGCTTTTTATCGTGCATCAAACCTGGATCGCGAACTCTGATGAAAGTGTCGGCTGGAGACATCGCTTGAAGAACTGGGTGTTGCGGCATGCAACTTCCCTGGCCATTAGCCGCGCGATCGCGGACCGTCTTCCCACTTCTTCGATCCAGGTCGGTAATCCTTACGATGACAAGATCTTCACGGATTCTTCGGCCGGTCCGCGATCTAGAGAGCTGATCTTCGTCGGCCGCCTGGTTTCCGATAAAGGCGTCAATCTCCTCCTCGAAGCCATGGCGACCCTCGAGTCGAAGCCTCGCTTGACGATTGCCGGAGACGGCCCGGAACGCGAGCATCTCGAAAAACAGGCGGCCGAGCTGAAGTTGCAATCGCGCATCGAATTTGTCGGTTCGCAAACCAGCCACCAATTAGCGGAATTGTTGCGCCAGCACCAAATCCTCGTCGTTCCTTCGCGGTGGCGAGAGCCATTTGGCATCGTTGCCCTGGAGGGGATTGCGTGTGGTTGCGTCGTCGTGGGATCGGCGGAGGGCGGTCTGGCTGAAGCGATCGGGCCGTGTGGGTTGACGTTCCCCAATGGTGATGCTCGCGCGCTCGCGGGCATTCTCGCCAGAGTTCTGACGGATTCCGCGGAGCGCGACCGTCTTCGTCAGCATGCCGGAACGCACCTGGCCCGTTTCGCTCCGCGCCAGGTGGCGGCGGCATACCTCTCCGCGATGGAAACAGCGCTGCGATGATTCTGCTTACCCATCCTTTCGGCAACACCAACGTTCGCGCGGTCCTGGCTGCGCTCCATCGGGCGGGTTTGCTGGCAAAGTTCGTCACGACGCTGGGATGGTCGAAGGACTCTCCCTTCGTCAAGGCATGGCCTTCGAATCTCCGAGCGCAAATTATGCGTCGGGGTTACGATCTTCCGCGCCGCAAAATCAAGGCTTACCCCGCGCGCGAAATGGTCCGCTTGCTCGCCGGAAAGCTGGGACAGGATTGGTTGACCAAACACGAAACAGGGAAAGCCAGCCTGGACCAGCTCTGGAACGGTCTCGACCAGGCAGGCGCTGATTATCTAAAAAAAAATCACGGACGCCTGAAGATTCGTGGCATGTATGCCTACGAAGATGGCGCGGAACGTTCATTCGAAGTTGCTCGTGAACTCGGACTTCGCCGTATATACGATTTGCCCATCGCCTATTGGCAGACAGCGCAGCGTCTCCTGCGGGAACAAGCCCAGCGTTGTCCTCAATGGGAGCCAACTCTCGGTGGCACGCGCGACTCCGAGGACAAGTTGGCGCGCAAGACTCGCGAGCTAGATCTCGCGGAGACGGTGATTTGCCCCAGCGCCTTCGTTTTCGATTCGTTGCCAGAAGAGGCGCGCGCGTCGAAAAAATGCGTGATAGCGCCGTTCGGTTCGCCGCCGCAGGCGGATAAGTCCGATAAAACCCATACGTCCCATAACAAGATGCGGTTCCTCTTCGCCGGCGCTCTCACGCAGCGAAAAGGACTGGCTGATCTTTTCGCCGCGATGAAACTGGTCCGATCCGCTCAGGCCGAGCTCATTGTGATGGGTTCGCCCATTTTGCCGATGTCTTTTTATCGAAAAGAATTTCCAGATTTCGTTTACGAGCCGCCTCGACCGCATCAGGCGGTTCTGCGTCTAATGCGGACGTGCGATGTGCTTATTCTCCCCTCAATCTTGGAAGGTCGTGCGCTTGTCCAACAGGAGGCGATGGCCTGCGGGCTGCCCCTGATCGTCACCAGGAATGCCGGGGGAGAAGACTTGATTATTGAAGGAAAAACCGGATTTCTGGTCCCGGCCGGGGCTCCGGAAGCCATCGCGGAAAAGATCGATTGGTTTCTGAAAAACCGTGGTCAATTAGCAACTATGAGCTCAGCTGCGCGCGCGAAAGCTGCTGAGCTTACCTGGCCGGCTTACGGTGACTTAATTTTGCATGCAATCAGCCACTAACGAAAAATCTTTGACTGTCATCAGGCGCCTGATCTGGCTCTATTTTTGGCTGCTCATTTTCGAAGGAACATTTCGAAAGTGGATCCTGCCCGCGTATTCGGACGTCCTCCTGGTCATTCGCGATCCGGTTGTTCTCCTCATCTATTTCACGGCCCTCAGGGCCCGCGTTTTTCCGAAGAATCACTACATCATTTGGCTCGGCGTAATTGCCATCCTTTCCTGGCTTGTATCTCTTATCGTGCTCGAGCCCTTTCTCTCTATTAAGCCGCTCTTTCTCGTCACCGGCTTTGGATTTCGCTCAAACTTCCTTCATTTGCCCCTCATTTTCGTCATGGCCAACGTCCTCGATCTCGATGACGTGAAGAGATTGGGCTGGTGGGTTCTGATTGGGTTGATTCCGATGGCCGTTCTACTCGCCATCCAGTTCAACTCGTCGCCAGACGCGTATATCAATCGCACCGCCGGTCTCGGCGATACCACCCAGATCACGGCCGGTGGCGGAAAAATCAGGCCGCCAGGCACATTTTCATTCGTTTCCGGGGTCATTTTTTACGCCGCGCTTTCCGCGGCCTATCTGCTTTACGCGTCGTTGACCCGTGGCGTTTACCGCAACTGGCTCCTCTATGCGGGTGGTCTGGCGCTTGTCATTACGATCGGGGTTTCCGGCAGCCGTTCCGTCCTGCTGGCCGTGCTCGTCGTCATTTCGTCCTTGCTCGCTATTATCATCTTTCGACCCAACGCGATTAATCAGTTTGGACGAAATCTACTCATCGTCGTCGTGGTGCTGCTTATCGCCGTTCGCCTGCCAGTCTTCAAGGAGGGTGTCCAGATCCTTTCGGATCGTTTCACTGCCGCGGCCGAGGAGGAGGATAAAACCATCGCCGGCGGTCTGGTGGATCGGATGTTCAGCGGTTTCAAGGAGGGGATTCTTCTTGTCACCACGGCGCCGATCGGGGGTTACGGGTTGGGCATCGGGACTAATGGCGGCGCGAAATTTCTCACCGGGCGCTTTATCTTTCTTTTGACGGAGGGCGAATGGGGCCGCGTCGTTTTGGAAAGCGGGCCGATTCTTGGCCTGGCGTTCCTGGCCTGGCGCACCATGCTCGCCGGGACGCTTGGCCTGGTCAGCCTCAGGCATCTGAAGCGAGGCGAAATTCTTCCCATCATGCTGTACGGCGCCGGTTTCATTTCCCTCTTGAACGGGCAATTTGGCCAGCCCACCAACCTGGGGTTCTCCTGTTTCATCTGCGGCCTTTGTTTGGCCGCGGGCAATACCAAGACTCTGCCTGAATCCGAGCTCCCGGCCCCGCCCGAGCCCGCGCGTCGGCGGGTGGCCAGGCGTTCTCGTTACGCGGAAGGTTTGCATACCTCGTCCGCCGCACCGCGCCAACCCGATGATTTTGCTGATCGGTAATTACCCGCTCGATCGTCAGCAAAGCATGCAACGATTTGCGGCGATGATGTTGCGTGAACTCACCACGGCCGGAGTTCCCGCGCACCTGATCCAGCCCGAACCATTTTTTGGTCGATTACGTTACGCGGGCGGATTTGTGGCCAAATGGCTCGCGTATCTCGACAAATTTTTTCTCTTCCCGCGAACGCTTCGAAGAGAACTGCGGAAGCGGCCAGCCCTTGTGCACATCTGTGATCACTCCAATGCGATGTATGCCGGCGCAGTTCGCGGAACGCCCGTGGTCATCACCTGCCACGATATGCTCGCGGTCCGCGGCGCGCTGGGCGAAGAGACCGGCTGTCCGGCCAGCGCCACTGGCAAAGTGCTCCAGCGTTGGATCGTTGCCGGCCTCAGGAAAGCGAACGCCATCGCCTGTGTTTCCCAGGCAACTCTGGAGGACGCGCAACGCTTCGTTCACCCCAAGAATGGCCGGCCAAAACTCGAAGTGATTACGCTCGGGTTGCACTATCCGTATCGAAAGCTGCCGCCCGATGAAGCGCGAACGCGGCTAGCGGAATTTTCGCCGCTGGGGGCCGGCGCTTCGTTCGTTCTTCATGTCGGCTCGAATTTGCGTTACAAAAATAGAGAAGCGGTCCTGCGGATCTTTGCGCGCTCCCGGGAACATTGGAACGGGCTGCTCGTTTTCGCAGGCGAACCCCTTTCCGGGCCGCTTCGGGCCCTGAGCCGGCAGCTCGCCGTTTCCGATCGGATTGTTGAATTGTCCGGAATCTCCAACGAGTTGCTCGAAGCTCTTTACAATTGCGCGGTGGCCCTGCTGTTTCCGTCCAGCTGCGAAGGATTCGGTTGGCCGATCGCGGAAGCGCAAGCCTGCGGCTGTCCCGTCCTCTGCGCGGACCGCGCGCCTATGAGTGAAGTGGCCGGGCCGGCCGGTTTGACGCACAGCCTCGATGACGAAGCGGGATTTGCGGCCGACATCCTGCGCCTGGCCGATCCGGTCGAACGCGAGCGCTGGCGCACAAAGTCCCTCGAAAACGCGCAGCGATTTTCCACTACCCGGATGATTTCTGAATACCGCGATCTTTACCGCGAGATGGCGCCGATCCCATGAAACCTTTCACGCCGGGCGAGTCGCGCAGATTCTTGCCGGCGAACTTTCGCCAACCTGGCCAACGCCTTCGGTAAATCAAGATGTGCGGGATTGCAGTTCACTTTAGCTCCAGCGGTCGAGCGACGCCTCTCGATCTTCGCTTGATCGCGCATCGCGGGCCGGACTCCTCGGGAGAATGGGCTTCGCCGGATGGCCGGTGCTGGCTTGGAAACACGCGGCTGGCCATCGTGGATTTGTCTCCAACGGGTGCGCAGCCGATGACCGACCCTGCCACCGGGAATGTCATCGTCGTTAACGGCGAAATCTACAACCACCGCGACTTACGGGAGCAGTTGGGACCAAACGTGGCCTGGCGAGGTACGAGCGATACCGAAACGCTCTTGCTGGGCTATGCCCGGTGGGGCCACGACGTCGTCAGCCATCTCAAAGGAATGTTCGCTTTTGCCATCTACGATGCTTCGCGAAACGAACTGTTCCTGGCTCGCGATCGTCTGGGGATCAAGCCACTCTATTACGTTAATAACCACCAGGGATTCCGGGCCGCCTCCGAAGTAAAGGTTCTCGTTCGAGGGTCAGAGGCGATCACCGCGGAATCTGTCTCCGGTTATTTGCAATGGGGAGCCTGCCCTGAGCGTCGCCTCCTTTATTCTGAAATGAACTCGTTGCCCGCTGGCCACGCCATGACGATCGATTCCGAAGGCGCGGTCAAGACATGGCAATATTGGCCGCCCAGACAGATCGTTGTTAGATCGACGGAGAACGTTGTTCCGCGTTTACGCGTCCTGATCGAGAAGGCCGTGGAGGAACACCTCCTCTCCGACGTGCCGGTCGCGAGTTTTCTGAGCGGCGGGATCGACTCGTCCATCGTCACCGCGATCGCCGCCCAAAAATTGGAGAACAGACTTCAGACTTACTCGATCGGATTCGATCTTGCGGAATTCGATGAGACCGAGATCGCGCGAGAAATCGCGCAGCGTTACGGGACAGATCATCATCGGATTCAACTCTCCGAACAGGAGGTGATTCATTCCGTTACGGAAGCGGTGGCGAAACTCGACCTGCCGTCCGTAGATGCAATCAACACCTACATTGTGTCGCGCGCGGTTGCGGACCATGGCGTGAAGGTCGCTTTGTCCGGTCTGGGTGGCGATGAATTGTTCGGCGGTTATCCTAGTTTTCAGGACGTGCCGCGCTTGCAGCTGGTTGCAACCTTCCCGCGCTTTCTTCGCCAGCTTATCGGCGTTCTCCGCGGCGCAGGCGATCGTCTCGCCGATCTTCCGGGCACGGGCCAGGCCGGCGAACTGGCCACCTGGCGGCGACGCTTTTTCACTGACGAAATGCTCGATCGGGCGGGACTTCCCGTTGCCTCCGAGCCTTTCAAAGCAGCAGTCGCGTTGCCGGACGATTTTTCGCGGATCAGCTGGGCGGAACTCACCGGCTATATGCGTCGCATGTTGTTGCGGGACGCGGATCAGATGAGCATGGCGGTTTCACTCGAAATGCGGGTACCATTTCTCGATCACGAATTAGTCGAGTACCTTCTTGGTCTTCCCGTCACGGTGAAGAAAAGTTATGCCGGGGTGAAAGGTTTACTCGTGGAGGCTTGCCGGGATCTTCTTCCTTCGTCGGTTTACGATCGTCCGAAATCCGGGTTCGCCCTGCCGATGAAACCGTGGATACGCGGGCCGCTCGCATCCTTTGTGGAGGAGGGACTTCGTGAAGCGACGGAGCGACATCTCTTGCCGCGAACTTTTGTCGACGAAATGAGCGAAGCATTTCAGCGCGAGCGCCTGCATTGGACGCGTTTGTGGAGCATCGTTGTCCTGGGCCATTACGCGAAACGCTGGCAGCTGTCTGGTTCCGCCGATTGAAAATTCTTCGATCCATTCACACGGTTAATCCGGCACTGGGCGGCCCGATCGAATCGGTCAGGCAATCCTCGGCAATTCTCGCCGGCCGCGGGCATGCTGTTGATATTGTTTCCCTGGACGGTGCTTCCGATCCCTGGGTGCGGGATTTCCCCGTGCCCGTTTATGCGCTTGGTTCCGGGCGGGGCGGTTATTCTTACGCGCCGCGTTTTTCGGATTGGATCAGGAAGCGGCACGCGGAATATGACGCCGTGATCGTTCACGGCCTGTGGCGCTACAATAGCTACGGCGTCTGGCGCGCTTTGCGCGGAACGGCCACGCCCTATTTTGTTTTTCCGCACGGCATGCTCGATCCGTGGTTTAAGCGAACCTATCCGCGGAAGCACTTTAAGAAATTACTCTATTGGCCGTGGGCCGAATATCGTGTCCTGCGCGATGCGGCCGCTGTTCTTTTCACGTCAGAGGAAGAGCGCCGTCTGGCTCGCGAATCGTTCTCGCTTTACCGCTGCAACGAGGTGGTCGTGAGCTACGGCACCGCCGCACCGGAGATCGATCTGGCAGGCGCTCGCGATGATTTTCTCCGCGATCATCCCCAGTTGCGCGAGAAGCGCTTGATCCTGTTCCTTGGCCGATTGCATGAAAAAAAGGGGTGCGAAATGCTGATCCAGGCATTTCTGACCCAGCGTTCGACGGCGGGAAATCTGCATCTGGTGATGGCCGGACCGGCGGCTGACGGGGCCTACCTCGAGCACCTCAAGCAGCTGGCCGGCGCGGCCGCTGATGGTCCGGAAGCGGCTATTACTTTCACTGGTATGTTGACCGGCCAAGTCAAGTGGGGCGCGTTTAGCGCGGCAGAGGCTTTTATTCTCCCTTCCCACCAGGAAAATTTTGGAATTGCGGTGGTCGAAGCGATGGCCTGTGGCACGCCGGTTCTGATTTCAAACAAGGTAAATATCTGGCGTGAGATAGCCGAGGGCGGCGCCGGTTTCGTGGAGGAGGATGATGTCGAAGGAACCCTGCGTCTTCTTCGGAAATGGGTGGCTGTTCCGGACGACCAACGCGAGCGAATGCGCGTGAATGCCCGCGACCTGTTCCTAAACCGCTTCGAGATCAATCAGGCGGTGGATTCCCTGATCCACGCCCTGGGCGAAAGCGGATCCGCATCGTGAAGATTACGATCGTGATGGGAGCATTCCTGCCCGTTCCTCCCATCATGGGAGGTGCGGTCGAGAAGGCGTGGTTTGCCCTTGCCCAGGAGTTCGCTTCCCGCGGCCATGACGTTGTGCAGATCTCGCGCTCGGTTTCCCGGCTTCCCGCTGAGGAGGTGATCGCCGGAGTGAAGCATATCCGCGTCCGCGGCTACGATACGCCTCGATCGCTTGCGTGGCTGAAGTTCCTCGACCTGATGTATTCGACGCGGGCTATCCGCAGGGCAGCGCCGTCAGACATTATCGTGACAAACACTTTTTGGAGCCCGTTGCTCTGGCGAAATCCGAAGCGCGGAAAGCTCTACGTCCACGTCGCTCGGTTCCCCAAGGGCCAGATGCGCTTTTACCGGCATGCTGCCCGGCTCCAGGCGCCCTCACAGTCTGTCGCCGACGCCATCCGGGCGGAAGTGCCCGAGGCGAGGGTAAAGGTAATCCCTTATCCGCGGCCCGATTCTCCGTCTGGGTCCCTCCCGGAATTCGGGGAGCGGGAAAAAACGATTCTGTATGTCGGCCGGGTGCATCCAGAAAAGGGCGTGCATCTCCTTCTCGAAGCTTTCGTTAGGCTGCCCGAGCGGGTTCGTGCTAAATGGAAGCTTGTGATTGTCGGTCCGATGGAAACACGGCTGGGAGGCGGAGGCGACGGCTATCGGGCACGCCTGGAAGAGCTGGCCGGAAAGGCGAAGGATCAGATCGACCTGCGCGGACCGATCTTTGGCACGGCTGAACTGGCGACGGAATTTCGAAGAGCCTCTCTTTTCGCTTACCCTTCCCTCGCCGAACGAGGTGAAACATTCGGTCTGGCCGCCCTCGAGGCGATGGCGCACGGTTGTGCCGTGCTCGTTTCCGATCTCGCCTGTTTTCGCGATTTTATCGAAGAAGGATCGACCGGCTTCTTTTTTGATCACCGTCTGCGCGATCCAGCCCAGGGTTTCTCAAATAAGATCGCGCAGATTCTTGAGGACGAGAGTCTGCTCGCGCGGGTAGCGGAAGCAGGATGGCGCAAGTCCGCGGCCTATGCCTTGCCCCGGGTAGCCGATCAGTTCCTGGACGATTTCGTCGAGTTACAAACCCAATGCAGCTAACGAACCTCCAACGCGTCCGCAAACTTGGTGGCGACCTCCTGCAACGGCCATCGAATATTCCGCGTTATGTTTCGCAGAATATTCTCCTCCGGCGCTCGCCGATTGATCTGGAATTACCCTGGTTCTCGTATGGAGCGATCGATTTCCTGGACAATTTTCTCCGGACGGAAATGCGGGTGTTCGAATTTGGCAGCGGCGGTTCCACGATCTTCTTTGCCCGCCGCTGCGCCAGAGTCGAAAGTGTGGAAGACGATCCCGCGTGGGCCTCGCGGGTCCGCGAGCGCCTGAGCCAGCTTGGTCTAACCAATGCCGAAATCGCTGAACGCCCCTTCGATTTCAATTCGCCCGCGGGATTCGCCGAGTCGCAATATCTCGGCCGGATCAAAGAAGGCTCCTACGATGTGATCATTGTGGACGGGGCGGATAACGATTATTCGATTCGGCCCCAGTGTTTCGAAGTTGCGGAAGGTCAGGTGAACCCCGGGGGTATTATTGTGGTCGACGATTCGTGGCGTTACCGCCAGCTGCGCAAAGCCCACCGCGCGCGGCGAGTCGAGGTTTTCGAGACTGTCGGTCCGGCTCGCTATGGTGTGACCAGCACTGATATCTATTTTTACTAACGTGTTGCCATGACCAACGACGCACCCACGCCGGTCAAAGCGGATCAAAGCTCACCCTATGAATCTCCGTGGCCGAAGGAGGACCGAGCGCTCCGTTTGCTCTGGGGATTCTGCTGGGCCCTGTTTTGCCAATGGACGCCAAAACCAGCCAATGCCTGGCGACTCTGGTGGTTGCGAGTTTTTGGCGCCACCATCCATGGAACGCCCTTCGTCCATCAGCGCGCCCGGATCGAAATTCCCTGGAATCTGACCCTGCACGATCGCGCCTGTCTCGGCGACCGGGCGAACGCCTACTCGCTGGGACGAATCGAAATTGGCGCGCGCGCGACCGTCGCGCAGGAAGCTTATTTGAGCACGGGGACTCACGATTTTGCCCGCGCTGAGATTCCGCTTCTGACGGCGAAAATCACGATCGGCCAGGACGCATTTGTCGGGGCTCGCGCTTTTATCATGCCGGGCGTAACCGTTGGGAATGGAAGCGTGATCGGGGCCTGTTCCGTCGTTACCAAGGACGTCCCGGAGAACAGTATTGCCGCGGGCAATCCGTGCCGCGTCATCGGCCAGCGGAAATTTTCTCCATGAGTTTTCCAGGAAGAAACCGCCTGCGTCACTGGTTTTGGATCCTGATGTTTCGTTACCCGCGCCTGCGCGTGGCGCTCACGCGCCTGTTCGTCCCCGCGCGCGAGGTCGACGTCCAAATCTTTGGCGCACCGCTTCACATCAGTACGCGGGAGGAGATCGGTTTGTGGCGGGCGGCGAAGATGGCCGACGACAATATCATCTTTCGCGACGAGGCCGCGACGCTCCTCAACCTCGCGCTCCTGCTTCGCCCCGGTGACGTCTTCGTCGATGTCGGCGCGAACGTCGGGCTCTACAGCTCCGTCCTTTCCAGGTATCGGCAGTTGTTCCCGGAAACCAAATACGTCGCCATTGAGGCTAATCCCACCACCGCGCAGCGCCTGAAGCAGTCGGTCGCAGGGCGGGAGGTGACCGTGATAAATATGGGAGCATCAGACCGCGCCACCGAGCTTGCTTTTGAGCCCGGCGTCACTTCCGGCGTGTTTAGGGTGGTGGAATCGGGAGGAGCGAACGGGGCGACCAGGATTTCCTGCGAACGTCTCGATGCGCTGTCTCTTCCCGCTGGGGATCTGGTAATCAAGATTGATGTCGAAGGCCACGAGCTGCCCGTCCTAAAGGGAGCTGCGCGGCTTTTCGACGAGCAGCGGGTCAAGGTGGTTTATCTCGATGGCTACACCAGCAAGGAAATCCCGTCCTTGCTCCAGGAATCTGGATTCGAGTTCTTCGATGGCCGGACTCTGGAGCGGTGCCCTTCTGGGGCCCCCGATTATTCGCTGCTCGCTGTGCACCGGAGCCGCCTCTCTAAATGAACGGAACCACCAGCGAGCGCGTGCCGGTTTCCGTGATCGTCCCGATCCGAAACGAAGCCGCCAATCTTCCGCGTTGCCTCGCCTGCCTTTCCTGGGCCGATGAAGTTATTGTGGTCGATTCACAGAGCACTGATGCATCGATCCAAATCGCCGAAGCGGCGGGAGCGCAGGTCGTTCAATTCCAATTCAACGGGACGTGGCCGAAGAAGAAAAATTGGGCGCTCGAGAACCTGCCCTTTCGGAATGAATGGATTTTCATCCTCGACGCCGATGAAGTTTTGCCGCCTGGAGCCGGCCAGGAATTCGCCCGGGCCATCGCGGAGGCTGGAAGTATCGCGGGGTACTGGATCAACCGGCGCTTTATGTTCATGGGGAAATGGCTGCGCCACGCCTATTACCCAAACTGGAACCTGCGTCTTTTCCGGCATTCGTTAGGCCGGTACGAGAAACTAACCGAGTCCGACACCCGCAGCGGCGACAACGAAGTCCACGAGCATGTGATCGTGCAGGGACCGACTGGCCGGCTGCGCTCGGAGATGGACCACTACGCTTTTCCTTCCGTCGACGTTTTTGTCGAGAAGCACAACCGGTATTCAAACTGGGAGGCGCGCGTTTCAGCCGACCGTCAACTTGCGGGCAGCGCTGCCCGGATCCGCAGCAGCACGGTGGAGCGCCGCCGAAGGCTGAAACAATTTTCGCAATACCTGCCGTTCCGGCCGCTCCTGCGTTTCCTCTATGTTTATCTCTGGCAAAAAGGCTTTCTCGACGGCCGGGAAGGTTATTACTTCGCCCGGCTCCATGGTTTCTACGAATTCCTTTCCGTCGCGAAGACCTACGAGTTGACCCGGACGAAGGCGGCGCCTAACGAGTAAGGCCGATGCGAATCGTTGTCTGGGGGATCAACTACGCGCCGGAGTTTACCGGCATTGCGCCTCATAGCGTGGCGTTGTGTGAGTTTTTGGAAGCTGAGGGCCACGAGGTCGAAATGATAGCCGGCTTCCCCTATTATCCCGCCTGGCAAAAACGTCCGGAGGATCGGGGACGGCTTTACCGGACGGACACAATCAAGGGCGTTTGCGTGCGGCGTTGCTGGCAATTTGTTCCGAGCCGCGTTTCGGCGCTGAAACGCATTTTTCATGAAGGGAGCTTTGTTTTCACTTCCGCCTTGCGAGCTCTCACTCTGCCGCAACCGGAGGTCTACGTCGTGGTTTCCCCTCCTTTGCTCCTTGGGGTTGCGGCCTGGATCGTGGGGAAAATCAAGCGGGCGCCATTTGTTTTCCATGTCCAGGACATGCAACCCGACGCAGCGGTGAGCCTTGGCATGTTGAAAGCGAACTGGTTTACGCGAGCGCTCTATGCTCTCGAGGCTTTCGCCTACCGTGGGGCCGCCCGGGTTTCGGGGATTACGCGGGGAATGCTGGCGAGTTTCCGGCGAAAGGGCGTGCCGGAAGCGAAGCTCATCTACTTTCCGAACGCGATCGATTTGAGAAGCGCGGCGGACGGCGAAGCGCGCGGAGATTTTCGGGAACGTCACGGCTTCGTCGCCGAAGATTTTCTCGCGGTATACGCCGGCAATCTGGGGGTAAAACAGGGCCTGGGGGTGCTGCTCGACACCGCGCCGTTGCTCCGCAATCCGCGCATTCGCCTCCTGATCTGCGGCGACGGCGCCCAGCGGGAAGTGCTCGGGGCGCGAGCTCGCGAGATGAACCTTCCAAATTTCAGCATGCTTCCCCTGCAAGCCGCGCCGAATTATCAGGCCCTGCTCAACAACGCCGATCTTTGTTTCATCACGCAGCAGGCTGGCGCTGGGAACTCGTTTTTTCCGAGCAAACTTCTCGGCTTGCTCGCCGCCTCGAAGCCGGTCGTGACCGTCGCGTCGCCCGAATGCGAGCTCGCCCTTTCCCTGGCCGAAGGAAATTTCGGCGTCAACGTTCCACCAGAGCGGCCTCAGGAATTGGCCGAATTGCTTGACTCGCTCGCGAGCGATCCGGAGCGCCTCTGGATTTACGGGGCTAACGGCCGGCGCTACGTCGAGCAGTTCGACAAGCCACAGGTGATGCGGAATTTCGAGAACGAATTACGATCGCTCTGTTCCTCTTGATCGTGATCGCGCCCCTGATCCCTCCTTGAGAGCCTGGGCCGCAAGATCATGAGCAGGATTGCTTAATACGCGCTCCGCGGCGGGACGATGAGGTGCACGAAAGTGCGCAGGATGATTCCGCACTCGAGGGAGAGGTTCCAGTTTTCCAAATACTCGATGTCGCAGGCCACCCGGTTTTCGATGTCCGCGTTGTTCCGGGCTTCGCCGCGAAAACCTCGCACCTGGGCCAGGCCCGTGATCCCCGGCTTCACAAAGGCGCGGACGTGGTAGTTCGCCATCAACTGGGAGAATTGGTTGTTGTGCTCGATCAAGTGCGGCCGCGGACCAACGATGCTCATGTCGCCGAGCAGCACGTTCCAAAACTGCGGGACCTCGTCGATGCTCAATTTCCGGAACCACTTTCCGAGCGGATAGACGCGCTCGTCTTCCGCTCGCGCCTGCCGGGTCACCTCTTCATGATCGGGACGCATCGTACGAAACTTGTAGATCGTGAACTGCCGGTTCTGCATTCCAGCCCGGGTCTGGACATGAAAGAGGGGGCCGGGCGATTGGATTCGTTGCGCGATCCAGACAATCAGGGCGAGAATGGGAAAAATGAAGATCATGACCGGCAGCGAGATCGCGATATCGAGGGCGCGCTTGAAGAAGCGATTGAGCGGGTTCTCGAGCGGCTCTTCCCGCAAGCCGATGAACCGGAAGCCGTCGTCTTCAAAGTGAGTCACGGGATGGCGAAGTTTTTCCTCGAGATCGCTCACGATGAGGAGCCGGATTCCGAGATGGTCGCAAACCCGGATGATGTGACGATTGCTTTCGTTGAACAGCGGGAACTCGAGCATGATCACCTGCGTCACGCCGCGCTCGACGATGATTTTCTCCAGGCTGCTGGAGTCGCCCAGGACGGGGATTCCGTCATCCGTTTTTTCAATTTGCTCGTCGCAAACCAGACCGATGGTGCGCAAACCGATGTCCGCCTTCCGCCGCAGCCAGGCCCGGAGTTGGGCCGCTTTCAGGCTCGATCCTATCAGGATTGTCTTTTCCTCGCGAGAGCCGGTAAAGATTCGCCGGGCCAGGAAGGATGGCAGATAATGATGCGAAAAAAGCAGGGCCACGTAGAGCCAGGGAACGAAATTGAAAAAGAAAATTCGGGAGATGAAGGCATCCTTCGTCCCGATCAGGTAGAGAAGGAGGGTGCCGACGCTGGCGAAGGTCTGGCGGAGACTCAGCCGATGCTGGCGCAGGAGTTCGTTCTGCAGAAAATAATTCTTCGAACCATCCCGGCTGAGCGACTCGATCGTCATTCCCAGGACGAGCAAACCGCAGTAAATGCTATAGCGGCGCCAGGTCCATTCCGCGTCGCCGCCGGTATAGAAAGTGACCATCACCCAGACGCCAAACCAAAACAGGACGGCCACGAGGACGATCTGGCAAAGCAGGAATACGCGATAGAGGCCCTGCGTGCGTTGCGTAACCATGATTACTTTCCGATGCCGTTGCTGAGAGTACGCGATGGCACGCCGCGTTCAACTCGTGGTAAAACCGGGTCGGCCATAGGGCTTTTGCGGCGCCATTAGCGCCCCTGACTTACCTAGCTAATCCCATACCACCACTTCCTTCGCAGGCTCGATGCAAAGCTCTCCCGATCAACCAGCTAGAAGGCGCGTTAGGGTTGCTTCCGCTCCTGCCCGGGGATGGAGAACTTTCTTCCTGCCAGCGCTCCCGGTGCTCGCCTGTTTTTTCGGCGGCGCGACCGCAAAATGGGCCGAAGGAATTGTGATCGCGTTCCTCGGCCTGATTCTTCTGGCCGATCCGCCGCGGCGTTCGCTCGGCCTTTTCCTGAACGTGATCTTTCTTGGGATTCTGGCCTGTGCGGCTACCGCATTTCTGCCGGCGGCCTGGTTTTCGGACCCGGGGTGGCGTCAGGCCATGGTTAGCGATTTCAACATCAGGCTTCCCGACACGGTCTCGCCGCAGCCGTGGATCACGCTCGGATGCCTGGTCAGTTTTCTGGCGGCGCTCAGCTGGCTTTATTACGTCAGTGCGCTGGATCTGGAGCTGCGCGCCGTGCGTTCGCAGCTGCGTCTGTTCGCCATCGGTATCGTTCTCCTCGCGGCGCTTTGCATTGCGCTGTTTTACGCGAAGGCGGCGCTTCCCTTCTGGCATAACGAGCGCGGCTTCGGCCCTTTTCCGAATCGCAATCAAACCGGAAATCTTTTTGGACTGGCCGCGATCATAGTTTTGGCCTGCGGCCAGGATGATATCCGGCACAACCGGAAGCGCTGGATCGTTTGGCTGGTTGGCCTTGGCATTCTCGTCGCCGGGGTCGTGCTCAATTTATCGCGCGCCGGGGTTCTTCTTCTGCTGGCCGGCAGCGCCCTCTGGCTCGGAGCGTTTGCTCTCCGGAAAGGCTCGGCCGCCCGGATCGCCCTCGGCGTATCGCTGTTGCTCATTTTGCTTACGGCCCTGCTTCTCTTCGGCGGGCAAACCGTCGAGCGCTTCAATCTCCGCGGCACTGGCACCAGCATCTTTTCTGATTTCCGCGTCCTGATTTTTCAGGACACGCTGCACCTCATTCGCGTTTCGCCGTGGTGCGGCATCGGGTTCGGCAACTTCGACGAAATCTTCGCGGTTTTCCGTGATGCTTCCCTGACCACGGCGCGCGCGATCCATCCCGAGAGTGATTGGCTTTGGCTCTGGGCGGAGGCCGGTTGGCCCGCAATCCTCCTCGCTATCGTCGGAATTGTCCTGCTGGTTCGACAGGTCTTCCCGTTGCAAGAGGGAACCAACCAGCGTTTCCGGTTGGCCGCCCTGATCGCCGCCGTTCTTTTTGCGCTTCACGGGCTCGTGGATGTTTCGGGGCACCGGATCGGGACCGCGTTTGCCGGAATATTATTGCTCGGCCTGGCGCTGAAACGCCCGGCTCAATTTCTCCCCAGTGCCGTTCTTCCATTTCTCTTCCGGTCCATTGGGCTCCTCCTCGTTATCGCCGGCGGCGCCTGGGTTTTCGCGACTCGTTACGACAAAGCGTTGCCGGGAGCGGTCGGCGTGGAGAATGAATTGCGCGGGGCGGCCGCAGCCAGCAGCGGCCGGAATTTTGACGAGACCATCGAGCGCACGACTCGCGCGCTCACTTGGGCGCCGCTCAAATGGCAGCTCTATTTTTCCCGCGCCCTCGGCAAGGTGGGAGCGAAACGCCCGCCGGCCGACGCGCTCGACGATTTCCGGCGGGCGCGCTTTCTGGAGCCGAACGCTTACCAGGTGCCTTTCCAGGAAGGGGTGGCCTGGCTTGGGTCCCAGCCCGTTCTCGCTTTCACCGCGTGGCGGGAAGCGTTGCGCCGCGCCGGTGAGCAGCGGACCGAGGTCTACGGCCGGATGCTCGGCCTCGCCGCCCGGCATAATCCCCCGGTGCACTTAAGCCTCGAAGAATTCGGCATGGCTCATCACGATCTGGCCCTTATTTTTCTTCAGCAAGCCGGCGGCGCCCGTTTCATGGCGGCGGTCCAGCGTTTCCTCAACAACGATCCACGTCTCGAAACCTTCACTGCGGAAGAGAAGCGCCTGTTCTTCAAGACCTGGGCCGAACGGGGCGATGCGGGCGAGCTGGCCCGGGCCGTGGAAACCCACCCCGAATGGATGAGCGACGCCTGGCCGGGAGTCGCGAAATATTACGCGACCCAGAATAATTTTCGCAAAGCCTACGAAATAACCCGGCGTTATGGCGCGGCGCCTCCGTTACCTCCCACGGCCGAGGGCTCGTCGATCGACCAACTGCGCCAGGCCCTCCATGCTAGTCCTGACAATTTCGGCCTCGGCTTCCAATTGTATCGCGAGCAGATGCGGCAAGGACAAGTCGATGAAGCGCTCGTGACCGTGCGTCATTTCACCGAGTTGCCCGGAGCTCCGCGCTATTTTGATTTTCTGGAAGCGGAGGCCTGGGCCGCGAAAGATAATTGGGAGCGGGCGTGGAAAGCGCGCCAGAAATTTGAGGCGGGCCAGGCGAAATGATTGCAGCCCCGGCCGGGCATTAGAATACAGCCCGGAGTGGAGCGAAGCGGAAGTCCCGGGGTTCCGTTTTCAAACGGAACCAGCCCCGGAGGAGCGACGGATCGGGAGGGCGCGGTGGATCCTCGCCATGTTTTCGGGAATCCGTCACCCCTACCGGGGTTCTTGATTGTTCATTGCCGTCTCCCCCGGAGTTCGCTGGCTCACTCCGGGCTTTAATCCGTCGCGCCGCCGGCGCTTCTCGTTCCCCGAAGGGATGCCGCAGAAAGTCCGAAGTCTCAGTCCCGAAGGGACGCCGGAATAAAGCCCGGAGTGAAGCGAAGCAGAGCTCCGGGGTTAGGATTCCCCAGCCAGATCAAGCCCCGAAGGGGCGACGGAAGGCGGCTTCCAGCGTCGCCTTCTCAGATACTCTGCGCGAAATCGCTGAGCGAGACTTCCAGGCGCGCTTCGGCGTCGAACACCGTCGGGCCTGGTTCCTGGAAAGCGTCCTGCGAGATCAAATCGTTCACGATCCGTTCCGCGACCAGTTGCCAATCCACCGTGACGAGGTCCACCCGCGCGTCCGGCACCTTCGCAAAGGGCATGCTCACCGGCCCGTTGATGAATGCGACCCGATGGGTGGCCAACAGTTCCGAGACTGCCGTGGGCGAGCGAAAACAAAGCTTCGAAGCCAGGGCGGACGAGGCAAAAATGATCCCGCCGGCTTTGGTTTTTTGCAGGGAGCGCAAGAACGGATCGCTTCGCTGCCCCTCGTAAACCACGGCCGACCATTTCATTTCCAGTTCGTCCAGGATCGAATGCAAGATCTCCTCGAGCGCGGCGGAGCGTTGCTCTTTCGCCTGAACCAGAACCACGCGGTCGGACGTGCGTTCTTTCCATTTCGAAAGCAGAGCGCGGATCGCCGGTTCGCGACGCACCTGGTAGCGGCAGGGAATGTTCGGGAAACCGTCATTAGCCACGCCGAGAAGGCGAATTCCCAAATCGGCCAGGTGCAACGCCGTTTCCTTCGCTTCCTTCATCGGTTGAAACCAAATGACGGTATCCACTTCGTAAGCCTTGAGACGCTTGCTCAAGGCGTCCGTGCTGGCCTCGCGCGGCTCAAAAAAGGCCGTCGCCGTGGCAAATCCACGGAGCCGCAACTCGCGCCGGATCCGGATAAAGAACATCCGGTAATCCTGAAGGGTCACAAAAGCGGAGAGCGAGGCCGGCAACCCGACGAAGGCGCGAACGGAGAGCTGGCGATCGAAGTGCAGTCCCTGAAGGATCGTCTTCGAGCCGCGGACGCTGCTGAGGAGGCCCTCCTGCTCGAGCCGTTGGTAGGCGCGCGAAACCAGCGAAAACGGCGCGCGAAAATGCGCCGCCACTTCTCTCACCGAATAGAATGTGCGCGGTTGCTCCAGCTGGTTCTTCACCGCCACGCCCCGCAAAATTTCAGTTAAAGTCTCTCCCTTATGGTGCGCGTTCTGGAACGTGCGCCGGCTTGGCAGCGCTGGGAGTGTGCGAGGAGCTTTTTTGCGGGCCATCGTGTTCGAGAATTGAAACGTCTGCGGGCGACCGGCCCGAATGTGTTCTCAAAGTGAAGGTTTCCCCATTGATTGTCTAGCGCCGCCACGCCTCTCGGCGAGGATTTGGCGTCGCACAGGCCAGGCGCGAGCGATACAAGCGCAAGGCGGGTGTTTCGCGCGGCGAAACTGCCCAGGTTTCCTGGACAAAGAACGAAAAGACGGACAGCTACCTAAACCTGCAGACGAAGATCGAATTTCCACGCCGAGTAGCTGGCTTTACCAGGGGTACCGCATTCCCCGCACATGACGACGGGAGCGCTTCGTTTAGTTACGATGGGAACGGCGGAGTGATCACGCTTTATCTCAGACATCGCGGCATTTCCGGCTGTGCGCGGGAGGGGGACTGCGTGCCTCGCTTCCTGGCCGGTTACCGCGAAGAGTTGAAGCAGATGCACGGGACGTGGGATTCAGATTTATCGTTTTCCCTTGGCGGAAGGTGCGGCGGGCGGACAGTTCGAGGAGCAGGCACTACCTACCATTTTCCGCATCTCCTAAAAAACGGACCGAGTGCTTATTCTGAGCTGGGGGCTGTCCAGGTAGGCGACTTTCTATTCTACTACCGCGGCAGTTTTCCGCAGAAAAAAAGCCTTGCGGATTTATCTGCATTTTTGCGCGCAATCGGGCTCCGCAAGGTCTAACCATCGGCTTTCGTTGTCTGGCGATACTTACGTCTATTAGGTGGCACGTAATCCGTCAGAGGAATCTCGTGGCAAACGATGTGTTTGGCCTAAAATTGAGAGGATCATCGCGGGAGCGGATTCGGCTTGCCGCGCCGCGAGCAGGCTTGATATTTTGGCAATCTAGAATCGAAGGATTGAATTATGAAACAGTCGCAATTCAGATTTCCGCTCCTCAAGGCCCTCTCTGTTTTGGCGCTTCTCGCCTCCAGCCAATTGCTTCAAGGCGCGCCGACCGCCAACTGGTCGAGCAGTCCACCTGATCTTCCCACCGAGCTTGTCCGGGCGACGGGCGTCTATTTTCCAGCCAACGGCAGCTTTTATGTCATGGGCGGCCGGACGAGCGACGCGTTTGGCTCGGAAATGACGACGCCGTACGAATACAATCCGAAAACCAACGCCTGGGCATTCAAGACCGCGCCCCTCCCGGACAACCAGGTTTGCAATATGGCCTGCGGCGTCCTGAACGCGGGTAAAATCCCCTACATTTACTGTGTGGGCGGGAACACCGGCGG
The DNA here is from genome assembly GCA_035274845.1 of Chthoniobacterales bacterium. Classification (NCBI taxonomy): domain Bacteria; kingdom Pseudomonadati; phylum Verrucomicrobiota; class Spartobacteria; order Chthoniobacterales; species Chthoniobacterales bacterium. Next base: position 64,676 of record DATENU010000011.1, read on the forward strand.
CGGCGCCGTCACCTCAACGCCGCGTGTTTTCCGGTACGACCCGATCGCCGACAGGGTCGAGACGCTTGGAATCGATCCTTGGAATGAGAAGGCGCCCAACACGGTGCCGGGCGGTTTCGCGGTCGTCCAAAACAAGCTCTACATCCTGGGGGGATTGACGATCACCAGCGAGGCTACCAATCGAATTTTTGAATTCAATCCGGAGAATGCCGTGGGCTCCCAGTGGACCCAAAAATCCGCGACCCTGCCGGTGGGGCTGGCCTACATTCCTGCCGCGGCCATCGGATCGCTCATCTTCACGGCCGGGGGTTCGACTTTCGTGCCCTGCAACCTGACCGATACAAATCATTCCTTTGTTTACGATCCCGTGAAGGACGTAGTTTCACCGATTGCCAGCATACCGAGGGCAACGGGCGAGACCCATGCGGTCACGGTTGGGAACGAAATGTGGGTTGTGGGGGGTGGGCGGATTGCCCCAAACCCGGCGTCGGTGGTGAGTATTTACGATTCTCTTACCGGCGAATGGCGAACCGGTCCCTCCTTGAGCGCGGGACAGCGCAATTTCGCCGCGGCCAGCGATGGCTCGCACGTGCTGGTCGCCGGTGGGTACAGTCCTACAATCGCTCCGACGAAGACCGCGCTGATCTTTCGCGATACGGCGCGTTGATTAGGCGATTTTCGATCACGCAATGGAGACGGCGCGCCATCGCGCCGTTGGGAAGAGGCGTCGATTGCAACTCCCCACGGCACGAAGGCGTGCCGTCTCCATTATTTGTCTAACGCGGCCTGGGCGGCGGCGAGCCGGGCAATGGGAACGCGGAAAGGACTGCAACTGACGTAAGCTAAGCCGAGACGGTGGCAGAATTTCACGCTCTCGGGATCGCCGCCGTGTTCGCCGCAGATGCCGAGCTTGATCTTTGGCCGGCTCTTGCGCCCTTTCTCGACGGCGATCTGCATGAGCTGGCCGACGCCGGTTTGGTCGAGGGACGCGAACGGGTTCTTCTTGAAGATCTCGTTCTCGACGTACGGCATGAGGAAGTTCCCCATGTCGTCGCGGCTGATGCCGAGCGCCATCTGGGTGAGATCGTTCGTGCCGAAGCTGAAGAACTCGGCGCTCTTCGCGACTTCGTCGGCGGTGAGGGCGCCGCGCGGGACTTCGATCATGGTGCCGACGAGATAATCGAACTTCACTTTTTTTTCCGCCATCACTTCGCCGGCGACGCGCCGGACGATTTCGGCCTGAAGATCGAATTCCTTCCTGAATCCGACCAATGGGATCATGATTTCCGGTTTCACCTTGATCTTTTGTTTCGCGACTTCGGCCGCGGCTTCGAAAACCGCGCGCGCCTGCATCTCGGTGATTTCCGGATAGGCAATCCCGAGCCGGCAACCGCGGTGGCCGAGCATCGGATTGAATTCATGAAGCTGTTCCACGCGCGCCGCGATTTTCTCCGCGGTCACGCCCATTTTCTTCGCCAGCGCTGCCTGCGACTCGGCATCGTGCGGCAGAAATTCGTGCAACGGCGGATCGAGAAAACGGATCGTGGCCGGATAACCTTTCAGGGCGCGAAAAATACCGGTGAAATCTTCGCGCTGATACGGCAGCAACTTGGCGAGCGCGGCTTTCCGATCGTCTACGTTCTCAGCCAGGATCATCTCGCGCATGGCGTCGATCCGGTCGCCTTCGAAGAACATGTGCTCCGTCCGGGTGAGCCCGATGCCGACAGCGCCGAAGGCGAGCGCGTTCTCGGTCTGCTCGGGGTTGTCCGCATTACAACGGACGTCGAGGCGCGACACCTTCCCGCACCAGGTCATGAGCTGGTTGAACGCTTTGAACTTCTCGGTCTTTTGCGCCGCCTTGTCGCCGTGGAGCGTTCCAGTAATGATCTCGCTCGGCGCCGTGGCCAGCTGGCCAGCGTAAACGGTGCCCGTCGTTCCGTCGATCGACAGGAAATCTTCGCCTTCCTTGAAGATCTGCCTGCCGACTGACACCGTTTTCTTCGCGTAATCGATATGCAACGCGGACGCGCCGCAGATGCAGACTTTTCCCATCTGCCGGGCCACGAGCGCCGCGTGTGACGAAACCCCGCCTTTCGCAGTCAGAATTCCTTCCGCCGCGATCATCCCGCGCAAGTCTTCGGGGCTGGTCTCATTGCGAACCAGCAGCACCTTTTGGCCTTTCTCGGCGGCTGCGGCGGCGCGGTCGGCGTTCAGGTAAATTTTGCCGGAAGCGGCGCCCGGCCCCGCGGGCAATCCGGTTGCGATAGCTTCCGCTTTCTTGATCTCGGCCGCGTCAAAGATCGGCGCAAGGAGCTGGTCGAGCTGATCCGCCGGGTTGCGGAGAATGACCGTCTTCCAGTCGATGAGTTTCTCGCGGCACATGTCCATCGAAAACTTGAGGGCAGCGGCGGCCGTCCGTTTGCCGTTGCGGGTCTGGAGCATGAACAGCTTTCCATCCTGGATGGTGAACTCGACGTCCTGCACGTCGCGGAAATGTTTTTCGAGAATGGAACGCACCTTGAGCAGCTCGGCGTAACATTTGGGCATCGCCTTCTTCAGCTCTATCACCGGCTGCGGCGTCCGCACGCCGGCAACGACGTCTTCGCCTTGGGCGTTGATGAGGAACTCGCCGTAAAATTCGTTCGCGCCATTGGCCGGGTTGCGAGTGAACGCGACGCCGGACCCGGAGTTCGCGCCGGTGTTGCCATAGACCATCGCCTGCACGTTCACGGCCGTGCCCCATTCCTCGGGGATGTTGTATTTCCGTCGATAAACGATGGCGCGATCGTTCATCCATGAACCAAACACAGCGCCGGCCGCGCCTTTGAGCTGGTCCCAGGGATCGTTCGGAAAGGCCTGGCCGGTGCGATCTTTCACGAGCTTCTTGAACCGCTCGACCAGCGCCTGGTAATCGGCGGCCGTCAGTTTCGAATCGTCAATGTTATGCTGGCCGTAGCGCTCGTCCTTATAATGCTCGATCGCCGATTCAAACGGCTCGTGGTCTTCCCCCTCGCGCTTTTGCACGCCCATGACCACGTCGCCGTACATCTGGATAAAACGGCGGTAGCAATCCCAGGCGAAGCGCTCGTTGTTCGTCGCGCGGACGAGCGCCTTCACCGTCTGGTCGTTGAGGCCAAGGTTAAGGATCGTGTCCATCATTCCCGGCATGGAATCGCGCGCCCCCGACCGCACCGCGACCAGCAACGGCATATTCTCCGTGTCGCCGAACCGGACCCCCATGATCCGCTCCATGTTGGCGACCCCTTTCTCGATCTCGGCCTGGAGCGAGGCCGGATAAGTGCGTTTATGCGCGTAGAAGTAGGTGCAGACCTCGGTCGTGATGGTGAATCCCGGGGGGACCGGTAGCCCGATCCGGGTCATCTCGGCGAGGTTGGCGCCTTTGCCGCCGAGGAGCGGTTTCATGTTCCCGGCGCCATCGGCTTTGCCCGCGCCGAAAGCATAAACGTAGCGCGTTTTCTTTTGTTTTTTGGAAGGGGAACGTTTTGCTGAAGTCCGAGCTCTCGTTTTTTTCGTCATTGAGAATGATTCAGCTCGAGGAGAATGCGTCAAACGGACGCAAAGCTAATTTCCGGCGCCAAAGGTGTCAACGCGCGGCCCGGCGTTCCGGCAAAAGAAATCGGAGGACTTCGTTGCTACGGACCGGGGGCTTGACCGTTAATTCCCAGCACTTCGCCGATCGCCGCGGTGAAATCATTTACGCCCGTGCTCGGCACAATGATCGTGTTCCGGCGGCCGTGTGCTTCCTCGGTAATGCGAAGGAATTTTCCACGGTCGTTCTCACGGAATTCCACGTGAAAACGCTTCCGCTCGATTTGCAGTTCCTTGGCTTCGATCACGCTATCCATATCGAGAACGGCGCAGTCTAGGGTGATCGGCCTATCGAGTGGAAGCAAAATCTGCAGGTTTGTATCCCGGCGTCAGGATCCAGCGAAACAACGCGTATGGTTAGCGCCTGCGCGAGGAGCGGCTGCGGGTTTTGGCGGGGCGTTCCTCGGCGATGGCGAAATCGACCTGGCGTTTGAAGATGTCGACCCGGGCGACATAAACCTTCAACTGGTCGCCGACCGAAAATCTGCGGCGAGATTGCCGGCCGATGAGGCGCCGCTGGGCTGCCTCATAGACGTAAAAGTCGTCGGTGAGCGATGAGACGTGGATGAGTCCGGTAAGCAAAACGTCCGGCAGCTCGACGAGGAGCCCGAAGTTTTTGACTTCGAGAACGGTGGCCCGGAAGACCTGCGGGTCGCGGGCGTCGAGTTGACGCTGGAAGAATTCCAGCTTTTTCATCTTCACGCCGTCCATTTCCGCCTCGGCTGCGACGCGCTCGGTCTCGGAAATATGTTCGGCAATCGTCGCGACAGATCCCATGTCGAGTTGGGAGGGACGCCGCGCGCCGCCCTTGCCAGATGGGGCTTCAAGTCCGGCGAGTCCGCGATGGACCACGAGGTCCGCATAACGCCGGATCGGGCTGGTGAAATGGGCGTAGTTGTTTTTCGCCAACCCGTAATGGCCGAGCGGCTGAGGCGCGTAGCGGGCGCGCTTGAGGCTCTTCAGGAGGCCGATCTTGAGCGCCTGTTCCTCCGGTTTGCCGCGGAGGGAAGCGAGAAGCCGTTGCAGTTCGGTGCGTTTGCTCAGGTCGCCCACTTTGTAGCCGTAGCTCAGGATCAGCTCCCGATACTCGCCCAGCTTCTCCGGGTCCGGATTTTCGTGGACGCGGTAAATCGTGGGGACGAGCCGATTCTTAAGCTCGCGCGCGACGGCTTCATTGGCGGCCAGCATGAATTCCTCGATCAATTGATGCGACTCGTCGTTCTCAATCCGTTCGAGCTCGATCGGCTTGCCCTCGGGATCGAGGCGCACTTTCACCTCCGGGAAATCGAGATCGAGGGAGCCGTCCCGGAAACGATTCTTCCGAAGGACGCTGGCGAGTTCCCAGGCGACCTGGAGCCGTTCGCTCAATTGGTCGCGCGCCGGGCCCTTTAGAATCGCGTAGGCCTGACGGTAAGTCAGGCGCTTCGCGCTTCGGATCACCGTCCGGGCAAATCGCGCTGTTTTCGTTCGGCCCTCTTTCGTAAATTCCAGGAAGACGGAGTGAGTGAGCCGATTCACGTCTGGATTCAGGCTGCAGACGCCATTACTTAGCCGTTCCGGCAACATGGGAATCACTCGATCGGGCAGGTAAACGCTGTTGCCGCGTTTGCGCGCTTCCCGGTCGAGGGCATTCCCGGGCTTCACGTAGGCGGCCACATCCGCAATATGGACACCGAGCTTCCAGCCGCCGCCTTGGATTCGTTCGACGTCGATGGCGTCGTCAAAATCGCGCGCGTCATCCGGATCGATCGTGACGATGAATTTGCCGCGCAGGTCTTCGCGTCCTTCGAACATTTCCTCGGCGACGATTTCCGGAATCCGTTCTGCTTCCTCGAGGACTGGCTTCGGAAATTCCGTTGGCAGATGGTACTTCCGGATAATCGAAAGCATGTCCACGCCCGGTGCGGAACTGGCGCCGAGCACTTCGATGATTTCGCCTTCCGGATTAACGTGGCGCGATTCCCACGACTCGAGGCGAACCACCACTTTGTCGCCGCGGCGAGCTGTCCGCCCTGTAGCGGCGGTCTCAGACCGCCGATCCGCGTCCGCAGGCAAGCCACGTTCTCGGCGGTCTGAGACCGCCGCTACAGATGGGCTATGAACGTAAACGTTATGGACGATGCGGGGATCGTCGGGCACGACGTAAAAGAAGTTCTTCGATTGCTCGAGCGTGCCGACGATCGTGTCGTGCGCGCGTTCGAGAATGCGGATAACACGTCCTTCGGCGCGATCGCGGCCTTTGGCCCGGGCAAAGCGCTCGTCGCGGGTGATGCGGGCCACCACCTTGTCGCCATGCATGGCCGTGCCGGTGTTCTCGGCGGCGATGAACAGGTCCTGCTCGCCCGGTGTTTCCCGTGGGAGAAAGGCGTAACCCGCTTGATGAACAGAGAGCGTTCCCGTCACCAGATCGGCTTCCGAAGGAAGGACATAACGGTTCTTCCTGATTCGCGCGATTTCGCCGGCCTGCTCCATTTCGCGCAGAATCGCGTTCAGGTTCATCCGAACGCCGCTTTTCCGGCCGAGCGCTTTCGCCAGCTCGACCTTGTCGAGCGGCCTATATTTCGGCGCGCGGAGCAAGCGCAGGATTTGTTCGCGCAGCTGGTTCTCGTTCTCTTTCACAATCGGGGCAGCACTCTCCGCGTGAAGTGTTCACGACACGAGCGCAAATTTTCGCTCCCTGCAAAAACGCGCCGCATCCTTCGACCCCGTCGAATAAATCCCGCGCCATGATAGTCTTATCCTTAATGGGGGACACGCTCTGGAAAATCGCCGGCCGTGAGATCGATTTCTCCAACCGCGCCCTCATTATGGGGATATTGAATGTGACACCCGACTCATTTTCCGATGGCGGCGAATTCTTCACGACCGAGAAAGCCGTTGCCCAGGGACAACGCATGGCCGCGGAAGGTGCGCAAATCATCGATGTGGGAGGGGAGTCAACCCGGCCTGGCGCGGAAGCAACTTCCGTCGACGAAGAACTGGCGCGGGTGCTTCCCGTGATCGCAAAGCTTCGCGAAACCGTCTCCGCCTTTGTCTCCATCGACACTTCCAAGGCAGCCGTCGCCCGCGAAGCGCTTGCGGCCGGCGCCTCGATTGTTAACGACGTCACCGGGGGCCGCGCCGATCCGCAGATGATGGACGTCGTGGCAAAGAGCGGAACCGCCTTCATCATCATGCATATGCAGGGCACTCCGCGCACCATGCAGGCCGCGCCGCACTATGAGAATGTCGTCGGCGAAGTGGCGGATTTTTTTCGACAACAATATGGGCGCGCCGTAGATTGCGGTATTGAGTCCATGGCCATCGCGTTTGATCCGGGGATCGGATTTGGGAAAACGGTGGAGCACAATCTTTCTCTACTCGCCAATCTCGCGGGACTCCGGGTGCACGATCGGCCAATCGTGGTGGGGGTTTCACGGAAGTCTTCCCTGGGCAAAATGATTGGATCGAATGAAATGAGCGACCGGCTCGCACCGACAATTGCGTTCACGGCCCTGCTGCGGGAGCGGGGTGCGAACGTTCTCCGCGTGCACGATGTCAGGGAAAACGTGGCGGCCCTGCGCGCCACCGAGGCTCTGCTGGAGAGGGCCCCATGATGCAGCAACTCCTCCAGTTCTGGTTCGACCGATGGCGGAGCTTCTTCGAAATTATCCTGCTCAGCGTCGGGATTTATTATGGCTATCTCTACTTTCGCGGGACCCGCGGCGCGAAGGTGCTGACGGGCCTGGCCATCGTCTTTCTGACCCTGACCCTGATCTCCCAATTACTGAACCTTGTCGTCATCGGCTGGATTATCCGGAGTTTCTCCGTCTTCCTGGCGGTGGCGCTCGTGGTAATTTTTCAGCCGGAGCTGCGCCGCGGCCTGGCCGAGCTCGGAGGGCATCCAATTTTTTCCCTGACGAGCGAGAAACGCGAAACGGTGCATGACATCGCGGAAGCGGTGACCCAGCTTGCCCACAAACAATTCGGGGCGCTTATTGCCATCGAGCGCGATACCTCGATCCGGATTTATGAAGAGACGGGGGTCATCATCGACTCGCACTTTTCGGTCGAGCTGCTCCTCACCATTTTTCATCCGAAAGCCGCCCTGCACGATGGCGGCGTGATTGTGCGCAATGGCCGCATCGCGGCCGCCGCTTGTATTTTTCCGGTGAGCCAGCGGGAAACGCTGGACCGCAGTCTGGGTTTGCGGCATCGGGCTGGCCTCGGGATCACCGAGGAATCGGATGCGATCGCCGTCGTTATTTCGGAGGAGACCGGCGGAATCTCAATTTGTCACCGGCGGCGGATTGAGCGCAATTTCACCCCGGAAACTTTCCGCAAACGCATCGGCGAGATTCTTCTCCAAGGCAATTATGAAGACGAAGAAATGGATCCTGAACAATTGGCGCGCGAAGTTGATCTCCCTCCTGCTCGCGACAACGCTCTGGTACCTCATCAAAAAGAACGTAGCAACGACACTCTCGCCGTTTGAGACCAGTGTCGAAGCTGCTTCGCCCGACCGGCGGTAGAGGTGGATCGAGCGCTCCGTCGCTCGATATGATTGCGTCGCACCCCATCGCCCGCGGAGCGGCCGATCCACCAGGGCTTAGCGCAAAAAGCGCGCGAGGTTCTCTTCCTCCCAACGCCGCGCCCGCCGGTATCCGGGGAACTGGCGCTCCCGCTCGTGGAACCGTTCGGTGTGGACCCGCCGCCGTCCGCCTGAGCCCTCTTCGTCGGGCACCACGGCATGCAGCATTTCGTGGTAGAGAATGTACTTAAGAAACCAAAGGGGAACGAACGGCTGGTCCAGTGCGGGATTGATCCGGATCACGCGATCTTCCTCCTGGATCGTGCCGAAAATAAAATATTCCTTTGGGCGTCGCTTCCGTTTCCGGCCCCACATCACCTTGTAACCGCGGAGCCGGCCGCGGAAATGGCGTTCGTTCAAACGATCGAATATCGCCCGCAGATCGAAGTATTTTCCTTCGTGCTGGAGATTGAGCTGCCGCTGCATCGGCAACTTCGGATGGGCGATTTTTCGTTTCGTTTTTTTTGCCATGATCTTCCCTTCGATTTCGAATTTTGCCCCGCTCCACAGTATTTTATCGGGGCGTGTCCGGCTTCACAAGCGAAGGTAAACAAAATTTTAGCTTCAATATAAATAGCTATGAACGAGGTGTTTATGTAGATGGCTCGCGGCGAATGGGAAGATTCTCGGAATCGATAAAACCAGCCGTAAACCCTTCAAAGTCAGCCCGATAGACTCGGCCAGCCACACCGCAGTCGAGGGACCCTCGCCGAGTGGCGATCGACGGCGACATCCGGCGCTTGGCCCGTCCGCCCTTCCGTGCAATTGCATCCCGCAATTTACGAAAATCACCCGTACGCTATACTCCGCTGCGCTCGCGTGCGCCGCTTGAAGGCGCGAACAAAAATCCAACATGACTCCGTTCCTGCGAAAATTGCTCGGCCTGAACTGGGTGTTGCTCATCACCATGCTGGCCCTGGCGATTTTCGGCGTCATCGCTATCTACAGCGCCACCTACATGCGCGAAGAAGCAGTCGCGTCCGAATTTTGGCGCAAGCAGGCCAACTGGGTCGCGGTCGGATTTCTGGCCTTCATGCTTACCAGCCTGATCGATTATCGCTGGGTCCGCTGGGGCGCGCTACCGATGTATCTCGCCGGTCTTGCCTTCCTCGTGGCCACGAAATTTTTTGGCACGAAAGTTTACGGTTCGCGGAGCTGGCTGCACCTCGGTCCGTTGAATTTCCAGCCGGCGCAGCTGGCGGTCATTGCCGGGATCCTGGTGCTCGCGCTTTTCCTGAGTCATTCGCAATTCCGCGAGCTGCATCCGATGTTAAAGCTGTTGCTCTGTGGCGTCATCGTCGGCGCGCCGTGCCTGCTGATCCTGATGCAGCCCGATCTTGGCATGACCATTATCTGGGGCCCGGTCCTGCTCGCCTTACTTTTCGTCGGCGGCATTCCGCTGCGTTACCTCATCTGTATCATCCTGATCGTCGTAGGATTCATTCCGCTCGCGATCAATCTCGCCCTGAAACCGTACCAAATGGAGCGGATCACGGCCTTCATTAACCCTGAGATCGACAAACAGGGCGCGGCCTGGGCGATTAACCAGTCACTCATTGCGATCGGCTCCGGCGGCTGGCAGGGCAAAGGATTCAAAGCGCCGAACTCCCAGATCGAGATGGGGTTTCTGCCGGCGACCGCCGTGCACAACGATTACATCTTTTCCGCCATCGGCGAGCAGTGGGGCTTCGTTGGCGGCATGTTCCTGATCGGCACGTTCGCCCTGCTCCTGTTAACGTGTCTTTTCGTCGCGTTCTTTGCCGGCGATCAGCTCGGCTTGCTCCTCGTGGTCGGGACAACTGCGCTCATTTTCACCCACATCTTCCAGAATATCGGCATGACCATCGCCTTGCTCCCGATCACCGGCGTGCCTTTGCCGCTCATCAGCTACAGCGGCTCCTTCGCCTTTATCATCATGTTCGGTCTCGGGATCGTGAACTCTGTGTGGATTCACCGACGAGAAATCGTCGAGCGATAATCGTCTGCGGAATAACGGAATCTGGTTGGTGGACCACGGCTGCGTCGCGGTGATCAGGTAGTTTGGGCAAATTCGTTCAGCGGCGCTTGCAGGTAGGCGATCGCTTCGAAAACCGTTCGGCTTGGAGACGCGAATGCTCTTCCGGTTAGAATCTCGTCGGTGATGACCCTCGCCACCGCTTCCCAATCGGCGACGGCCAGATCAGCGCACACCGGGGGAATATTTGCGAAGGGCAAACTCACCGGACCATCCACCAACGCCACACGCTTCCGATTCATCAGGGCGATAAGGCGATCGGGCGCGCGAAAGGCAAACAGAGAAGCGGCCTCGCCCAGCAGAATGGTTGCGCTCTCCGGCTCTTCCGCCAGCGAGTGTAAGAGTTGGTCGCAATGCGCTCGGCCAGGGTCGATGAGATTGTATTGAAACCGCGCGTTTTCGAGGAGCCCTTTGAGCTTTTCTTCATCGACGGGAGATCTGCGCGCTGCGTTAACCACACATACTTTTTTGATGAGCCCGCAGTTCCTCCAATCATTCAGAATTTCGGAAACCGCCCTGTCCCGAGCGATCTCGAAATGGCAGGGCAACGCTGGCAGTCCACCATCAGCAACTCCAATTGCGCGGACGCCGCTGTCCTGGAGAAGCCGCGCCGTTTCTCGGGCGCAGTGGTCTGGTCTGTACCACAGTACGCTGTCCACCTTGGAGTGGTTGATCCTCTCTTGAAGAAAATCGGCACGCTCTTCCGAGTCTTCATAGAAAAGCCCGGCCGCGACGAAGCCGCGCCGACGCAGTTCCCGTCGAGTGCACATAAAAAACATTCGGTATTTTTGTCGGGTCAAAAAACAGGACAGTGGCATCGGGACGCCAACGATGCCATGGATTGAAACCTGCCGTCCGGTACCCAGTCCTTTGAGCAATGTCCGCGAGCCCCGCAGACGCATAAGGAGTCCTTCAGTTTCGAGCTGACGATAAACAGCGGCGACCATTGAGAGAGAAACGTTGAAACGGTCGGCGACTTCCCGGAGCGCGTAAAAGACCTGTGGTTTCTCGGACTGATGTTTGCGAGCGGTCTGTCGAAGAATCTCCGAAAGCTGCTCTGTTTTCACATCGCTTCCTGAAACCCCGAGTTTTCCCCGCAGGGGAGGGAGCCGACGAGGGATTTTTTTCCGAGCCATGGTTCCCGGGGGGTTGAGATTCGAGGGAATCTGTTCTGTATCTGTTTTCTAAGAGTTCATTTTCTGTTTGTCTAGCCAGCAATGACAAAAATGGTGCAAAAGCAGCGCCATGAAATTTTTTCACCGGCTGCTGTTCTTCGCATTGGTCACCGGCGTTTCTTCTCTGGTGGGAATGAAACCGCTTTTGGCGCAATCTTCGCTTGAGGCAAACCGAAACCTGGTCACCCATGGCGTTCCCGCACCGCCGCCGGGCGCTCAGAAAGCGCGGCACCTTACTGGTGAAGCGACGGCGGCTATCGATTTGGGCAATGACCAGGTCGTAACCGTCTCGTCTCATCAGGGCGGTTTTGATCGCGTCGGCTTGCGCCATGACCAGACCATTGACGTCAGGGTCCAATATTCGGCAGCAAAGATCGGTCAGCCGATAACGGTCGAAGCTTTGGACGGCGGTAGCGTCGTCGCAGCTTCGAAAGACCTCGTCGTGGCTGCGGACGGGACGATCCATTTCAAGTTTCGGGCTGGACATCAGCCAGGCGTCTATCAAATCGCCGTGCGTAATGGCTCCCAGGAACTTGGACTCCAGTTCTGGGTTCGGGACGACGAACACCCTGGAAACAATCAACCGGTCATTAATCTAGAAGGAAAATAACCATCCATGACCGCCTGCATTTTCTCAGCCATGTGCCGTTCCGTCCGCTCTCTGTTTGCCGCTCTTTTTCTGGTCAGCCTCTTGCCCGCCGGCGTTTCGGCGCAACTCGGCAACGACAATCCGACCGGGATCTCCGGGATGTACAACGGCAATGTTAATACCGCCGGATCGTACGATCCCTACACAGGCAACGCGACTCGCTCCATCACTGACATCACCGTAGCAGGCGCGGTAGGCGCGTACCCGCTCGCCTTCACGCGCACCATGAACACGCGCTACAACGCCGGTTCGGGAACATGGGAGATGGGGACCGCAGGCAGCTGGCGCCATAACTACCAGTGGAGCATTGAGCCGCACGTTTATACCAGCAGCGGACCCAACCGGTGGAGCTATCTCCCAAATGTCTACACGGTGAACTATCCCGATGGGCGCCGCCTCTCTTTTTCCCAGGCAAGCAACGACACCCGGTTTCGCGCCGGCTCGGGGATTTCAGATCGTTTTCAACAGCTTACCAATGTCGACGGGGGAATGGTGTATGTCCTCCTGCCCGATGGCGGGAAAATTGCCTTTGAGGCCACCGTCATTCGCAACGAACTAAGTGAAGTAACGCATTTGACGGAGTCCTTATTCACTTACGAACTGGTCGGAATCATCGATCCTCACGGCCAGACGACAACGATCACTTATCCGGGGGACGGCTCGATGACAATTACCGAGCCAGCCGGGCGGTGGCTGAAGTTGTGGTATACAATCACCCCGTGGATGGGCGATTCGGTCCTCACCGGTGTTCAAGCCAGCGACGGCAGGTCGGTAACATATAACTACGGCGGATGGCAACCAGCCGGCGCGGCCATGTATAGTTATCTCGGCAATATCCAATACCGGGACACCGCAGGCGGTGTCTACGCGACCGCGATCTACTTTTACACGCCCGGAAATATCGATCCAAACGAACGGCCTCTCCTCGCCGGCGCTATCGATCCGATGTACAGCGGTCCGATGTGGTCTATTGGATACACTTATGTCTCCGGTTCGTCCGGCGGCGTCTATGGCCAGATTCAGAGCGAGAACTATCTCGACCCCGCCACTGGAGCTGCGGGTCAGGTTGTCTCGAGCGTTTCCGTTAACGGTAATAGCCGAACGGAAACCCGCGGCGACGGATCATCCCGCACCTTCAATTATATAGGCGGCAAGCTGGCAAGCTACACGGATTTCAAGGGACAAACCTCTTACATTTCGTATGACGGCAATGGTTTCAGCAATGGCTTTACGGATGCTCGCGGCAATACGACTACGACGAGCCGTGAGGGAATCATCGGCGCCGTCAGCGTCCTTACGCATGCTGACCAATCAGCGCAAGGCTATGCCTACTGGTACAGGGATGGCGGGCCGTACTTTGTTCAGATTCGGGGTGACGAGCGTGGTCACAACACCTATTTTACCCGTGACACGGACAATTTTCAGCTTACCCGGATCGATTATCCCGATTACCCCAACGGAGCCTACGAGACCTTTGCTTATAACGGGTTTGGACAAGTCTATTCTCACCGAATGCCGAGTGGAGGAACCGAAACCAAGTATTATGACGGGCGGGGAATGATGTGGGCCTACAACAACCCAGACGGAACGAGCTACTATTATTATGATGGTCTCGATCGCCTTGAGCACACCACCGATCCTCGTGGAAACTGCACGTGGTTTCAGTATAACGCGCGAGGCCAGGTCACTCGTGTCACTCACGCTGATGGCACCTATGTCCAAATGTCGTACGACAATCACGGCGATCGGATCTCCGTTACGGACGAGCTGAATCACACCACCAGTTTTGCGTATGATGATTACAAACGGGTTCTAACTGTTACAAACCCGGTTGGTCACACCGCGACCTTCTGCTATGCTCTCGACTGGGTCAATCCGCTTCTCCACACTACGAACAGCGTCAAATACGTTATTTCTCCGATGGGTAAGAACGTGGTCTTCGATTACGACGCCAATCTTCAAAGAGTCGACCAGGTTGCCGCGTTGGGAACACCGGATGAAGCATGGACCTTATTTGAATACGATTCTGTCGGCAATTTAACCAAGGTGACTGATCCGCTTTGGCACGCCACGACGTTTGGCTACGACAACCGCGACCGGCCAACTACGATGACGGACGCACTCGGTTACGTTACGACCACCAATTACGATGTTATGGGGAATAAGACCTGGATCAAGCGCGCTACCGGAACCGCCGCCGAGACCATTCTCCAATTCCCGGATTACGACTCAATGAACCGGTTGACCAGGCAGATCGACGAGAGAGGCGTCACGACCACGATGGGTTACGATCTTGCCGGAAACCTTGCTTGGAATAACGACGGCAACGCCAATCACTATTCCTACGAATACGATGCGCTAAACCGCCGCAAGAAGATGACATATCCGGACGGGAGTACCGAAGAGGAAAGTTATGATGCCGCCGGCAACCGCGCCACACACAAGAACCGCGCCGGCAACGTTCAAACATTCTTTTATGATAGTCGCAACCGACAGACGGGATTCGATTGGAATGACGGGTTTACGCCGCAACTGCGCACGACCTACGACGCGGCCTCGCGTCCTACCCAAATCTGGAATTGGGACGCGACGATCGACAATACCTTTTTCGACGACAATAAGCTGGCGAGCCAAACGGAAGTGACCGGCGATTACGGGGACAATACGCCGCGGACGATCAGCTACACCTACGACGCGGACGGAAATCGGGGAACAATAACTCATAATTATGCGGGCATAACCTACAATTACCATTATACGAACCGCAATCAGCTTAAAGACATTAACTATCAGTCTTATGCTCCGATGATCGCGTACCAGTACGACAAGGCCGGCAATCGCACCCTCCGCACGCCTTACAATGGGGCGATTACCGAGTACGCCCCGGTCGATGCTCTGAATCGCAGCTCCTGGGTGCGCCACACCTTCGCCGGCGGCCAGACGGCACGCTACGATTATGCCTTTGACGAAATGGGCCGGCGGAGATACGAGCAGCGCAATGGCGGCCCGGCCGATGGCTACAGCTATGATCAGGGCGGAGAAGTTGTCGGTGAGATTCCGAATGGGACCTTGAGTAATGGAACGGTAAGCGGGACGAATCTTCCGTTGAGCTACGATGGAGCCGGGAACCGGACAAACACGTGGGGAATTCCATACAGCACAAACAACGTAAATCAATACACGAGCGTGGGCGGCGCGCCGATTAGTTGTGATGCGAATGGCAATATCCAGGGCCGTGACGGCTGGACTTACACCTATGATGCCCAGAATCGACTGAGGAGTGCGACCAAGGGCACCACCTCCCTTGGCTTTTATTACGATGGTTTAAACCGGCAGATCACCCGTGGGGTGAATACCGGCTCAGGTTGGGATGTGACATTCAGCGTCTGGGATGGCTGGACGCTTCGGGAGGAATGGGGTCTTGGCAACGTTTTGAAGCGCCTCTACTTCTGGGGCGGTGCGACCGATGAATTAGTCTGTGCGTTCGGCGGCCAGTATAACAACAGCTGGTTCACCCAGGACGGGCGCGGCAATACCTCGCACATATCGGACGATGGCAACAATCTGGTGGAACGCTACACTTACGGGCTGTCCGGCGAGCCCCAGATTTGGGATCCGAATGGCAATGCGCGTTCCGACGCGATCACCGCGAACCGCTTCATGTTCCAAGGCCGCGATTATCTCAAGGAAGGTGCGATTTACGATTACCGCAATCGGTTCTATCTTCCCAGCCTGGGCCGTTTCCTCCAGCCCGATCCCATCGGCTTCCGAGGCGACCGTGCAAATATCTACCGCTTCTGCGGCGGCGATCCGGTGAATCGAATGGATCCGTTCGGACTGGAGAGTCCTCTTCCAACAAAGAAGAAGGACGGGAATGATGGCGTTGCAGATTATCCGGGCGTGGAAGTTACGGCGTCGGAGATACCGGGGTACGACAGAACTGCAGGAGATGGGCATAGAGACATAGGTGCGCTCGATAGGACCGGATCGGCCCCAGGGGAAGGTGGTAGTCGTGACAGTGTGGGAGGTGGGGGAGGCGATCGGGGCGAGGGCGATTCACCTACCCCGCAGCCATCAACACCTCCGACGCCTGTGCCGAGCGGTCCGCCAGCTCCGGAATGGCCGCCACCACCGCTTCACCCGATAATTCCACCATTTCCCGGTTTCCCACCTATTGATGATTGGCGAGATTTCCGAGATTTTTACAAGTATTATTTCCCCGCTGGCGCACCTGGTGATAATCCGTATCGTGACTATCTCGCTTCGCGCGACGGCTAGCTAGTGGATTGTCATTCTTCTTATGCTTCCTGTTAGATGGGTTTTGAACCGTGCATCTTATTACATGAGAACAAGGTTGCTCTTCGGGTGTTTAGTGATATTCGCGGCCTCTATAAAGAACACGGACGCTTACCACCAGGAGCGTTCACTCCCGGCGAAAGCTTTGCGAGAAAGTCTAGCTTTCAAAAGAGCCAATGCCCTCGCTGCCGTTTTGGCGAATCAAGAAGCAAAAAGAAGATTTGGCGTGAAGCCCTTTTCTGAACATGATGGGAAAGCGGTGCTTCGCAATGCTCGGTGGGAGTGGATGGCAACAGCAGGCGTTGGGAAAGGGGACCTTTCTGCTCGCGTCTCGTTTCGGCAAGACGGCTCGGACCGAAAAATCGAAGTATTCCAAATGTGGAACGGGCGATGAGACAGACTTGGACCGCTGATAATGGCTTCCGATCCCGGTGCCGCTGATTTGCCTCCTCCACCGCCGTAGATCGTTGAACCAGCCCCCCCGAATCATGCGACCGGGCGTACCGTGGCCCACGCCGCCGCCGCAATAGTGAACCGTCTTTGCTTCCGATGGTCACTGCGCCAAGCAAAGGCCGTGGCCCGATTGCCTTCGCCCTAAGTTGAAGTCGAGCCGCAGCGCA
The DNA here is from genome assembly GCA_035274845.1 of Chthoniobacterales bacterium. Classification (NCBI taxonomy): domain Bacteria; kingdom Pseudomonadati; phylum Verrucomicrobiota; class Spartobacteria; order Chthoniobacterales; species Chthoniobacterales bacterium. The sequence goes on from DATENU010000011.1 coordinate 81,609, forward strand.
TCCTCGCGGAGTTTACTTTCGCGGCGACGGCTCGTAACATTCGCGGCGCGCGATGGAGACGGATTACAAAGTTAAGCTCGAGATTTTCGAGGGGCCGCTCGATCTCCTGCTTTACCTGATCAAGCAGGACGAGATCGATATTTACGAAATCTCGCTCGAACGGATCACGAGCCAGTACCTGGAATACCTCCAGGCGTTCAAGGAATTGAACATCGATATCGCGGGCGAATTCATCGTGATGGCGGCGAACCTGATCTATCTGAAAAGCCGCAGCCTCCTGCCGGTGGATCAGCAGCCACCGGATGAAGAGGCGGCGGAGGACGATCCGCGCTGGGATTTGATCCGGCAGCTGATCGAATACAAGAAGTTCAAGGAAGCGGCGGCGCAGTTGCGCGATCGGGCGCTGGAGCAGGAGCGGATGTTTGCGCGGTCCGGCAGCGGCCCGGGTGAGGTGGCGCTGGCGCCGCTCTCCCTGGGCGAGGTCGGCATTTTCCAATTGATCAACGCGCTCCAGACCGTGATAAAACGGGTCGAGGCGCGGGAGGATTTGCGGGAACTATTTGGCGAACACTTTACCGTCTCGGACAAGATCGACTCCATTCTGCGGCAGGTGGCGGGAGGAGTAACGCTGAAGTTTTCGGAGTTGTTCGCCCAGATGGCGTCGCGGGTCGAAATCGTGGTGACGTTCCTGGCCTTGCTGGAGCTGATCCGGCTCAAGCAAGTGCGCGCGAGCCAGCCGAACCCATTCGACGAAATTGAGATTGCGCCGGCTTCCTAAACAAGACTGGGCGCGGATTCAATGGGCCGGATTTTGATCGCAGGCTGCGGCTACGTGGGAGAAGCGACGGCGGATCTTTTTTGCGAACGGGGCTGGCAGGTCGAGGGATGGACGGCTTCGGCGGAATCGAGCCACCGGCTTTCCGAAAAGCCCTACGGTGTCCGCGCGGTGGATATTGGGGATGCGTCGGCGGTCTCGGCGGCCGGAGGAGCGTTTGATGTGGTCGTGCATTGCGCGAGCACGAGCGGCGGCGATGCGGAGCAGTATCGCCGGGTCTATCTCGAGGGGACGCGGAATCTCATCCGCGCGTTTCCCCAGGCAAAATTTCTGTTCACCAGCAGCACGAGCGTTTACGCCCAGAAAGGGGGCGTGATCGTGGATGAGGAGAGTCCGGCCGAGCCGCTCCATGAGAAGGGAAAACTTTTGCGGGAAACGGAAGAATTGGTCCTCGCACGGGGCGGGATCGTGGCGAGGCTGGGAGGGATTCATGGGCCGGGTCGGTCATTTTTTCTGACAAGATTTTTGGCGGGTGAGGCGGTGCTCGATGCTGATGGCGGTCGCGTGATCAATCAGGTGCATCGAGGCGATATTGCGGCCGCCTTGGTTCTTTTAGCGCAAAGGGGTGAAGCCGGGATTTTCAATCTGGTGGGCGACGAACAAATCACCGCCCGCGAAGCGTACGAGTGGCTGAGCGCGCGGCTGGGGAAGCCGCTTCCAGCGCCGGCGACACGGTCCGAGGCGCGAAAACGGGGAGCGAGTAACAAGCGTGTCAGCAACAAGAAACTGCGCGCCCTGGGATGGGTGCCGAAGTATCCGACTTTCGAAATTGCGATGGAGAAAAGTATCCTCCGCAGCTTTGGATTTTGACGATTTTCACTGAATTATTCCGGTACGGTAGCTGCTAAAAAAATCACATGCGGCATATCAAACTCAGCGGGCGCGAAGCGACGGTAGTGCGCGCCATCGGTTTCACGGAAGCGATGATGGGCGCTGAGATCCAGGATTCCACCCACATGGGGATCGAAGACGTTACCGACACGCTCAACAGTTTGATGTCGGCCGGCTTCATCGAGACCATTCCGTATTACGACGAAGTGCAACTCGCTGAGGTGCCGGTGACCGCGTTCGAGCTGAACCCAGCCTACGCCCACGAGCTGAAGCAGGCGCTTTACCGGCGGTAACGCCTCTCGCAGTCACGCGGTGGGCGCCGTGGATCCGCAGCGGAACGGTTACGGAACAGCCGCTGGGGACTCGGCCGAAGCGCGCGAACTGTTCTGCTGGCCGAAAAGCTGGCGAATGACCTCTTCGACCGGCAGCTCCTGGACGTTGATGTCGGTCACCCGGCAGTTGTCGAGCAGTTGGCGCGCAGTTTCGGTCACCTTGCCGCGCGGCACCTTGAGCTGCACGGACATGGGCTTTCGCTCGACGACTTCGCCGAACTGAGTGAAGTCGCAATCCGAGCCTTCCTCAAAACTGAGGCTGATGATCTTGGCGCTCGAGAAACGGTCGATGATCGCATCGAGGGGACCGTCGAAGAAAATCTTGCCATGGTCGATCACGATGACGCGGTCGCACAGCTCCTCGATATCCTGCATGTAATGGCTGGTCAGCATGGTGACGATCCGGTGCTCGGAATTGTAAAGCCGGAGAAATTCGCGGACGCGTTTTTGGCTGACCACGTCGAGGCCGATGGTAGGTTCGTCGAGGAAGAGCACCCGCGGCTCGTGAATAAGGGCGGAGATCAACTCCATTTTCATGCGCTCGCCCAGCGAAAGCTCACGCACCATTACGTTCATTTTGTCCTGCACGTCCAGAAGCTCGCTCAGGCCGTTCACCACCTTCTTGAACCGGGCCGGCTCGATCCCATAAATCGCGCGGTTTAGCTCGAGCGACTCCTGCGCCGGCAAGTCCCACCAAAGCGCGTTTTTCTGGCCCATCACGAGGCTGAACTGCCGTTTCAACTCGTTGCTTCGTTCCCAGGGCACGAACCCGAGGACGCTGGCTTCCCCCGAGGTGGGATTCAGCAAACCGGAAAGCATCTTGAGCACAGTCGTTTTTCCGGCGCCGTTCGGGCCCAGGAACCCCACGAGCTCGCCTTCCTCGATTTGAAACGAAACGTCGTCCGCGGCGCGGATTTCGTCGTACTTGCGGCTGACAAGTCCTTTAATCGATCCGCGCAGACCGCTTTCCTTGCGGTAGGTGCGGTAGACCTTGGTGAGACCGCGGGTTTCGATGACCGGCATGGGGAAAGGTCAACCTTTCCCTACGCCGCGCTGGGCTGCGTTTTTGATCCTCGCTTTTTCAGGAGCGGCAGGACTTTTTCCACGAGCGCATCCGCGGTGAGGCCATGTTTCTTGCGAAGAATGGGGATGGTGCCGTGCTCGACGAATTGGTCGGGCCAGCCGATGCGGACAACCGGAGTGGCGATCATCTGCGAGTGCAAATGCTCCATCACGGCACAGCCGAAACCATTGTGGAGGACGTGGTCCTCGATGGTGCAGACAACGTCGACGCCACGGGCAAAGAACTCGAGCGTCCCCGTGTCGATCGGCTTAATCCAGCGCGGGTTGATCAGGGCAACCGAAATGCCCTTTTCCTCCAGCTTGCGGGCAGCCTCCTCGGCCACTTCAAACATGTTTCCGAGGCCGAAAATGGCGACCTCGCGCCCGTGTTGCACCACCTCGGCCTTGCCGATTTCGAGAAGTTTCGGCGACGCTTTTGGCACGGCCCCGGTTCCCGCGCCGCGTGGGTAGCGGATGGCGATCGGGCCGGAATTGTAATTGGCGATTGTCCAGAGCATGTCGATGAATTCATCTTCATCCTTCGGCTGCATGTGAACGAAATTCGGAACGTGCCGAAGATAACCGATGTCAAAAAGACCGTGGTGGGTCGGGCCGTCGTCTCCGCTCAGGCCGGCGCGGTCCATGCAAAGCGCGACATTCAAATTCTGGAGCGCGATGTCATGGATGATCATGTCGTAAGCGCGCTGCATGAACGTGGAGTAAATCGTCAGGAACGGCTTGAGGCCCTGGGTCGCCAGGCCGCAGGCGAACAGGGCCGCGTGTTCTTCCGCAATGCCGACGTCGAAGTAGCGCGTGGGATGTTGCGCCTGGAAGAACCCGAGACCGGTTCCACTCGGCATCGCGGCCGTGATCGCGACAATGTTCTGATTGGAATCCGCGAATTTCGCCAGCGTTTTGCCCATCAACTCCGAATAAGTCGGCGTCGGCGCGGGCGCGGTTTCGCCGCTTTCGATTTTGTATTTGCCCAGGCCATGGAACTTGTCCGGCTTGGCGATTGCCGGCTCGTAGCCTTTTCCCTTCTTGGTCAGGATATGAAGCAAAACCGGCTCATCCTGGCTCTTCAGGAATTCGAAGGTCTTAATCAGAAGCGGAATGTCATGGCCATCGATCGGCCCGTAATAACGGAGGCCGAGTTCTTCAAAGATCACGCTGGGCAGGAGGAGGTTCTTCACGCCTTCCTCGACTTTGTGGGCGAATTCGACCGCGCTCTTGCCGGCAATCGCTTCGACGAAGCGCCGGGCCTTGTCGTGGAGACCAGCGTAGGTCGGGTTAGCGACGATGTTGTTCAAATAACTGGCGATGGCGCCGACGTTCTTGGCGATCGACCATTCGTTGTCGTTCAGGACAACGATGAAACGGCGCGTCTGTGATTTCGCGTTGTTGAGCGCTTCGTAGCTGATGCCGCAGGTGAAAGCCGCATCGCCGGCCACGACGACCACATTCTCATTCCCGCCGCGCAGATCGCGACCCACCGCCATACCGAGGCCAGCGGAAAGCGCCGTGCCGGCATGTCCGGCGCCATAACAATCATGCTCGCTCTCCGTTCGAAGAAGGAAGCCGTTTAACCCCTGGTATTGGCGCATCGTGGCGATCCGGTCGAGGCGCCCGGTAAACATTTTGTGAACGTACCCCTGATGGCTGACGTCAAAGACGAACTTGTCCTTGGGCGTCTCAAAAACGCGATGCAAGGCGATCGTCAACTCGACGACCCCTAGGTTGGGTCCGAGATGCCCGCCAGTCTGGGAAAGGACCTTTATCAGCTCGTCGCGGACTTCCTGGGCAAGTTGCGGCAGGTCTTCTTCGCCCAGGGCCTTGATGTCGACCGGCGAACGGATTCCATCGAGAAGTCGTGTCGTGTTGGGCGGTTCAGAAGAGGCTGACTTCGTCATTCCTGGTTGCTCCTTTTTCCTCCATCCGCGGGGAGGGCTCCTTTTCGGCCACTGGTTCGAAATCTTTTACTACCGGTTTGCCGGCATTGTTGCGAGTGATGATCTCGATTCTTTGTTCGGCGCTGGTGAGGCGTTCCTGACAGATTCTTACCAGTTTCATTCCTTCCTCGTAGCGCACAATTAACTCTTCCAGCATCATTTTGCCGGATTCCATTTGCTCGACAATCTCCTCGAGGCGATCCATGGCGCCTTCGAAGTGAAGAGGAGATTCAGGCTTTTTAGCTGGGGCCGGCATATCGGAAACGCAAATTAAGCATAGGCGGGGTGGATAAAAAGCGCGACTTCTCGCGATCCCGGTGTTTCAATACTCGCGATTTGCTGGCGCGGTCCCACAAAAATCGCCAAAGCCGCAGCAATGAAATGGTGTAATTCCTGCTCATTTTTCCCGATAGAAACCCTCGCCTCCTCAGCCCGGCTGAGTTCTCTCCTGCGGCAGCGGCTCCACTAATATGAGACGTTTTTCTAACCTTACGGGATGGACGGCGGGCGTAGCCGTTCTTGTTGGTTTGTTTGCTTCTTCGGCCTGGGGCATTTCCAGCGCTGTCAATATCTCCACGCGAATGGTGGTGGAGACCGGTGACAACGTCCTCATCGGCGGTTTCATCGTTTACGGAACGGGGCAGAAACAAGTCGTCGTTCGCGCTATCGGACCGTCCCTGCCGGTTACGGGCGCTCTTTCGGATCCGATTCTCGAATTGCATGACGCCACCGGCGCGATCGTGGCCAGCAATGATAACTGGCGTTCCTCCCAACAGACCGCGCTGATCGCGGCTGGCCTGGCGCCAGCGAACGACCTCGATTCCGCTTTGATCACTTCGCTTCCGACCGGCAGTTACACCGCCGTCGTCCGCGGCGTGAACAATGCGACCGGTCAGGCTCTGGTCGAAGTCTATGATCTCGATACGGGAACTCCGACCGCGCGGCTTGGAAACATTTCGACGCGTGGACACGTCCTGACCGATGACAACGTCATGATCGGCGGGTTCATTATCCGGGGTGATCTGCCCAAGCGAACGATCGTCCGGGTAAAAGGTCCGACGTTAAGTCTGGGTGGAGTGGCCCTCGCCGGCCGCATGATGGACCCGATGGTGGAGCTGCATGATGGGAATGGCGCGCTCATCTCGCAGAATGACAATTGGCGCAGCTCGCAGGAACAGGAGATAACGGCCAGCGCACTTGCGCCGACCGACGATCACGAACCAGCTATCGTGGCCACGCTTCTGCCGGGGAATTATACCGCAGTCGTCCGCGGCACCGGCAACACGACGGGCATCGCGCTGGTGGAAATGTTCGATCTCGATCAGCCACCGCAAGCTGACGGTTCGACGCTTTACGTTTCCATTCTGCGCCCTCAGGGAACGAACAACACCCAGGGCTCGGGCACCTCGACGCTCCGGCTCGCCGCGGATGGGCTTTCGGCGATTATCAGTTTCTCCTACACGAATCTCACCGGTCCCGTGATCGGGGCGCACATTCATGGACCCGATGGGACGATCTTGTTCGACATCGACGACGCCACGCCGCAACCGGACGGGTCGTTGATCTGGGTCTTCCGCCCGGTTGGGATATTCACCGTAGAGGACATCGTTAATTTCATTCGGTCCGGCCAGAGCTATCTTAACATTCACACCGCCCTTTACCCGACGGGCGAGATCAAGGGCTTCTATAATCTTTCGACCGGCGCGCAGGTAGCGCCGGTGCCAACGCCGCCGCCACCGCTCGCGTCGGGGACTCCTACGCTCACCGACGCCGGACGATTCCTTTCCCAGGCGACTTTCGGCGCGACCGACGCACTCATCGCCCAGGTCCAAAGCCAGGGGTTCGATGCGTTTTTGAACCAGCAATTCGCCGCGCAGATTTCCTCGCACCTGGCATTTGCGGATGCCACCGGCGTTAATCCGCCCACCATCACGCAGACCAATGACGCGTGGTGGACGCACGCCGTCGCCGGACCCGATCAATTGCGCCAGCGGGTCGCGTTCGCCCTGAGCGAGATCATGGTCGTCTCTTTGGCGACCGGCAACCTCGGCGAACAGCCCGGAGCTTTGCCTGCTTACTACGACGTGCTGGTGAAGGGCGCATTCGGGAATTTCCGCCAGTTGCTCGAGGACGTCACCCTTAATCCGGCGATGGGTCGCTACCTCGACATGTTGAAGAACCAGAAGGCGAGCACCGACGGGACGCGTCTGCCTAACGAGAATTACGCGCGAGAGCTCATGCAGCTCTTCTCGATCGGTCTTTACCGGATCAATCTCGATGGAAGTTTGACGCTGGACCCGGCCGGCTTCCCCATCGCCACCTACAATCAGGACACGATTCTTGGCACGGCCGCGGTCTGTACCGGGTGGACTTATTTCCAGACCACCACGCCTTACGTTTTCAATCCGCCCCCGAACTGGCGCAGTCCGATGGTGAATGTGGCCAGCCGTCACTCCACCGACGCTAAGCAGATTCTTGATGGCGTTGTCCTTCCTGCCAATCAGACAGCGGACCAGGATTTGAAATCGATGCTCGACACGATTTTCAATCATCCCAACGTCGGGCCGTTTATCTGCCGGCAACTCATCCAGCGGCTCGTCACCAGCAACCCGAGCCCGGGCTATCTTTATCGCGTAGCGTCGGTGTTTAACAACAACGGTCAGGGTGTTCGCGGCGATTTGCAGGCAGTCGTGAAAGCAATCCTAATGGACTACGACGCTCGCGGCAACGCCGGGACCACCCAGGGGGCAGGACACGCGCGCGAGCCGGTCGTTCGCCTGACCAATCTCCTGCGCGCGTTCAGCGCCACCTCGCCGGATGGAAAGTTCTCAATCCGAAACATCCTGACCAATCTCGGTCAGGAAGCCATGCATTCACCCACGGTCTTCAATTTCTTTTCGCCGGATTATTCGGCGCCGGGAGCCATCGCTCAAGCCGGCCTAAAGAGTCCGGAGTTCGAGATTACGAACGAAACTTCCGTGGTGACCGTCGCGAATTATTATCGGGGAGCGATTTACAGCGGACTCGGACCGACGACGGCCCGGGTGACTCTCAATCTTTCGAACGAGATCACGCTGGCGGCTAATCCCACCCAACTTGTGGATCATCTCAACGCGCTCCTGATGTATGGCAACATGTCCTCCCAAATGCGCACCATTCTCATCAACGCGGTGACCCAGATTCCATCGAACAACCCGACCGAACGCGCGAGGACCGCTATCTACCTCGTGATCAACTCGCCGGAGTACACCGTGGACAAATAGTTATGTACGCACCTACACGCCGCACCTTCATTCGCCAGGCCGCCTGTGCCGCCCTCACCACCTCCGGGTTGCTCAACACGATTTTCGATTTGCGCCGCCTGAGCGCCGCTCCCATCCCACTGGCCTCCGATTACAAGGCCCTGGTTTGCCTTTTCCTCTATGGCGGTAATGACGCCAATAACGTGATCATTCCCCATGACGCGGCCGGTTACGCCTCCTACGCCACGGCCCGGGGCGCCCTGGCCATTCCGCAGACTTCGCTCCTGCCTCTCACCCTTCAGAATGGGGATGGCCGCGATTTCGGGTTCCATCCGAATCTCGTCGAGCTGCAATCGCTTTTTAACCAGGGCAAGCTCGGTGTTGTCGCCAACGTTGGGACGCTCGTCGCGCCGATTACGCGCGCGCAATATCTCGCCGGCGGAGCGGCCGTGCCACCGCAGCTCTTTTCCCACGCCGACCAATCGGTGCAATGGCAGACCTCGGTGCCCGACCAGATTTCGAGAACCGGTTGGGGCGGCCGGCTGGGGGATGTCATTCACTCGCTCAACGGAAACTCCCAGATTTCGCTCTGCATTTCGATTGCGGGCACGAACACGTTCGAAGTCGGGAACACGGTCATTCCCTACACCGTTTCGTCCAACGGCAGCATTGGTCTCGCCGGGTTCGATGGCAGTGCGAACGCAAACGTGCGCTTGCAAGCCTTTAAGGATTTGCTCGCGTTGCCGCATAACAACCTGTTCGAACAGGCTTTTTCCGATACGGTGTCGCGTTCGATTGCGGCTAACGAATTGCTTACCTCCGCGCTCGCCGGGGTTCCGACGCTCCAAACGGTCTTCCCCAATACGTCGCTCGCCAGCCAGCTCAAGATGGTGGCAAAGCTTATTGCGGCCCGGACCAACCTCAGCATGCAACGCCAGATCTTCTTCTGCTCGGTCGGCGGCTATGACACCCATGGCGATCAACTAACCGGCCAGGCGAATCTCCTCATCGAATTGAGTCAGGCGCTGAGCGCCTTCTACGCCGCGACCACCGAGCTGGGGGTGGCTCAAAACGTGACTACCTTCACGGCTTCGGACTTCGGCCGGACCTATCCAACGAACGGGACGGGTTCCGATCACGGCTGGGGCAGCCACCAGTTTGTGCTCGGCGGAGCCGTGCAAGGCGGGCGCCTGTTTGGAACATTCCCGACCCTGGCGGTCAACGGACCTGACGACACCGGCCAGGGCCGCTGGATTCCCACCACGTCGGTCGACGAGTTTTCCGCGACCCTCGCGACCTGGTTTGGGGTCAGCGCCTCCGACTTGCCGACCGTCCTCCCAAATATCGGGCGGTTCGCACACCCAAATCTCGGTATCTTCGGGTAGTTGTAACCGGGATCGTTGATCCCGGGCGGTGAATTACGACGTTCTGCTTTGCCGGGATCACCGATCCCGGCTACAACATCCCGACATGAACTGGATTGCCAAACAGGATGCCCGGCACCGCACTGTTATCGCTCTTCTCCTCGCGAGCGGGGTCTGGTTCCTTCTCTCACGGCAGCTTCAGGCACCCACGCGCTGCATCATTACCTGGGATTCATTCGCTCTCTGTGTGCTCGCGCTGGCTTGGCTGACGATTGTAACCACGCCGCCGGACAAACTGCACGCCCGCGCCCAGAAGCAGGACCTCAGCCACATCCTGATTTTCGTCTTTGTCCTGGTGACCGCGTGTGCCGGGCTGTTCGCGGTCGGGTATTTGTTTTTCAGCAAGCAGGCTTTTGCCGAGCGGTCGCATTTCCTGGTCCATCTCTTTGGCAGCATGGTGGCGGTGATCTGTTCCTGGATGCTCGTTCACACGGTCTTCGGGTTGCGCTACGCTCATACCTATTACGGCGATCCAGACGGCCCGACCGGTCCGAAATCGCATGCTGGCGGCCTTGAGTTCCCCGGCGGTCGCGAGCCGGACTATCTGGACTTTGCCTATTTCTCGTTCGTTATCGGCATGACTTTCCAGGTTTCGGATGTCGTAATCACGTCTCGCGATTTCCGGAAACTCGTGCTGGTCCACAGCATGTTGTCATTCGGTTTCAACACTGTCATTCTCGCCCTCGCTCTCAGTACGTTCAGCACCGTTCTTGCCCAATAAGAACGCGTCCCTGGGACGCTGGCACATCCGATGCTGGGTAGGCCCGGGACGATGACTTTCCTGAAAAAGATCCTGCTGGTCGATCACGAGCCGCGTCTTACGGCCCTCGTTAGGCGGGCACTCGAAAGCACGGGCCGCTTTTTGGTCAAAGTCGAGGCGGATGTCCGGCTGGCTCAGCACGCCGCCCCATGGTTCCGGCCCGATCTGGTGTTGCTCGACGCCGCGAAGACTTCGGAAAACGAAGAAATGACGCGCCAGTTACAGGGCGAGCCGGCCCTGAAGGACACCCCCTTCCTTTATTTGAGCGGTAATCCAACCGCGGAGAAAAAAGTGATGACCGGCGGCTTCCTGAGCGGCTATAGCTTTCTCGCCAGCGCAAACACGCTGGACGATTTGGTCCGCTTCGTGGAGGAGATGGTCACCCCGGCCGAGGCGCCGGTGCGGGTGCTCAAGCGGGCTCGTTAGGCTGATCGCTATCCGATCTGCGTCCGATAACCGGCCGGGTCTTTCAACTGGTTGACCTCGTCAGGTGAATCCATTTTCAGAATGAAGATCCAGCCTTCGCCAAACGGGTCGGTATTGATCAGGGCCGGATTTCCTTCGAGCGCCTTGTTCACTTCGACGACTGTCCCCGAGACAGGCGCATAGATATCGCTGGCGGCTTTTACTGATTCCACGACCGCAATCTGCCCTTTCGCCGTCGCTTTCGCCCCCACTTTAGGCAGCTCGACATAAACGACGTCGGTCAACTCCGCCTGAGCGTGATCGGTGATGCCGACGCGCGCGTTCTCGCCCTCCATGCGCACCCATTCGTGAGACTCTGCGTAACGAAGATCGTCAGGAACATTCATGATTTTTTATGGAGCGGTTTTTTCTCAATAATTGCCGGCAGCTTTCGGTCGCGAATTTCGATCTCGATTTCGGTCCCGATCTTGGCGTGGGCGGACGCAACGTAGGCCATTCCGATCCCTTCATTCAAGCTCGGTGAGAGACTGCCGCTGGTAACTTCGCCAATTCGTTCGCCCTCGCGCCAGACGGAATAATGCGGGCGGGGCGGCGGGCCTTTGCCCGTCATACGGAATGCCACCAGCCGGTTCGGAGTCCCGTTCTCCTTTGCGTCAGCCAGAATTTCGCGGCCGACGAATTTCGGTTTCTTGAGATCGACGAAGAAACCGAGTCCGGCTTCGATCGGATTGTGCTCGGGGGAAAGATCGGAGCCGTTGAGCGGATAGCACATCTCCAGGCGGAGCGTGTCGCGAGCGCCGAGCCCGCATGGTCGAATGCCGAGGTCCTTTCCTTTCTCGAGAATCCCATTCCAGACTTTGGCGGCATCGCGCGCGGCGAAGAAAACCTCCACCCCGTCTTCGCCGGTGTATCCCGTCCGGGCGATGGTCAGGTTCATTCCGTCATAATGGAAATCCTTGATCTGATTTCGCGCGGGCAACTCCGTCTCTTTGCCGACCATGGCGTGGAGCAATTCAATGACGCGCGGTCCCTGGACTGCCAGTCCGCCGTAGTCCGCGCTCCGGTTCTCCAAGGCGCCGTTGTCGCCCAGATGTTTTTGCAGCCAGGCAAAATCCTCGTCAACCCGCGACGCGTTCACGACGAGCAAAAACTTCTCCGGCTCGGTCCGGTAAACAATCAGGTCATCGATGATCCCGCCCCGCTCGTTGAGAAGGAACGTGTATTGCCCCGTCCCCACCTCCAGCTTGTCGATGTTATTGGTCAGCATCTCGTTCAGCCAGGCGCCCGCGCGCGGACCGGTCGCAATCAATTGACCCATGTGGGAAATATCGAAGACGCCGACGTTTTTCCGGACGGCCTGATGCTCGTCCATGATGCCGCTGTATTGCACCGGCATGATCCAATCGCCGAACGGGATCATCTTCGCGCCGAGCCGCACATGCTCGTCGTAGAGCGGCGTCCTTTTTTGCGCGGCGTCCGTCATGGAGCGTCAGCCTAGACGCCGCTCCTTTTGTGTCAACGCGCTCTGAGTTGAAGCGGGCCGTGGTTCCTCTACCGTGGTCGCAGCAATGACCTTCCTCGATCGACTCGAACGGCGCCTGGGCTTCATTGCTATTCCCGGATTGATCCGGGCTATCGTCACCCTCAGTGTTCTCGTTTTCATTCTGGTTTACCTGAACAAAGGGTTCGATTCCTATCTCGCCCTCGACATTTCTCGGATTCGCGCCGGAGAAGTCTGGCGGCTTGTTACCTACATTTTCGTCCCGCAAATGTCGCATCCGCTCTGGGTGCTCATCGCGCTCTGGTTTCTCTGGTTCATCGGCGATGGTCTCGAGCGCGCCTGGGGTGCGTTTCGCCTGACCATTTATTTTCTGGTGGGAATGATCGGCACCACCGTGGCTGCCCTGCTCTCGAACAGCCAGTTTTCCAATCAGATGCTTTTCACGACGCTCTTCTTTGCCTTCGCCCACTTCTATCCGGACGAAGTCATCTACGTGTTCTTTATTCTGCCGCTGAAAATCAAATGGATCGCCTGGGCCTACGCCGCGCTCCTGTTGCTTGCGTTTGTGACCCAATCGAACTCCTATCGGCTCGCTCTTATCGCCGCGCTGAGCAATTACCTGATCTTTTTTGGGCCGGGAGCGATTCAGCACCTTCGTCAGAGGAAGGAGGTGGCAGTGCGAAGAAAGCGCTTCGAAATCCAATCCCGCAGCGAGGAAGAGCCCCTCCACCGTTGTGCCACTTGCGGAGCTACCGAACTGACCGACCCCAGTCTGGAGTTTAGGGTGGCGAGCGATGGCGAAGAATATTGCCTTGCGCATCTGCCCCGCCCGGCAAACGCTCCCGTCTCTCCAGGATGAACAAGAACATTGAGCCGCTGATTCCCGAACAGGGCTGGCATTGTCTCCATCTCTTTTACCGGATCGAGCACAGCCAGTGGCAATTGCTCAATGCCGAAGAACAACGAAGCGCGAAAGTGGCGCTCTCGTCGCTGGTGCAGGAAATCCGGGCGCTTGAATCCACCCAATTGCTCACCCTCAGCATGGTGACGCCGAAAGCGGACATGGGTTTCATGCTCATCTCCCCCGATCTCCACGCGGCAAATCGGATCGAAAAGCAGCTCAGCCTCGCGCTCGGCGCGGACGTGCTCGTGCCGGTTTACAGCTATTTGTCGCTCACGGAGGAGAGTGAATACAAAACGACCGCCGAAGATTACGCCGCCGTTCTGGAGAAGGAGCAGAAGATCGAGCGGGGGACGCCGGAGTTCGAGAAATCGATGGCCGCGTTCGAGGAACGGATGAAGCATTACCGCCACGAGCGCATGTATCCGACGCTCCCGGATTGGCCGGTCGTTTGTTTCTACAACATGAGCAAGCGCCGGGGCGAGCAACGCAACTGGTATGCGTTGCCTTTCGAAGATCGGCGCAAACTCATGCTTGGGCACGGCGCCGTCGGCCGGCAATACGCCGGCAAAGTGAAACAGCTCATTACCGGCTCGACGGGTCTGGACGACGCGGAGTGGGGGGTCACCCTGTTCGCCCAGGACACGTTCCAGATTAAATCGATCGTCTACGAAATGCGGTTCGATCCCGTGAGCGCCGACTACGGCGATTTCGGCGAATTTTACATCGGCCTGCAACTCCCGCTCGACGAACTGTTTCGAAGGTTACAACTTTAGCCGCATTTTGTAGCGGCGGTCTCTGACCGCCGACGCTGGGATGGGTGGCAGAGTGGTCTAATGCGCACGCCTGGAAAGCGTGTTTGCCGAAAGGCAACCAGGGTTCGAATCCCTGCCCATCCGAGCCCCTCCCGCCAGCGCATATGCTCGACCCCTATTCGGCCTTGACCGACCGCCGAGTCATCACCTGAATATTCTGGCGCACTTTTACCACGCTCGCGCTCGGCAACACTCCGCGAAAATTCGCTCCCGGATAGATCAGGCAATCCCGCCCCAGCACCGAGCCAGGATTGATCACCGCATTGCAACCGATCTCCGTGCGATCTCCCACGACCGCGCCGAATTTGGTGAGCCCGGTAGCGATGTCGCCATCTGCCGCGCTGACGTGGATTTCCTGGTGATCCAGTTTCACATTCGAAAGGATCACCCCGGCGCCGAGGTGGGCGCGATGTCCCAAAATCGAGTCCCCCACATAATTGAAATGCGGCACCTGCACTTCATCGAAAAGGATGCAGTTCTTGAACTCGCACGAATTCCCCATCACCACGCCATTGCCCACGATGACGTTTTCCCGGACGTAACATCCGCTGCGAATGTGGCAGTTCTCTCCAATCCAGGCGGGCCCTTTCAAAACGGCTCCCTGTTCGACGATCGTCCCCGCGCCGATGAAGACGGCATTGCTGATAAAAGGTTTCCCCACCAAATCGCCCAGGACGGCTGGTTTTAAGCGAAATTGGAGGTAGCTCGCGATTGGTTTGAGGGCGTCCCAAACATACTTCTGCGATTCGAACAGCTTCGGATGAGCTGTGTGTTCGAGACTCAGGAATTCGGCCGGTGCAAACATTAGGTGATGAACTAAACTCCGCCGCGCCGGGTGATCTTCTGCCCGTCCTTGGTATCGCGGGCTTCCCAGCCTTGCGCGGCGAGCGCGTCGCGCAATTCATCACTTTTTCTCCAATCCTTTGCAAGCCTCGCCTGCACCCGCGCCTCGGCCAGCTCCGCAATTTCCGGTGGCAGCGCCGCTTCTTCTCCGCTAATCGCCAGAACACTATCGATCCGCTCCCACCACTGAAGCCAGGCCGCCGCTTCGTCGGCGCTCATCTCCCCGGAATCGATCCTTCGATTCGTTTCTCGAATCGTCTCGAACAAAACGCCGAGCGCGCCGGAAATATTCAGATCGTCATCCAACGCCTCCTGAAATCCCGCGGCCTCATCCATTCGGCGTTGGGCGTTGGAAGTTGGACGTTGGGCGTTTTCTTTCAGCCTCCGCACCCAATCATCCACCCGCGCCAGAGACACTCGCGCCTCGTCCATTCCTTCCCAGGTAAAATTCAGCGGCGCCCGGTAATGGACCCGCATCAGCGCATACCGCACTTCGCGTCCGCTGTATCCTTTCGCGATCACGTCGCGCAGCGTGTAAAAATTCCCGAGCGACTTCGCCATCTTTTGTCCATCGACCATGAGATGCGCGCAATGCAGCCAATAGCGGACGAACTTTTTCCCCGTGCATCCCTCGGTCTGGGCAATCTCCGCTTCATGGTGCGGAAAAATATTGTCCACGCCGCCACAGTGAATATCCAGCTCTTCGCCGAGAAGCTGGGTCGCCATCGCACTGCACTCGATGTGCCAGCCAGGCCGGCCGGGACCCCAGGGGCTCTCCCATTTCACCAGCCCATCCTGTTCGTCCCACGCTTTCCAAAGCGCGAAATCGCCGACGTTCTCCTTCTCGTACTCGTCGCTCTTCACCCGGCCGGTGGAACGCAGCTCTTCCAAATCAAAATGCGCCAGCTTCCCGTAGTCCGGAAACTTGTTGATGCGGTAGTAAACCGATTTGTCTTCCGCCTCATAAGCGAGACCGCGCTCCATCAGCGTCGAAATCATCTCAATCATTTTCCTGATCTGGCCCGGATCGGTCGCTTCCGGGAACGAGTCCGCTCGTTTAATGCGCAACGCGTCAAGGTCTTCGAAAAACGCCTGTTTGAAGGGCTCGGTGAACTGCGCCAGCGGCAGGCCGGCTTCGCGCGAGCCGCGGATCGTCTTGTCGTCGACGTCCGTGATGTTCATGACACGGTGCACCTTAAAGTCACGCGATTCCAAATGCCGCTGAAGCAGATCTTCGAAAAGGTAAGCACGAAAATTTCCAATATGCGCGTGGCTGTAAACCGTCGGCCCACAGGTGTACATTTTCACCTCGCCTCCGGCCGAATTGAGGGGCCGAAATTCTTCGAGCGTGCGCGAGTAGGTGTTGAAGAGCCGGATTGCCATCGTCAGCGGGTGAAATGGAGTGGTCGAGTAATGGAGTAGTGAAACCGGGCTTCCATCAAACTATTACTCCAACACTCCATCATTCCATTTCCACCGTCGCCACCGCCATCGCCGCCATGCCTTCGCCTCGGCCAATCGCGCCCAGGCCTTCGTTCGTGGTTGCTTTGATGCTGACGCGCGCGGTGTCGAGATGAAGGGCAGCGGCAATCTTTTCCCGCATCGCCGGAATGTGGGGCGCAATCTTCGGCGCTTCCGCTATCAAAGTCGCATCCACGTTCACCGGGCGGGCATGAATCTGGCCGAGAAGCGCGGTCACCCGCTGCAGGATAGCGATGCTGCTGATCCCGCGAATCGATTCGTCGGTGTTCGGAAAATGATGGCCGATGTCGCCTTCGCCGACTGCACCGAGCAAGGCATCGGCGATCGCGTGGCAGATGACGTCCGCGTCCGAGTGCCCTTCGAGGCCGCGCTCGTGCGGGATCTCCACGCCGCCCAGGATTAGTTTGCGCCCGACCGCGAGGCGATGCGCGTCGTAACCGTTGCCAACCCGGATCGTGCTCACAATTTCAAATCGATCACGCCGTTCGACGCGATAATGCTGTATTTATCTTTCATATCCGTGCGAGGCTTGAGTTCGACGGTGCCGCCGGCGGTCTCAACCAGAATCCAACCGGCCGCAATATCCCAGAGACTGATCCCTTGTTCGATGTAGGCGTCGAAGCGCCCGCAGGCAACGTAGGCCAGGTCGAGGGCCGCGCTGCCCATCAACCGGCATTTGCGCGCCCGGTGCACCATTTCCTGGAGAAGCGGCAGGCCGGCCGCAATCGTCACGCCGGTTTTGGAGAGGCCGACGGAGATGACCGCTTCAGCGAGGTCTGCGCGTTCGCTGACCCGAAAGGGCCGGCCGTTCAACATCGGCGCGGCACCTTTTTGTGCCGTCCAGGTTTCGTCCCGGATAGGATCGTGAATTACGCCCACAATAATTTCGCCGAGGTAACGCAAGGCGATTGAAACGCAAAAGTGCGGAATGCCGTAGAAAAAATTCACGGTTCCATCGAGAGGATCGACCACCCATTGGTAATCGCTGGCCTGATCGCCGACGACGCCTTCTTCGCCATACAGGGCGTGCTCCGGGAATTTTTTCAGGAGCAGATCGGTGATCAGTTCCTGGGCGCGGACATCGATCTCGAGCTTGATGTCGTGGGCTTCAGCGGATTGGACGCGAAGCGGCTGTTGAAAACTGTGCCGGAGCAGTTCGCCCGCGGCGCGGGCAGCCTCCACCGCCGCGTCGAGGTAATGCGTCATGTGGAACCTAATAGGATCAACGGCCTCGCCCTGCCAACTGATTTCGTCTCGCGGCCTGCCCCAAAAAAAAACCGGGAGGAGAAAATTAATTCTCCTCCCGGGTTGAAGTTATTGTTTTGGAACTACGAAAAGCTCCGTAGCTCGTGAGCGAATCAAATGAAACTAGTGTTTCTTTTTCTTCGCAGCCGCCTTTTTCTTGGCGGGAGCTTTCTTTGCTTTTTTCTTAGCTGCCATATCGACTAATCCCCCCTTTCGGTCCGCTGTCGCGGTGGGTTGGTGAAGGATTTTTTTAACTTCACTTACTGTTGTCAGTAATCATCACGATTTTTTTGTCAAACTTTTTTCGAACATCTTTGCAATTATTTTCACGAGCTCGCGCGCGATTATTTTTTTCGGAGCGCGAGAAATTTTCTTCGTTTCGCCGTTTCGGAAGAAAATCAGGACTTCATTTTCGTCGCTTTCCATTCCCGAATCTTTTCCGCTGACATCGTTCGCCACCATCAGATCGCAATTCTTTCTCAGCAGTTTTTCCCGCGCATTTATTTTCAGATCGTGTGTCTCGGCGGCGAAACCGACCACGAGATATCGGCGATTATCCTTCGGTAACGAGGCGAGGATGTCGCGGGTGGCAATCAATCGAAGGGCGAAGGGCGCGTTTCGCTTTTTCATTTTGCGGGGACTGACCGCGGCCGGTTTGTAATCCGACACGGCTGCGCACATCACGAGAACGTCGCAAGTGGGCACGGCGCGCTGCACAGCGTCATGGAGTTCGTCGCTCGTCGTGATTGAAACAAAGGTGGCCTCGGGCGGCGGCGCGATGGCGGCGGGTCCGGAGATGAGCGTAACTTCATTGCCCTGCGCGAGCGCCGCTTCCGCAATGGCGTAGCCCATTTTTCCCGAAGAACGATTGCTGATGAAGCGAACCGGATCGATCGCTTCCCGCGTGGGACCGGCCGTAACGACGAACCTCACGCGATCAATCGATCCTGGCGCGCCAGCAGGAATTCCGCGCGGAACGCGATGTCGTCCACTTTCCATAGCCGGCCGACGCCTTCGTATCCGCACGCGAGCATTCCTTCTTCCGGCCCGATAAACTCGACTCCGCGCGTTTTCAGCGTGTCGACGTTTTTCTGGGTGGCCGGATGCTCCCACATTTTGCCATTCATGGCCGGCGCCACCAAGAGCTGAGCGCGAGTGGCGAGCGCAATGGCCGCGAGCGGATGACCGGCCAGGCCATGGGCGAGCTCGGCGATCACGTTCGCAGTCGCAGGAGCGATCACCAAAAGATTAGCGCGGTCCGCCAGATCGATGTGTCCCGGACGCCAACTTTCCTTTTCATCAAAGAAACTCGTGGTGACCGGATTCTTGGAAAGCGTCTGGAGCGTCAGCGGCGTGATGAACTCGACGGCGTCCCGCGTCATCACGACGAAAACGTCGTGCCCCTGCTTTACGAGCAAGCTCGCGAGTTCGGCGGATTTGTAGGCGGCAATCGAACCGGTGACGCCGAGGACGACGGTCTTTGATTTGCTCATGACAGCTTCAGCCTCCGGCTCAGATATCGCTCGGCTCCCATGATGTGGCGGAACTTTTGCAGATCTTCCTCCATCGATTTGCTGATGATGGTGTAACGATAATCCCGCCACAGCTCCATTTCACGAGCTGCGGTGACGATTCGCGATTCGATTTGCTCCGGCGTTTCAGTTCCGCGTTTGGTCAGCCGTTTCCGCAATTCATCCAGGTCCGGCGGCATGATGAAGACGTCGCAAAGCGCCCGCCGGATCGTTTCGTCATCAAAGTTCCGAATTGCCGCCGCGCCCTGAATGTCGACGTCGATCAGGACATCCACGCCGTTTTTCAAATTGGTAATCAGCGGCTCGCGAGTAGTCCCGTAGTGGCGCCCGTGCACGCTCGCGTGTTCCAGAAAATCGCCCTCCGCGATTCGCCCGAGAAAATCTTTTTCGGAAATGAAATGATAATCTTCCCCCTCGATCTCGCCCGCCCGGGGTGGCCGGGTCGTGCAGGAAACCGAATATACAAAATCGGGAGTCTGTCGCAGCGCATCGCAGAGCGTCGTTTTGCCCGCCCCCGAAGGAGCGGAGACCACGAAGAGAATTCCAGTGCGGGTGAATTGATTACTCAAGGTTTTGGATTTGCTCCCGGATTTTCTCCAACTCCGATTTGCAGGCAACGACATGTTGGGAAATCGAAGCGTCATTCGATTTCGCGCCGAGCGTATTCAGCTCCCGAAAAATTTCCTGGGTAATGAATTCGAGCGTGCGGCCGACCGGCTCGTTCTTGCGGAGATGATGCGCGAATTGCGCGAGATGACTCTCCAGGCGGGTCAATTCCTCCGAGATGTCCGAGCGGTCCGCGAAAAAAGTAACTTCCTTGAGCAAGCGTTCGTCTTCGAGCGGAAGATCGAGGCCAGCCTTTCCGATTCGCTCGATCAGGGCGCTGCGATATTTCTTCACGACTTCCGGATACACTCCGCGGATCTCCTTGATCTCTTTGCGCAGCACCTTGAGCCGATGGATCAAGTCCTTGGCGAGATGCTTGCCCTCGCGTTCCCGCATTTTGATCAGTTCGGTGAGCGCCGCTCCCAAAGCTCGCTGGACCACTGGCCAGGCTTTATCAGCATCAATGGTTTGTTCCGGAGAACGCATCACGCCTGGGGCCTGAAGAATGGTCCCGATCGTGATTTCGCCGGGCGCGCTCAACTCCTTTTGCAAGGTTAGCATCGCGTCGTGGTAGGAACGAGCGAGGGCGGTATCGAGCGCGAGTCCTCGGCCCCCGTTGGCGCTCTGGTGCAATTCAACGACGACGTTCATTCGGCCTCGCGAAATCCTTTCATTGATGGTCTGCCGAATGTGCGGTTCGAGTCCGGCCAGATCGCGCGGCAGATTCAGGACAATATCGCTCTGCTTCCGATTAACGGAGTTGAGTTCGACGCTGAATTTCGTCCCGTTGTGATCGGCCTCGCCGCGGCCGTAACCAGTCATGCTTCTCATTAGAATCCGAAGTGGGTCGCGGCCTGGGACACATCCTTGTCTCCACGGCCGGAGCAATTCACGATAACGAGTTTATCTGACGAAAGGGAAGGCGCGATCTTAATCAGATGCGCCAGGGCATGCGCGGTTTCAAGAGCCGGGATGATACCCTCGGTCTCGGCGAGAGTGCGAAACGCGGCCAGCGCTTCCTCGTCCGTGGCATAATCATATTCGATGCGGCCGGCGTCGCGCAGATAGCTGTGCTCCGGGCCAACCGCGGCGTAGTCGAGCCCGGCGGACACAGAATGAGTGAGCTCGATCTGGCCGTCAGCGTTGGCAAGGAGAAACGTCTTCGTGCCTTGAAGAATGCCCAGCCTGCCGCCCTGAAAACGCGCGGCATGTTTGCCTGGACGAATGCCTTCACCGCCGGCTTCTACGCCGATCATGCGGACGGATTCATCTTCCAGAAACGGATGGAAAAGCCCGATCGCATTGCTGCCGCCGCCCACGCACGCGATGAGAACGTCCGGCAGGCGGCCTTCGCGTTCCAGAATTTGGCGGCGCGTTTCGATTCCGATTACGCGCTGAAAATCGCGGACCATCATGGGGTAAGGATGCGAGCCGAGCGCCGAACCAAGGATGTAGTGGGTCGTTCGCACGTTGGTGACCCAATCGCGCATCGCTTCGTTGATCGCCTCCTTGAGCGTGGCCTGGCCGGCAGTGACGGGCACCACCTCTGCGCCTAGAAAGCGCATTCGGGCGACGTTCAGGGCCTGGCGTTCCATGTCCACGCTTCCCATGTAGATGACGCATTCGCAGCCGAAGTGAGCGGCGACGGTGGCAGTCGCCACGCCATGCTGGCCGGCGCCCGTCTCGGCAATGATACGAGACTTGCCCATTCGGCGCGCAAGAAGGATCTGGCCAAGGGCATTGTTGATCTTGTGCGCGCCGGTATGCAGCAGGTCTTCGCGCTTCAAATAAATCTTCGCGCCGCCGAGATCCTGAGTGAGGCGTTCCGCTAAATAAAGCGGCGTCGGGCGTCCCGCGAAATTGCGAAGCAATTCGTCGAGTTCGCCCTTGAACGCGGGATCGATCCTGGCGCGCTGATATTCCGCCGTCAGATCGTTCAAGGCAGACATCAGGGTCTCGGGCACGAACATGCCGCCGTAGGGACCGAAGTGACCGTGGGCGTCGGGAAGCTGTTGAACGGGATTCAAGGGGCAAACGTCCAACGCCCCACGTCCAACGTCCAACGCCGAATTAGGAGAGGCCTAACGATGGCCTGGCGAGAATCTGGTTGAGGGCACGCCGATGGGGCGACGGAACCGCAATGGAATGAAGGTCGCGCTCAGAAAACCAGCGGCGCGTCCGCGTCCGTTTTGCTTCCCGGCCGCGGTAAACCTCCAGGGTGATTCGATGATGGGTGAAGGGAAATTCGGAGCGATGCAACGGTGGCTCCGCGCGGCGGGGCATTTTTGATCGCGGCAGGATCCACATGCCGTGCCAGCGATCCGTCGATCGTTCGAGCAGGACGCGCCCGCGCCGCAGGACGAAATCGTGAGTCTCCGTGCGAAATTCAAGCGCGCGTCGCGGTTTCTTTCGCGGCAGTGACGCTGGATCCGTCGTCCGACAATAACGCTTCACGGGACAGTGTTCACATTTGGGCTTCGCCCCACAGACGAGCGCGCCCAATTCCATCAGGGCGGAATTGTGTTCGCCGGCGTTTTCTCCCGGGAGAAGCCGGGCAGCCGCGGACCAAAGCTGTTCTCGTCCGGCGCTGGTATCGATCGGTATTTGCAGGTCGAAGAGGCGGGAGAGAACACGCGCGATGTTTGCTTCGACGATCGGGACCGTTTCGTTGAAAGCGAATGTCGCTACCGCGTATGCCGTGTAGCGGCCAACGCCGGGCAGATCGCCGATCAAATCCGGCGATTTCGGGAAGCGACCGCCGTGTTCTCGGTTGATGGCGATAGCCGCGGCTCGCAGATTTCGGGCGCGCGAATAATAACCAAGACCCTGCCAGGCGTGGAGAACGTCTGATTCCGAGGCGGCGGCAAGAGTGGCGACACTCGGAAAGCGGCGCATCCACGCGTCATAGTAGGGCAGAACAGTCGCGACCTGGGTTTGCTGGAGCATGAACTCGGAAACCAGAATCGCGTACGGATCCGTGGTGCGGCGCCATGGGAGATCGCGGCCGTTTTTGCGATACCAGGAAAGAAGGGAGCGGCGAAACGCGATGCGCGAGACAGGCTTCACAGTTAAAAGGAACGTTCAACGTCCAACGTTCAACGTCCAACTTCAGATGTCTGCATTGAACGTTGGACGTTGGATGTTGAACGTTGGACGTTGGACGTTGAACGTTCCCTGCCTCGACGCAGATGAACTCTTACACTCACCCGCTTACCACCGACCAGGCTGCGAAGCTTCGCGCCTTGCTCAAGGAGCTGGGCTTCGAATTCGGACAGCGCCCCTACACGCTTTTCTTCGCCCAAAAGAACAAACTCAGCGTCGCCGTTTACGAGAAGGGGCCCAAGATTTTGCTCCAGGGGAAGGGGATCGACGAGTTCGTCCAGTTCGAGCTGGAGCCGAAGATTTTGGAGGAGGCGAAGCTCGGCTACGAAGAGGTGCACTCGCCCGAAATGTTCGAACCGCATTTCGGGGTCGACGAAAGCGGAAAGGGCGATTTTTTTGGCCCGCTCGTGATCGCGGGAGTTTATGTCGATCGCGATATCGCCCGACGGTTTCTCGAGGCCGGAATTCAAGACAGCAAACGGATTGGATCCGATGCGCGAATCCGGGAGCTGGCCAAGATTATTCGCACCACCCCCGGCGCAGTGGGCGACACCGTCGCGATCGGGCCGGAACGCTACAACGATCTCTACGAAAAGTTTGGCAACCTCAACAGCCTGCTGGGCTGGGGCCATGCGCGGGTGATAGAAAACCTTCTCGCCAAAAAGCCGGATTGTCCGCGGGCATTGTCCGACAAATTTGCCGACGCGCGAGTGATCGAAAATGCCCTGCTAAAGCACGGCCAGGCGATTCGGCTGGAGCAACGAACGAAAGCGGAATCCGACCTGGCTGTCGCGGCCGCTTCCATCCTGGCCCGGGAAGCGTTTATCGACTGGCTGGAGCGCCGTGGAAAGACCATGGGCGTGAAACTCGGACGGGGCGTCTCGGCGGCGGTAAAGGACGCGGCAAAAAAACTGGTGGAAGCCGAAGGGCCTGGTGTCCTGCGGAAAGTGGCGAAGGTCCATTTTCGAACTGCGCGTGAGATCGCTCCGGCCAATTTTGCGGCCCCGGCGCCCCGGCAGGCCTGGCGAAAGTAGCTGCGGGTAATTCGCCTCAGGAGCAGGCAAGCTTCCTGCTACCTACTTTTACCGTTCAAAGCGCATTTGTGGAAACCAGGCTCCTCATATTGAATGCCGATCCCGTCTTCCAAGACCGGGCGCTGGGCATTTTTGACGAAATCGACGATATCGAGACGCGTGTGGTCCGGACGCTCGCGGAGGCGGTCAGCGTGCTCTTGGCCGAGAATTTTGATGGATTCGTGGTCGAGGGAGAGGCCCCGATCGCGATGGAACAGGCCACGAACGCCCGCCAGCATTTCCCATCCTTGAGAATCGTGTGTCTCGCTCCGAAAACCGGGGAGGCTGATTTCACAAAAACTGCCCAGCAGCAAAAAATTACAAGAATCGTTAGCAATTGCAGCGACCGAAGCCTGCGCCGGCAATTGCACACTTTTGTCCGATCGCTGGGCCAGGGTGGAACGCCCGCCGAAGGCATCGATCCTTGCCACTCGCTCATCGGCAACCTCAACCAATTTTCAGCAGCCGAAATTCTGCAGATGAGCTGCCTCGGCCAACGCAGTGGCCGGTTTACCTTTAAATCAGGCCGCGGCAACAGCGAGATTTATCTGGCGCACGGGTCAGTCCGGCACGCGGTGTTTGGCTCGCTCGAAGGCGAGTCGGCGGTGGCTGAGATTTTCCGCTGGCGGCAGGGTCGCTTCTATTTTGAAGAAGGAATCATCAGTCAGGTGCAGACCGTGGATCGTCCGTGGGCGCACCTGCTTATCGACAATTTGCAGAAGCTCGACGAGACCCTGGAACTTTCAGCAACAGGGCCCGTATGAGAGATAAAACCGTCGAGACCCAGCTGCGGCTACTCACGCTGCAGCTCGATAACTGGAAAAAACTTCACGACCTGATTACCTACGGGCTCGATAAAGCCAGGCCGATCATTTCCGCGGAACAGGAACGCCAGTTCACCGAAATCCGGGCCAATCTGCTTCAGGAAAGCGAACATGTGTTTGGGGCCCTGGGTATTTTGGGGGATGTGTCCGGCCGGGCGATGAACGTCCTTCAGCGGTGCGTATCGGTTCGCGGGGTCCGCGAGTTATCGAACGAAGAGATTCGTCGGCTCGAAACGGAGTGGAACGGCGTTTTCACGAAGCTTGGCGTGGTGCAGGGGCAGTTGAAGTCCCGGCGCAAAACGCTCGCGGAGCAAAGCGCGCTTGCCTACTACGTTAGCCGCCTCTTTAGCCGGCCAGTAACGACCTAAGGGTCCTGTTCGACTTCTTACTTTAGAGGCGCGGAAAGCCGGTCGGTTCAGGGCGGCGAACCATGTTTTTGCGCTTTTATCGGACTTTCTAGGGGTCCATGGACGTCCGTCGCGCGCGGGGGCTCTCTACGTAACAAACTGAAATTTGTTACATTTGTTTCCCCCCATCTTAGTGCCGTGATACGATTACTTTGTGTTATGCCAAAGCTAACCAAAAGAGATATCGTTGTCGCCATCAGCAATCAGACCGGGATGGTGCAGCACGACGTTTTCGAAGTCGTGCAGCGGACGCTCGATCATATTACCAACAGCCTGGCAAATAATGTAGCCGTTGAACTGCGTAACTTTGGAGTGTTTCAACCCCGCCTCACCAAACCTCGCGTGGGCCGCAACCCAAACGAACCAGGCAGCAGCTTTGTAATACCGCCCCGCGCCACGGTAAAATTCAAGGCCGGCAAGATTATGCGCCAGCGAGTGGAAAAGCTCTCCCGCGAATTGAAGGAGGCCTCCGACAAAAAGGAGATGGCCGAGAGCAGTGGTGCGGGCGCGACTCAATAGGGCGAATCGCAATTCCCGGGCGGGCCGCTTTAGACCTACGAGCGAATCGCAGGTTCCGCCTCGAGCAGCAGGTTCTGGATCGCCTCCTCCAGTCGGTCAAAATTGATTGGCTTGGTGAGGTGCTCTGAGAAACCCGCCGCGCGCGCCCTGCTCACGTCGTTTTCCATTCCAAAGCCGCTGAGGGCGATGCCCCGCAGGCCTTTCGCGGTAGTCAATTCCTGCATCAGCTCGTAGCCAGAGCGATCGGGAAGACCGATATCGCTGATGACAAGATCGAACTCCTGGCGATTGGCTTTCGCCACGGCTTGATCGGCCGTGTGCGCGACCGTGACGCGATACCCCCGCCGTTCGAGCATCATTTTCATTCCGGTACAGGTGTCGACATGATCGTCCACAACCAAAACCCGGGGTCCGTGCTGACCGGCTTTGGTCCTTTTTTCTTCCACGGCTTTCGGCCCGCCCGTTTCCGCCACCGTCGGCAGGGTCGCCGGCGCCGCGACCGTCGCCAGAGTCACGGTAAAGGTGGCGCCGCGATTCTTTCCGCGGCTTTCGGCTTTGATCGTTCCACCATGTGCCCCGACCATCGCTTTTGAGATGGCGAGGCCGAGCCCGAGACCGCCAAACCTCCGCGTGATGGAGCTTTGGCCTTGTTCGAAAGCATTGAAGATTCGCTCTATCTGCTCTGCCTCGATCCCAATGCCGGTGTCCATCGTCCTGATTTCCACCTTATCGGGAGAAGGGTTCAGGGTTTCGATCACGATCCGGCCCTTCTCCGGAGTAAATTTCACGCTGTTTTTGATCAAGTTCCAAAAGACCTGCTGCAAGCGTGCCGGATCTCCTTCCACAAAAGCGCGCTCGGCCCGAAGCCGAAATTCGATCTTCAGATCTTTGGCCGCGATTTCCTCCCGGCAAATCTCATAGGAGCGTTGCAAAATCTCGTGCACGCTGGCGGTCTCCAGGCTGAGCTGGAGCTTGCCTTTCGAGATTCGGGTCACGTCCAGAAGATCGTCGATGAGGCGCGCCTCCAGTTCGACGTTGCGGCGGATCACTTCGAGGGCATGTCTCACTTCTGCCGAATCCGGAGCGCTCGCCTCCAATTCGCCGACCATGGCAATGACCGGCGAAAGGGGATTGCGCAATTCGTGAGAGAGCAGGGCGAGAAACTGATCTTTCGACGCATTGGCCCCAATGAGCTCCTGGCGCAGGGTCACATCGCGCGTCTTGTCTTCAACCAGGTAGAGCACGCCCTGGATGGTTTGCTCCGAACCTTGCAGACGCAGAAGATTCACGTTTACAAAGCGGGTCATTCCTTCGCGGTCGACGAACGGTTGTTCGACCAATTGATAAGGCGCGCCGAAAGCCAGGACACGCTCGATCGCTTCGGCGGGGGCGATCTTCACTTCATCGTAGCTGGCGTCGTAAATGTCTTTAGCGGCCGGCAATTCGCCAAACCGTTTGGCCATTTCGCTGAAAGCCTGATTCGCCTGGAGGAAATGGTGCGAGTCCGGATCGACGAGCGCAATTCCGCTCGGCATGTTGGCCAGGATTTTCTCGTTGAAAATAACCTCGCGCTCGATCCGGCGGGCGGCTTCAGCCTGGCGCCGTGCGACTTTTCCTGCGAACCATGCGCCCACCGCCGTCAACACAATCAGCCAGAGAGCGGGAATCGTGATCTTGTTCAACAAGTCCTGGACCGGTTTGTAAGCCACCGCTTTCGGTTGCTCGACGATGGTCAGCCACCCGGTGGTCTCGAGCGTGGTGAAAGAATAAAGGTGGCCATTCCGTTCGATCGAACCTGTCTTCAGGGGGCGGATTTCCTCGATGATGCTGGAGAGCTGAGGCGTCGCCGGCTGGGTATTCGGAACGAAATTATTCGCGAAAAGAGGGTGGCCGCTTTGGTCGATCACGTGGCAAACCGCCCGGTCGGCGAAATCGATCGAGGAGAGGCGCCTCCCCATTCGTTCCACAAGGACCCAAACGCCCAGATATCCGACGACGGTGCCGTCCTGGGCGCGAACCGCCCCCACGATAGCCGTCGTCATGCGACCATCCGGCAAGCGCGGATGAATGGGCGATACGTAAACGTCGGCCGAACCCATGGCGCCTTCTCGCCAAAGGGCTGGCGAAAAATCCTGCGCGGCCGGCGTGGGGATCGCGGGCAGCGAAGCGATCAGCTGGCCCTCTGTCCCGGCCAAAAACATCCCGTCGATTCGGGGATGCGAATAAAAAACCTGGGTTAACCATTGTTGAGCTGGGCTGGATGGATTAGGTGCCGCCAGCATTTTGGCGACGTCCGGCTGGGTCTGGTAGTACTCGATGACGCTGCCCGTATGGCTCAGATCATCACCCACCAGGTGGGCGATCAATTGCACGAAGGTTTGGCGGTCGTGAAGGATCTTGGACTCCAGGGTGTCGCTCAAAATCGTGTAGGAGAAGAACAACATCAGAATTGAGGGGAACCATCCGGCCAGGAGGATGGCGATAACGATGTTGTAACGCTGGAGCCGATCCCGGTCCCGTCGTTTTAGACGGCCGAAAAATGGGATGGATTGAATCCAGGACATCGCAGGAAAAAACTCGGCTCTCTAAACCCTCGCGGCAAGGCCCGAAATGGGTGGAATTTTGTCGCCTAGTCCGCCGCCGCGATCAGCAGGTTCAAATCATGAGCTTGAGTGTGCAATGTTTTGACCTCCGCAAGACTCGGTGCCTCGGGAGCGTGGTTTAACAGGGTGCGGATTGCATCCACGCCGGCGCGAATTTTCTCAAAGAACGGCGCGTGAGCGACAGCAGGGGGCAGGGTCGCTATTTCTTCCGCGAAGTAATTGATCAGATCCCGTTGCCAAAGGACCGCGGCGCGATCCGGAGTATAATTCCCTTCGACGGCGCCGGAGGTAATCTCCAAGCCGCGCAGCCAGCCGCCCAGACTGATCAGGTGGGCCATTTTTTGATCGCGCAAGTCACTCATCGCCTGCTCGACGTCCTGTTGGGTGGAAATCAATTCAGCCCGGACCGCCGGCCAATCCCCCTTTTTTCCCAGCTCGGTCAGGCTGGCGCTGTGGCGCATTACCCGATCGCCCACACCGAGACTGCGGGCCTGCCGCAACAACACCCGGCCGAGGTCTTCCACAAGATTCTTCTTCTGACACTCCACGATGAGAAACCCGTCTGCGACCAGGCTGCCGAATACCATGCCCATCTGCTCACGACTGGTGTGAGTGGCCTGCGGAAACTCGCGTTTGAGTTGCTCGAAAGGAAGCGGCTTGAGGTCGTCGAGTTGTTGAAAAATGTCGGCGAGGGACGGCGCCGTGTAGGGGTTGACGCCAAGTTCTTCGCGCTGATGGTCGGCCACATTATCAGAAGGTTCCTGTCCAACGACCAGTTGCGGTGCTGACATCGCCGCCAAGTATAGACAGATCAGCAGAATTTTTCCGTCCAGCGGGCGTTTCATCTTTATCTGAATCGGGCGGTAACCGGTGATTGTTTGCATCTTGCCGCGGAGGGGCGCCAGGCTCGGCGGAACCGCCTCTCTGGCGCGGGAAATGGGTCCGCGTTTCGCGGGCAAACCCCCCATTTTTGATTTGACGGATGCGGCGGAAGCGGCATCATGTCGCCCTGCCGCCTTTCAATGGCGGCAGTTTCTCTAACCCGTTATGCAAGGAAGCGTTGCCTCGATCATCTGGACGATCTGCTACATGAGTGTGCTGATCGGCCTCTCCGCTTACGGGGTTCACCGGTATGTAATCATTTATCTCTTCCTGAAGCATCGGAAACAGGCGGCGGTCCCGGCGCGGCAATTCGAGCAGCTGCCCAAGGTGACGATGCAGTTGCCGATCTTCAATGAAGTGTATGTCGTCGAACGCCTTTTGCGTTCGGTCAGTGAAATAGATTATCCCAAAGATCTCCTGCAAATCCAGGTTCTTGATGATTCGACCGACGATACCCGGCAGCTGACCTCCTCGTGCGTGGCCGAATTGCAGAGCCGGGGCTTCAATGTTGAGCTCATTCACCGGACCGATCGCTCCGGGTTCAAAGCCGGGGCCCTCGAGACCGGATTGGCCTCCGCGCAAAGTGAATTCGTTTGCATCCTGGATGCTGATTTCGTTCCGCAACCGGATCTTCTGCGGAGGACGATCCATTTCTTCACCGATCCGAAAATCGGCATGATCCAAACTCGCTGGGGCCATTTGAATCGCGGCTATTCTCTGCTTACCCGCGTGCAGGCCATGTTCCTTGATGGTCATCTTCTCCTCGAGCAAACGGCGCGCAGCCGAAGCGGTCGTTTCTTCAACTTTAATGGGACCGCTGGATTATGGCGCCGCTCCTGCATCGATGAGGCAGGAGGATGGCAACACGACACCTTGACCGAGGATCTCGATCTGAGTTATCGCGCCCAGCTGGCCGGCTGGAAGTTCATCTTCCTGCCGGACGTTATCACGCCGGCCGAATTACCGGTGGACATGAACGGGTTCAAATCACAGCAACATCGTTGGACGAAAGGTTCGGTTCAGACCTGCAAGAAATTGCTTCCAACTATCTGGCGCAGCCGTCTCCCTCTCACGATCAAGATCGAGGCCACTGCCCACCTGACTTCAAATTTCGCCTATCTTCTGCTCGCGTGTTTGTGCGTGCTGCTCCATCCGTCGAGCGGTGGGCCGCAGCCAGGCCTCCTCCGGACTGTGCTCCTCGATTTCCCCATCTTCCTGACGGCGTCGGTTTCTGTGGCCGTCTTTTACATTTGCGCCCAGCGAGAGCTGCACCCGCGCACCTGGATGAAGGAAATTCTGTTGCTCCCGGCTCTGCTTGCGCTCGGTGTCGGCCTTTCTCTTAATAATGCGCGGGCGGTCCTCGAGGCCGTCTTCAATCACAAGTCGGAATTTGCCCGGACGCCGAAGTATGGGATCGAGCGCAAGGCCCAGCCCTGGCGCACCTGCAAATACATGCCGCTCAAATCTCTCCTTCCTATCGCGGAGATGGCCTTCGCCCTCTATTTTTCCTACTTCGTCTGGTTCGCCATTCAGCATCGGCAGTTTGTCTCCCTCCCATTCCTGATCATGTTCCAAGCAGGGTTTCTTTACGTCTCTCTCTCATCGCTAGGTCAGTGGTTTCCGAGGGTCAGTCTCGGCGGCGAGCGGACCGCAGCCACGATTCCTGCGTGACAAACACTCGGATTCAAGTAAGAAGGCCGTGATGGTTCGCCTGTTTTCGCTTCTGCTGGCGTTACTTTCGTTTGCGGCAACCCTGCGCGCCGATGGGCCCAGCCGCGTTATTATCAGTGTAAAGGACCAGAAACTGATGGTGGTCGGAAATGGCGCCAAGCTCGCGACTTATCCCGTATCCACGTCAAAATTCGGTGTCGGTGACAACTGGGGGCGAATGACAACTCCGCTTGGTTTTCTTCAGGTTGCCGAAAAAATTGGCGATCACGCGCCGGTCGGGGCCGTTTTTCGGAATCGCCGGTTTACCGGTGAAATCATCAAGCCGAATGCTCCGGGGCGCGATCCCGTGATCACCCGAATCATCTGGCTGCGTGGCTTGGAAGCGGCCAACGCACATGCCTATAGCCGCTGCATTTATATTCACGGCACACCGGAGGAAAAAACTATCGGGCGCCCTGCCAGTTACGGCTGCATCCGAATGAAGTCGCGCGACGTCACCGCGCTCTATTCGCAGCTCCCGATCGGAGCGCTGGTCGAGATTGTCCCGGATCGGTTACCAGACGTTCCCAAGGCGCCGAAAGGCGCGGTCTTTGCGCTGGAGCAGCCCAAGGCTGAACCGAAGCCAACCGGCGAGGCCGAGACCCCGGTAGTGAAATCCGAGACCCCCGTAGTGAAGCCCGAGGTCCCCGTGGTGAAGACCGCTGCCCCTGCAAGGAAGGCCGATGCGCCTGCTCCCGCAAAGAAGCCTGCTCAAACCGTGCGCAAAAACGCGAAGCCGGAGGAGCCTCACTTCGGCCGGAGCGCCTAGCTTCCCGCCGGCCGCGCGTGATCGCGGTCTTGACACAGTACCCGCCCTCCACGACTCTCCCCGCTCAGAAATTTCCAATTTCCAAATGGCTAATACCAAATCCGCTTCGAAACGCGCCCGCCAGACAACCGTTCGCTCGCTCCGCAACCGGAGGGTCCTGACGCGCCTGCGCAAAATGCAGAAGGGCGTTTCGGCGCCTGGCTCGAAGCCGGAAGCCAAGGACGTACAGGCGATGATTTCAGCGATCGATAAAGCGGCGAAACGCGGCATCATTCATAAGAATGCGGCGAAGCGCCGAAAGGCTCGATTGAGTAAATCATTGGCCGCTTCGCGCGCTGCCTGACCGAGCGCGGGCTTCGGTTCGGTTCGCTGACGCAAAGCAAGCTGGAAGCTTGCGCTACCCTTCTGGGCGGTTAAGATCACGCCGATGATTCCCGCTCTTTTTCTTATTCTGGCTGCGGTCCTTTATCGAATCGTAATGGGCCTCGCCATTATTTCCGGTTCCACCTGGCTGTCGAACTTTGCGCCGCTGGCCGCGATCGCACTTTGCGCCGCGGCTTATTTCCCGGCCAAATACAAATTCACGGTGCCGATGATCGCGCTTCTCATCTCGGATGTGGTTCTAAACATGAAGTACGGCGCTCCGCTCTTGAGCCCGTTTGTGGCCTCGCATTATCTCGGCTTCGCGTTGGTGGGCGGGCTTGGTTTGCTTTTGCAGAATCGCGCTTCGCTCAAGACGCTTTTGCCGGCGTCGATCGCGGCCTCGTTCATCTTCTATGTCGTCACAAACACGGTCTCCTGGCTCTTCGATCCGGGATACGTGAAAAACTTTTCCGGATTGATCCAGGCCCTCACCGTCGGGTTACCGGCTTACAGCGCCACGCCCACCTGGATGTTTTTCCGCAGCTCGCTCCTGAGCGATCTCTTCTTCACCTTACTTTTCGTTTTCTGCATGAATGTTGGGCGGGACCCGCAACGGGCGCGCCCCGCTGCGGCCTTGCCTCGCCCCGTTTGATCCGGCCATGTCGCAGCCGGAGCAACGCGACGAAGTCGAAATGCTCTCGCTGATGCTGTTGATTCGGCGTTTCGAGGAGCGGGCGAGTCAGCAATATCAAGCGCAGAAAATCGGCGGTTTTTGCCATCTCTACATTGGCCAGGAAGCCGTGGTTTGTGGCGCCGTTGCGGCGACGCGTCCGGATGATTATTTGATAACGGCCTATCGCGATCACGCGCACGCGCTGGCCCGCGGCACCAGCGCCAACGCCTGCATGGCTGAGCTTTTCGGGAAGGCGACCGGTTGCTCGCGTGGGCTCGGTGGATCGATGCATTATTTCGATCGCGAGCATCACATGTACGGCGGGCATGCGATCGTGGCGGCCCATGTGCCTCTCGCCACGGGCATGGCTTTCGCGTCGAAGTATCGCGACGAAGATCGGGTCACGCTTTGTTTTTTTGGCGACGGCGCCATCAATCAGGGCTCATTTCACGAAGCCCTTAACCTCGCGGCCCTCTACAAACTTCGGGTCATTTTCGTCTGCGAGAACAATTTGTTCGCGATGGGAACGAGCGTCGAGCGCTCGACCTCGCTCAAGGAAATCGTCGAGCGCGCGGAGGGCTACAACATTCCCGGAACCGTGATTGATGGAATGAACTTCCGTGAGGTGCGCGACAAGCTTTCCGAAATCATTGGTTCGATTAGAGCCGAGCCGCATCCGGCTTTCGCCGAAGTCCGCACTTACCGTTACCGCGGTCATTCCATGTCCGACCCGGCGAGCTATCGCACCAAGGAGCAGCTGGAAAAATATCGGCTCGACGATCCGATCACGCGGTTGCGGGCCCAGCTCACCCGCGAGGAGAAGCTGACCCACGAGCAGTTTGATCGGCTGGACAAAGAGGCGAAAGAGATTGCCCTCGCGAGCGTAAAATTTGCCGAAGAGAGTCCCGAGCCGCCGCTGGAAAAACTTTACGATTACACCTACGTGAACGGAGGCGGAGCGTGAGAGAGATCACCTATCGCCAGGCGGTCAACGAAGCGCTTGCCGAGGAATTGGAGCGCGACCCGAATGTTTTCCTGATGGGCGAGGAGGTCGCGGAGTACAACGGCGCCTACAAGGTGAGCCAGGGTTTGCTCGAGCGGTTCGGTCCGAAACGCATCATCGACACGCCGATCAGTGAGAACGGTTTTGCCGGACTGGGGGTGGGCGCGGCGATGGTGGGGCTGCGGCCGATCATTGAGTTCATGACTTTCAGTTTCTCCCTGGTCGCGTTCGATCAGGTGGTGAACAATGCGCCGAACATGCTCACCATGTCGGGTGGTCAGTTCAACATCCCGATCACGTTCCGCGGGCCTAACGGTCCCGCCCATCAACTGGGCGCGACGCATTCCCATGCCACCGAATGTCTTTATGCCAACTTTCCAGGATTGAAGATCTGCACGCCGGCCACGCCGCGCGACGCGAAAGGCCTGCTGAAGACGGCGATTCGCGACAATAACCCGGTCCTGGTCCTCGAGGTAGAGCTTCTCTACAGCTCGAAGGGAATGGTCGAAGAAGAGGATTTTGAGCTGCTGATTCCATTGGGAGAAGCCGAAGTGAAGCGGACCGGCAGTGACGTTACGATTGTTTGTTATGCGCAGACTGTTCCGCTGGCGCTGGCCGCTGCGGAAAGACTCGAAGAGGAAGAAGAGATCAGCGCTGAAGTGCTCGATTTGCGTTCCATCAAGCCGCTCGATCAGGACGCGATTCTCAAGTCGGTTTCAAAAACGCACCGGGTGGTGATTGTGGAGCAGGATCGGCCGTTCTGTGGAATTGGCGCCGAGATTTCCTACCGAGTCCAGAAGGAGATATTTGACGAGCTGGATGCGCCGGTTCTGCGTGTCGCGCAGGAAGATGTGCCGATGCCTTACAATGAGCGCCTCGAGCAAGCGGTGCTGCCCAGCGCCGATAAGTTGATCGCCGCCGTGAAGAAAGTTTGTTACACCTAACGACCCGCCGCCATGCCAGAGATCCAAATGCCCAAGCTCAGTGACACGATGACGGAAGGCACGCTTGTCTCCTGGAAGAAAAAGAAGGGCGACAAAGTTTCGGCGGGCGACGTCATCGCCGAAATCGAGACCGACAAGGCAACCATGGAATGGGAGTCGCCGGAAGACGGCACTCTGACGGAAATCTATGTTGAGGAGGGCGGCAAGGTCGATGTCGGCGTGAAAATAGCGTTCATCGGCGCCGAAGGGGAAGCAGCTCCAGCGAAGCAGGAGCCCGATGGGAAGAAGGCGGAACCTGAGTCGAAAGAAGAAAAAAAGCCGGCCTCGGAAAAGAAGGAGCAAGCCGAAACGGAAAAGCCGGCGCCGGCCGAGAAGAAAGAAAAAGAAACGGCGCCGCCCCAGGAGAGTGCAAAGAAACCTGCCGAGTCCGCCAAGGCTGCGCCAGCCTCAGAATCGGCTGCGAACAAGAAGACGGAAAGCACGGGCGAAGCGCGTGTGAAAGCTTCACCGATGGCCCGCCGGGTTGCCGCTGAAAAGGGAATCGATCTTTCCACGGTCAAGGGAACGGGTCCGGAAGGACGAGTCACCGAAAGCGATGTCCGGGCGGCCGGGAAATCCAGAGGTGCGGCGCCGGCGGCTGCGGCCCCGCGAATTCCAGCCGGGGAAGGGTCCCGGATTAGCCTCACCGGCATGCGCAAGGTAATCGCAGAGCGTCTCGTCGCCAGCAAAGCGCCGGTGCCGCATTTCTATTTGAATATCGAGATTGACGCCGGCCCGCTCATGGCCGCACGGGCCGAATTGAAATCGGCTGGGGAAGGATCCGATTCTGCCAGGATCACAGTGAACGATTTTGTTCTCAAAGCGTCGGTCGAAGCCGCGGTCAAGGTGCCGAAAGCGAACGCGTCCTTCGATGGCGACGCGATTGTGGAATACAACGACGTCAATCTTGCGATTGCCGTTGCAATCGAGGATGGCTTGGTAACGCCGGTAATTCGCGCGGCCCAGGGCCGGTCGCTCCGGGAGATCAGCGAAGCCGTTAAAGATCTCGCGCATCGGGCGCGGAACAAGCGGATGAAACCGGAGGAATTTCAGGGCGGAAGTTTTACCGTCTCCAATCTCGGCAGCTACGGCATCGATCACTTCCTGGCCATCATCAATCCGCCGCAGGGGTTCATTTTGTCGATCGGGGGAATCGTGAAAAAACCGGTGATCGACAACTGCGACCAGATCGTCGCTGGGCAGCGGATGGCTATTGGAATGAGCTGCGACCATCGCGTGATTGATGGCGCTCTGGGCGCGGAATACCTGAGGGCGCTGCGCCAACTGCTCGAAAATCCCGCCCTCCTTCTGGTTTAGCGGTCAGGCCATGGAAACTCCGCCGCCGAAAAGGAGTTTCTGGATGGTCCCGTTTACGGTTCACGCCACGAAGGGATTGCTGCGCGATCAGCGCTCACGCCGAAAAACCATGGCGATCTCGCTGGTCGTCGCCCTCCTCTTGCTGGTCGCGGGTCTAACGGTTTTGCGTCCGTGGCTGGATCCGCACGAACATCCCTGGCGCTTCATCTTGTTCTGGCTCGCCTGCGCGTGGGAGACGGTGCTGGTTTTGTTACTGGCGCTTTTTGATCTGCTCCTCTTGCGGGCGCAAGCTCGTGCCGCGCGAAAAGCTTTCCAGGAGAATCTTTCCAAGGGAAGCATCTCAGCGCCGTCGAACGGAGACAGCGACAGGTGATCAGAATCCGTCCCCGGACGGCAGACTCAGTCGCGGCCATTTCCACGCCGCCACGGCCATAAGCAGAAGTGACGCGAGAGTGATGGCCGCGCCGGCGATAAGGCAGGCGTTGCGGTAACTCAGTTCGACCTTGTGCGAGCCTGCATCCAACGCCACACCGAGCAATCCCATGTCGACCTTAAAGACCGGGACCGGTTTGCCGTCCTGTGACGCGTGCCATCCAGGAGCGAAAGGTGTTTGCAGAACGAGAACGCTCTTTTGTTCGAGTTGCACCGTTCCCGCGAAGTGCGTTTGACGGAAATTGGTCATTTCCAGGCCCGTTCTCCGGCGTTCAAGAACAAGATCTTTCAGGACCGAATTCCTGATCTCATCCTCCAAATCGGAAAGGTTTGCGGGGACAAGGCCGAGTTTGTCTGCTTCGGAGTTGTCGGAAAGAACTGCCACCCGCAGGAGCACCTCCGGTTTTTCCTGGGATCGAAACCGGAGGAAAGCGTCCGGTGAGATATACCGATGAAAGGTTAGCCCGAAAGGAACGAATCGGGCGTTGCGAAACAAATAATCCCGGTCATAGCGCCTAACGAGTTCATATTGAACGGCCCTTTGGAAGGGCGCGGGATCTTCTACCAGGGCATATTTCTCGCCCGCGAAGAGAGAAAGCATCGGATCATTCAGCAGCCCGATCGACCATCGCGTTTCAGCTTCCGAGCGAGGTGTTATCGCATCCACCGCCGTTAGAAAGTCGGTGTAGTTGACGCTGTTAAATGAGCTATAGGAGGAAGTGCCGTAGTATCCAAACACTTCGGCGTCGTTCAAACTGGCCCAGCGTGCACTCGGCCCGGATGGCCGCAGCTTTGTTAGGCGAAAGAAGCCGGGATCTTCCGCCTTTATATCCCGGACGGCGTCGAGCGTGAAATCGTTGTAGTCGACGCGCTGGGTCAGGTCCTGTTTGCTGACGGTCTTGCGATTCGATACCGTGATCTGATCAAATCGGCATAGCTCCACGATTGCGACGCCCGCAATGGCCCAGGCCGTGAACCCTTGCCTGCGAATGAGCTGACCAATCGTGAGTAAGGCACCGTAGAGAAGCAGGAAAACTGTGACCTCCAGTTTAAGAGTCTGATCGATGCGAACCTGCAAATCTTCCAGAGGCCAATAAAGGAGTGCGATCTCTCCAGCAATCGTCGGGGCAAGGAGCCAGAGCTTCAATGGTTGACCCTTGCTGTAACGCGAAAGAACCATCATCCCCAGGGTTATCATTCCAAGAACCGAAAATAACGAATGGGCTCGGTAGTAATCGCCTTGGAAGAGCCAAAACAGATATCTAAACCAGGGGAATATCACCGGCAGAACCATCCCCAGGAAGTAGAACAGATAGACGATGCGCTGACGTCGACCAGCTCCCGGAAATATCTGCGGAAAGAGGACCAGGCAAATCAATCCGCAGTAGGTCAACGGTGCTTCCAAGTAATTTTGCCACCCCCGAAAATCATCGCCCGTTCCGATGAGATCATTGGAAAACAGGCGGGTGAGAGCGCTTATGTAATGGGCCGCGGATTCGAGGCGAAAGAGTGGTGACGAACTAAGAGTGGCCAGCGATGAGGTGGTCCCGGATCCGCGGGGACTATGGAAAATAGCGTCGAGCACCGGGAGAGTAATGATCGCTCCGAGGGCCACTCCGAGGAGGGCGATAGCCGACAGGGGAAGACAAACGCGGGCGACTTGCCCAAGCCGCCAATCGGACTGCCCCCAGGCTCTGGCCGGAACGTATATGGCCACGAACAAAGCGCACAAATAGAGATGGAACGGGGTGATCATTCCGACCAATGCCACCGCCGCCGCGAGGATAATCCAGCGGCCGCGTTGGAGAGCTTCCTCGGCCCCTAGCAGGATCGCGGCGAAACAAACGACTTCGTCAGCAAAAGGATACCAGCAGCTCCCGGTGCACATGTAAGCCGAGAAAGAGAGGAGGAAGGCGCCGAGAAATGGGGCCGGTCCCTGGAGCTGGCGAAGCTGGAGAAAACGAAGAAAAAGCAAACCGGCGAGGAGAACCTTGGCCAGATGTTGATAGACAAGGGCGGGGGCGATCAACGCTCTGGAGAGCCAGCTCACGGGCTGCCAGACCAAGTAACCGGCCGCATAGGCGAGGTCCTGACCCATTCCGACCGAGAAGGACCACGAAGGGACGCCCTCAGCCCGAATGTAGTCCGAAAGATGAACGAAGCTCGGGTAGTAGTCATTGACCGAGTCGCTACCAATGTCCGTGTAAAGCAGGACTGCGTCGCCGAACAGGAATTGGCGAAAGATAAACGCCCCAACGAGGACCAGGGCGAGAGCCGTTAACCATGTCCAACGATGTCGTTGTATTGAATCACTGATCATTCTTTGACTGTTCTTCTGGCGGCCCGTTAAGGAGCGATGGGCGTGTAACGGCTGTCGCGAAAGGCAAGGCCCGATTGGTAGAATTGGATTTGCCCCCGGATTGCCTCGGCGCGCGCGTTTTGCCCTTCCTGCGAGGCTAACTCCAGGGCGCGTTGGGCGGTCTTGATGGCGTCGTCGAAACGTCCCGCCTCCGCGTAGGCGGCGGCGAGCGTCGCGCTGATCACCGGACTCTGGCTCCGGGTCAATGCATTGGCTCGCTCGGCGATCTCGATCGCCTTCATGCCATTTCGAAGGAGAGCATCGGGGCAAGTCGCAAGCACCCAGGCCAGGTTATTGCGGGCTTCGATGTCATCAGTGTTGATTTCCAAGGCTCGACTGTATTCGGCGATCGCCTGTTCTGCCCGGCCCATTTGAAGAAAAGTGTTGCCGAGGTTGTAATGCGCGTCGCCGTCGTTCGGATTGATTTCGAGCGCGGTCCTGAGGCTAGCCAATGATTCCTCCACGCGGCCGGTTTCCAAAAACGCGACCCCCAGCAATGAATGGACGAAAGGTTGTTTGGGGTTGATTTGAAGGGCCTTCTGAAAATGAGAGAGGGCTTCGTTTACCCGCCCTTGATCGTAAACGGCCTGACCGAGATTCTCTTCGGCTGTCGCGTTGCCGGTCGTGCACGCCAGGGTGTGCGTCCAAAGCGTTTCGCTGTTTCGCCAATACGAAGCCTGAACATGCGCAGAGAAGGCGAGGAAGGAAACGACCCCCGCGGAAAGAATGCCCAACACCAAAGATTGGGGACGCCAGCGCGCCGAGATATCCACCGCCATCCAGGTGATCAGCAGAGCAAGGCCGATCTGGGGAAGGTATGTGTAACGATCCGCCCGGGATTGATTTCCCACCTGGATAATACCGATCACCGGAATGAGCATGATCAAATACCAAAGCCATCCGGTTATGAGATATCGATAGCGGCGGCCCCAGATGAAGATGGCGGTAGAGATCAGGATTAAGATGACCAGCGAGAAGGCAACTCGCGAATCAATAATGTCCTGAGGGTTTAACGGGTAGAATGGCGCCAGGTCCCTGGGCCAAAGCATCTGGCGCAGGTAAACCCCATACGAAATGATCGCGTTTCCTGTGCGCTGAGAGAGAGAGAGGTGCGACAGGGGCTGAAGGGCGATTTTTTGAGCGAAGAGCGTCGCGAGACTCGAGGCTACTCCCAACGCCAAGAGCGGCAGCTTCTCGCCGATGAATCGACGCGCGGTTGGAGATTTTTGGTTCCCTTGATCGCCGACGGCGGCTATCCGATTGAGTGGCCAATAATCGAGTAACAGGAGAACGAAAGGCAACGTGATGAGCATGGGCTTGCACATCAAACCGAGGCTGAAAAACAGCACGACAAGGCCATAACGGGCCAGCGATGACGGAGCCCGCACGTATCGGACGTAGGCGCCAATAGTCAGCACGAAGAATAGTCCGCTCAGGACATCCTTTCGTTCCGCCACCCAGGCGACCGATTCCACCCGCAACGGATGAATGGCAAAAACAACCGCCACAAAAGCGCTGCGCCACAGCGCGCCTGTCATCTGGCGCAGGACCAGGAAGAGGAGAATCGCGGTGCCGGTGTGAAGCAGGACATTGGTGAAATGATGCCCGCGCGGGTTTAGGCCGTACAATTGACAGTCCAACATGTGGGAAATCCACGTCAATGGATGCCAGTTTGCCGAATGGATATGCGTAAAGGCCCACCCGATTCCTTCGATCGTCAGACCGCGGGCGACCTGCGCGTTCTTAAATACGTAGGCGTTGTCATCGAGATTGATGAATTGGAAACCAAGGGTCTGGCCAAAGACGAGCCACGTAATTGCAACAATGACCGCGCAAACGCCGAAAATTACCCAGCGATTCCTGGAGACAATTTCGTTCTTTTGCACAGCGGCGGGTTTGGATCTGCGGCTCATTGGTCTCGGGGCGCGGAGAGAATAAAGAGACGACCGGGAATCGCTAGCCAAAACGCCCAATTCCGGACTCGCAAACCGCTTCCACCAACGAATATTCTTTGCCGTGACGAACGATTTGCCAGCCGGCGCGGATCGGCCGGAGAGCTGGAAAAGACGGGAACAAATGGAGGCGGACGAAAACCGCGTCCTCGCGCCGTTCGCTCAAAAGTCGGGTGATTCCCGCGGCCGGAAATATCCCGAGCCGCGCCACGCCTATCGCACGGAATTTCAGCGCGACCGTGCGCGGATCATCCATGCGCGCGCCTTCCGGCGATTGGAATACAAAACGCAGGTGTTCCTGAACGGCACCGGCGATCATCTAAGAACGAGGCTCACCCACTCCATCGAAGTGGCTTCGATCAGCCGCACGATCGCGCGGGCGTTGTCCTTAAACGAGGACCTGGCCGAGGCAATTGCTCTGGCCCACGATCTTGGACACTCGCCTTTCGGCCATTCCGGCGAGGAGATGCTCGCCGAATGCATGCGCGAACACGGCGGCTTCGATCACAACCGGCAAAGCCAGCGAGTTGTCGAATTGCTGGAAGCCGCTTACCCGGGTTTTCCGGGATTGAATCTGACGTTCGAAGTCCGTGAGGGCCTGCAAAAACACCAGGCATTTTACGATCCACCTGTCGCCAGCGAAGACAAATATCGATGCCCGTCCCTCGAAGCCCAGATCGCAAATCTGGCCGATGAAATTACTTACTACAGTCACGATCTGGATGACGCGGTGGATTTCGAAATCCTAAGTTCGGCCCAGCTCGAAGAGAGCGCAGTCTGGCGCCGCAGCCACGAGTCCGTTGTGGCCCGGCATCCCGAGGTGCGGGAGCCGGAGCTCCACAAACTGATCATTCGAGACATTATAGACGTCCAGGTCCGCGATGTGATTACGACGAGCGCGGAAACTCTCGCGCAGTCCGGCGTGAACAGCGCGGAGGAAGTGCGGAAGCAGCCCATTCCCCTGATCTCTTACAGCGAGGCGCTATTCGAAGCGAACCGTGAACTACGCCGCTTTCTATACAAGAATGTTTATTACCATCCGCGAGTGGCGGAGGTGAACCGTCGCGCCTGCGAGATGTTGCGGGCTGTTTTCGAGGCGTATGTCCGGACGCCAAATCTCCTGGGAGAGGCCGCCAGCAAGCGAATCGAAACCGAGGGACTGCATCGGACCATTTGCGATTACATCGCGGGAATGACCGACCGGTACTTATTAGAAGAGCATGCGCGGCTCAGGGGAGGCGGCGAAGGGCAAACCGGGTAACGAGCTTCCTCACGCTGCTGCGGTGCCGGTCTCTTCGCGAAGATATTGGATGACAAGCCGCAGGCGTTGATTCAGGGAAAGTTCTTCGAGCACCTGCTGGCGGCGCAACGGATCATTAATAAAGGTCGCTGCCATCAGGTCCGCGAGCATCTCAGTGTCTCCGAGGTGGGAAAGGTATTGGTCCACTTTTTGAGGAAGCTGACGCCCGGTGTCCTTTAGCTTGGAATAAAGTTCGAGCACTTTAGCTCCAAGCGCGTCCGTTTCTACCGAGGTAGTCGCGTCCGATTCGAGCGGCTCGATCCGAGCGATCGGGAAGGGCGCGCTTTGCTGGAACCCGGTGAAACGCACTCGCCGCAATCCTTGCAGGATCAGGTCAGAGGTTCCGTCGTTCCGTCCAACGCAGGCCCGGATCAGGCCAACTCCGGCGACGTGAAAAAAGTCATCGGTCGATTTCCATTGGCTGCGTTGCGACCGGATCAGCGCCACGGAAAACATCCGCTGCTCGCGCAAAGCATGCTCGAGCATCGCCCGGTAACGGGGCTCAAAAATGTGCAAAGGCAGGAGAGCATGGGGAAAAAGGAGCGCTCCCGGCAGCGGCATCACCGGCACTTCGTCCGGGAATTGAATTGATTCGGCCATGGCTATAAGGGAAGGGCTTCACCGGGAAGATACGCTTCCAGCGCGGTCCGCAAAACCGGGCGAGTCCGACCTGCCACTAATTGGGAGGAGCGGCGGGCCTGGAACTTGTTAGACGTCGTTCGAGTTTTCGGATTTGCGCGATCGTCAATTGGCCCGCCACCTGGCGGCGGCCAATCGGCGCGTAATTGAGCACGCAGCCCCGACGAAAAAGTTCGCGCCGACAGGCCGGGCCGAGTTTCCCGATTCCCATCGCGACGATTTTGGTCGGGTCTCCTTGCCGATCAAAAAAATCGAGGAGCCGATGCATTTGCGAAGTTGTGTCGGTGCGGGTGGCAAATTTTAGGATGGCGGCGCCTAACGACCTGGCGGCCGAAGCGAGGTGGTCGAGCCGCATGGCACTCGGCGTTCCCCGCAAATCGTGAAAGGAAATGATCGACTGAATTTTTCGGGTGTGAGCGGTTCGCAAAACCTCACGAAAGAAGGGAGCTGCTCGTAATTCAACGTCCACATAAGCGGCGTGAGGAAGAAACTCGAGCAGCAGCGCTCGCCGCTGCTTTGAAGAGAGATTATTCGCGCCGCCTTCGGCCGGGTCCCGCGCCGTAATGATCAGTGGCGATGGCAGCTGCTCGATGGTCGCGTGAACCGTATCGATAATTCGAATGAGCCCGTCGAGACGTAACTCAAACAGATCCGGCGGAGTTCGCATGCTGAGGGCCCGTCGCAGATCGGCTCGGGAAGAAATGACGCCAACAATTCGTCGGGCCGCGGGCTTGGTCATGCCGGGCGAACTACCATTCGCTCAACATATTTCGCGAGCAGATCGAACTCCAGGTTTACCAGGTCATGAGCGCGCGCGACGGCGAGGTTCGTATGCGCCTTCGTATGAGGAATGATCCAGGCCACGAAACTCTTCGGCGAAACGTCCGCGACGGTGAGGCTGATTCCGTTCACGGCGATGGAACCTTTTTCGACGACGTATTTGGCAAACTCGACGGGCAATTCCACTTCGAGACGCCAGTCTGTGCCAGTCTCTTCCAGGCTGATAATCCCAGAGCTGCAATCGACGTGGCCTTGCACAAAATGGCCGCCGAGGCGGCCCTCCGCGAGGAGCGCGCGTTCGAGATTCACGCGATCCCCCTTGTGTAGAGCTCCCAAGTTTGTGCGCTGAAGTGTTTCTTCCAGCAAATCGAAGACGAGCTGATCGTCGCCACGCCGAGAGACGGTCAGGCAGCAGCCATTGACGGCAATGCTCTCGCCAAGATGGGCTTTTTCGGGGAGCCCGGCCGCCGCGATAGCCAACTTCGCCCCGGTGCGATTTTTCTCCATCGCGACGACGGTGCCG
Organism: Chthoniobacterales bacterium; assembly: GCA_035274845.1. Taxonomy (NCBI): domain Bacteria; kingdom Pseudomonadati; phylum Verrucomicrobiota; class Spartobacteria; order Chthoniobacterales; species Chthoniobacterales bacterium. The sequence goes on from DATENU010000011.1 coordinate 125,608, forward strand.
ACGTTTTCAATCAAACCCGTGAACATATTCTGGAATCGCGATGCCGCGGTGCGAACGAAAGAACGCTTTGCGCTATAGACTCGGCGCGGCCCGCTTTTTCGCGAGGAAAAAAACGGCGGTTCCGATTGCGGAAAGCAGTCCCGTCAAGGTCGCGGAGAGCAGGCAATAATCGCAGAAAGCGTGGAGCAGGAAGGCTTGGACATACAAAAACCAACATGTGGCCGCCAGCATTCCCGCGACCAGGCAAAGAAACAGGGGCCGGACACGATCGTGACCAAACGCAGCCAACGTCGCCAGGCTGAAAGCACTGAAGTAGGCCGCGGCCCCGAACGCGGCCACCGGCACTTTCCCGATAGCGGCATACTCACTCCTGAGCACCGCCTCGCACCCGGAGGAGGCGACGCAGGTTGCAAATTGTCCGGTGAGATGGCCCACGGTGAGATAGATGGCGTCGGTCAAACCGCCGAGAGCGAAAATGGCGGCCAAGCTATAAAGGAAAATCTCGGCGCGTCGGTATCGCACAATTGACAATTCGTTAGTCGACTTTGCCCGGCGAAGGTGCCGGGTTTACGAAATCATTTCGGTTTCTCGCCCAGGGCCGCGTCGATTGCCGCCCGCAAAATCTCGATTGTGATGGGAGCTGCCGTCACCTGATCTCCATTCACAAAAACGCCCGGAGTTCGCGTGAGCTCGAGGGATTCGACGCGTTCTTTGTCGGCGGCGATCCGCTTGGAAACTTCCTCGCTGTCCATGTCTTTTTTGAACTTCTCCAAATCCAAATCCAGGTGGGACGCGCACAGGGTCAGCGCCGCGCGGGTATCTCCCGCCCCGATCCAGATAAAACGGTCTGCGTAGAGCGACTCATACATCTCCCAAAAACGCCCCTGCAGGCCCGCGGCCTCGGCGGCGCGTGCCGCCTCCATGGCGTGCGGATGAATCTTCACCAGGGGAAATTCGCGGAACGTGACGCTCAGGCGATCGCCGTATTCCTTCTGTGCCTGTTTTAAGATGGGCCAGAATTTCGAACACGGCTCGCACTCGAAATCGCCAAACTCTTCCAGCGCCACGGGGGCCTTCGGGCGCCCCTGAATGTGAGGAGGATCCGCCCCCGGCTTGCCGAAAGCCATTTTTCCCGGCCGGGCCGGCTTTTCATTCTTCGATTGGTAAAGCTCGACGCCGAACACGGTCGCGATGCAAAAAACGACCGCAATTATTACGAAAGGGAGATAACGCTTCATGGCTCGCTGACGGGAAAATTACCTTGAACGGGATCTAACGTTTTTCCAGTCATTTAATCTCTTTGGCGGCCCCTTGCCGGCGCCTGGGACTTGCCTGGGGCCAAAGGCGGGTGCCCAAGGGAAGAGTCCCCGAGTCGAAAATTGGCGAAAAAAGCAGAAAACCGGCACAAAAGAGGCTTGACTGGGGTCCCCGCCCGACATCAGTCTGTCCGCGTCCGTTCAAAATATTTTAAAAAAAGTGAAAAAAAGGCTTGTCAGCCCCTCAAAACGTCGTTAATCCTCACCGCCAAACCTAACCAAACCAATGGAGAAACTAATGATAAGATACGTACTACGACCATTAGGATCCCTTCGCTCGGCTCTCGCAGTCGGTGTTGGGCTTCCTTTTTTGATCGCCAGCGCCTACGCGCAGGCGCCCGCCCCGGCACCCGCGAGCGAAGCCACAACCGAGCGCGTGATTGTGACCGGTTCCTACATCCCAACCGCGGAAACTGAATCGGCTTTGCCGGTGACGGTTTACACGGCGGAAGTCCTCAAGAAGCAGGGCGCCAACACCCCAGTCGAAGGTTTGCGTCAGTTGCCCTCATTCGTGGGTAACACGCTGACTGAAAACGATTCGAACGGCGGTAACGGCCAGGCGGCCGTCAATTTGCGCGCTGTCGGACCGGAAAACACGCTGACCCTCATCAACGGTCGTCGCGCGTTTGAATTTTCCGACGTTAACGCTATCGCGATCGGTTCCTTGAGCCGCACCGAAGTCCTGAAGGACGGCGCCGGCGCTATTTACGGTTCCGACGCAGTCGCGGGTGTCGTGAACTTCATCCTCGTCAACGGGCCCGGTGAAAAGCCGTATGAGGGTGCTGAACTCTTCGCCTTGTATGGCAATACGACCGACACGGACGCTCACGTTCGCCAGGTTTACCTCAAGGGTGGTGTGACAGGTTTGGATGGTAAAGTCGCTATCGCGGCCGCCGGTGAATATTATTCCCGCGCCAACCTCTACTCGCGCGATCGTCCCGATGTGGCTCGCAGCGGTGATACAAGCAACAACCCGGACGGCATGCAGTGGGGCGGTCTCAATAACAACAGCCCGACGTATGCTGGTCGCGTGAGTATCGCGACGGCAGTGAATGGGATTGCCGGCCAGCTTACTCTGATCAGTCAAAGCGAGAACCAAGTCACCCCGGGCAGCTATCGGCGGTTCGACGTTCCTGCTGGCACTGATCCGTTCCGGTTCAATTTCCGCGCCTTCACTCCGGCCATTCCGGCTGTGGAAAAGGCGATGTATTACGTGACTGGCCGCTACAAAATCTTCGGTGACGGCCTCCAGCTCTATGGGGACATCATGTATTCCCACACCAAGCAGGATAACGGTCTCGCCGGCTCTCCCTTCGCTATCACGAGCACCCTCAACGGCCTCACCGAGGCCCGCGCTTCGGTGTTCAACCCGTTTGGCAACAACCTCGGGTCCGTCCGATATCGTCTCCAGCAGGAAGTCAAGAACCCTTCTGGCCGCCGGTCGTTCTTCGATCACGATTATCAGCGCTATGTGGCTGGGATTAACGGCGACTTTAATATCAAAGATAACGGCTTCATCAGCCGCTTTGGCTATGACAGCGGCTTCGTTTACGAACACTTCCAGGAAGATCGGATCGACAGCGGCGACGCTCGCCGCTCGTCTCTGAGAGCGCTGATTGCTAATGGCACCTTCAATCCGTTTATCGGCCAATTCGCGCCGATTACCGGCACGGCCCCGACTTACGTTAACGGCGTGCCGACCGGCCTGACCGCTGCCTACGACAATAGCATAGCGGGTGTAGATTATTTGCAGGGCGGGGCCACCTACATTGGTCACTCGCTCTTCCTCGAGCGTGACTTCCTCTATGATGCCAAGATCAATGCCCATCTATTCCCGAACCTGTGGAATGGTGGTATTGACTTCGCGCTCGGTTACGAACATCGGGAAATTCAGCAGCACTCGATCCCCGATCCAGTGCAGGCTTCGAATGATCAGCTCGGCTTCAATCAAGCGCCGAATACCAAGACCAAGCAGGAAGTCGACTCCGTCTTCTTCGAGTTTGGGATTCCGATCGTGACCTCGACCATGAACGTTCCGTGGATTCGTTCGCTCGATCTCTCGATCGCCTGGCGTTACGAGAAGTTCGATGACGAAGATCAATTCACCCATGTTACGGGTAGCTTCGACAACGCTAATCCCGATGAGGACTTCGGTGGAGCGCCTCGTGTGTCGCTGCGCTATCAGCCGACTGCGGACCTGACGTTGCGCGCTTCCTGGGGCCAGTCATTCCGGTCGCCCAGCCCGGCGAACCTGTTCGATCCGAATACTCAGGACTTCCCGCAGCTCCTCGATCCGTTCAATCCTGGTGGTCCAGTTACCTTGCAGCCACCGAGCGGCGTCTTGAGAAGCGGAAATCCTGGAACGCAGGCAGAAAAGACCGATTCTTATGGAGCCGGCATTGTCTGGACACCGAAGTTCCTGCCTGGTTTCACGATGACCGTGGACTGGTATCAGCTCTTCACCACGGATCTCATCCTGGGTGGGAATGACTTCGCCCAGGTGTTGCTGGCTGGCAACGTCCTGTCGCCGGTCCAGACCTTCCCCGACGGGTCTCCGTTCTGCACTGACCAAATTGATCCGGCCACCAACCTTGGTGCGGTCCGCGACGCCGGCGGGGCGTTGCAGTGCGTGTATTCCCAGGTCGGCAACGCCGGTAAGCGGCACGTGCAGGGCATCGATGTCACGGCGGTCTATGAAATTCCGACCGAGCGCTGGGGCAAGTTCACCTTTTCCGGTGGCTGGAACCACTTCTTCACTTGGAAGGCGCAACCGGGCACAGGAGCGTTCAATAGCTTCCTTGGAAACTATAACAACGGCACATTGCCGCTGGCTCCTGGTGCGATTCCTTGGAACAAGGCCTTCCTCCGCGGCGAATGGGAATGGAGACATTTCGACTTCGTTTCCACGGTTAACTACATCGGCGATTTCCGGGATGACCCGGGCTTCTTCGGACCCGACTACATCCGCCTCTACGGCGCCGACACGCCGCGGAATGTGGACAGCTACATTACCCTCGACATGCAGCTGAGCTACGAGTTCGTGAAGCCGCCAGTCGAGCCGGCTCCTTACGTGAAGGAGTCGAAGGACAGCAAGAACGTGATGCAGACCGAAGCCGCTACGGCCTCGATCTGGCAGCGGATGCTCTGGGGCACCAAGCTGACGGTGGGCGTGAACAATGCGTTTGATCGCTACCCGCCATCGGTTATCGGCGCGTTCAATGACAACTACGACACCTCGCTCTACTCGATCCGTAACCGGTTCTGGTTCGCGAGCCTGACGAAGAAGTTCTAAACTAACGTAGAATAATCAACGCGAAGGCGGGTGGCAGAAAGCCACCCGCCTTTCGCTTTTCCGGCAGGCAAGTTCGAACGCGGGGACTTGTTTTTGCGATCGGTTTGAATTATCAAATCGGGATGGCATCGCACGCATTGACGCTGGAGAAGATGCCGCGATCGGAAGGTAGCGAAGCAAAGCACGCTCCGTCGGCGGCGGCGCCGAAGTCGTCACCCTGGATTCTGGACCGGTGGCGGGATTTACTTTTGTTCGTCGGGACGCCGGCCCTTCTGATCCCGATTTTCACTGCGGCTCAGGCGCGTTGGAGCGCTCAGGATATTTTCCTTTTTGTCGGCGCCTTTGGCGCGATGGGGCACCATTTGCCGGGTATGATTCGGGCCTACGGAGACCGTTCCCTTTTTGATCGCTTCAAGGTTCGGTTCATCGTTGCTCCTCTGGCCATTCTCGCCGTATGCGTTTGGTCATCGCTTTACAACATTCAGGCCGTTCAACTCGTGGCGATGGCGTGGGGAATCTGGCACGGAATGATGCAGACCTACGGTTTTTGCCGGATCTACGATGCCAAGGCGTCCGCCAAGGCTGCGGCTCGGGCGCGTGTAGATCTCGCGCTATGTTTCGCTTGGTTTTCCGCGGCCGTTGTGTTGTCCCCGGTCCGCTTTCGATCGCTGCTCGAATTGTATTACGAAAGCGGTGGACCAGCATTGGCTTCGGCTGCGATTTCCGCAGTGCGGTTGGGGATTGTGGTTGCGCTCGGACTCGTCACGGCTGTCTTCTTGTGGCGACAATGGAGTGACTGGCGCGCCGCTCGAGGCGCCAGCCCGGTGAAAATCACCCTCCTCGTGAGCAGCATCGCCTTCTGGTGGTACTGCAACAATGGCGTTCAGAATATCCTGGTGGGCATCGCACTCTTCGAGGTTTTTCATGATGTGCAATACCTGGCCATCGTCTGGATTTATAACCGGACCCGGGTCGAGCGGGACAAGACTATTGGTGGGTTCATGCGCTTCGTCTTCCGGCGAAGCGGGTCGCTCATCGGTGTGTATGTCGGGTTGGTTCTGGCTTACGGGGCGATCGCGTTGACTCAATCCGCCATTACCATCGAGTGGATCCGACAGGGCCTCATCGGCATCGTGACGGCTTCCGCGTTGCTTCACTTTTATTACGACGGATTTATCTGGAAGGTCCGCGAGCCGCAAACGCGGACCGCGCTGGGAATCGAAGGGGCTGGAGCAGCGGCTCTGGCATCGCCACGGCTCTGGCCGGCGTGGGCCCGCCACACCCTGCGTTGGGCGGCGCTGGTGCTCCCTTTTGGAGCTCTGTGCGCTGCGCAACTGGTTGGTCGGGTCGTTCCGCCTGTTGAGCGGAGCGCGAAGGTGGCGGAGGTCCTGCCGCAAGATCCCGAAGCGCAATTGAATTATGGGAAGGCGCTGTTCCGGACGGGTCGGGTCCGGGAGGCGATTGCAAAGTACGAGTTTGCAATTGCGACGAAACCCGGGTTCTCCGAGGCCGAGTACTATCTGGGAGGTGCCTGGTATTCTCTCGGAGATTTTGACCGGGCACTCGAGCACTTTGAGCGTTCGTTTCGACTCGATCCGAAGAACGGCAAGTGCGAAGTATTCCTCGCCCAAACACTTGTCCTGTTGGGACGAAACGAAGAAGCGCGTTCGCACTTCGAACACAGCCTGTCACTGAATTCCGATCTTCACATCGCGCATAAAGAGTTGGCGGATTTGCTGCGTGACAGGGGCGAATACGATGCGGCCATCTCGCATTACGAAGCCGCCCTGCGAATCCAGCCAGATTTCCCAGAGGCAAAGAAAAACCTGAGTTTTGCCCGGTCCCTCGCGGGCCATTGAAGCCGACCGCCCAGTTTCAACCGTGCAACCCAGAGCGGCTTGAGCGCTCCGCGGCTTGGCACAAGCAGTGCTCATAAAAACCATAATCACTATGGTTCTCGTCAGCCTTCGACCTTTTGCCTTTAGGAGGATCATTCTGGTGGCGGCCGCTATTCTTGGCCTCTCTTCCGCCGTCTGCTTTGCTGATTCGCTTTTCATGGCGCGGCGTTACGCACCAGTGGAGCAACCGGCTGGTTCCGACGCGGCAAGGTCCGTCGGTCTTTCGGCGCCGGCGGGATGTGAAAGCAGTGAAAATGGCCAGGCGAGATTGCGTGAGGGATTTTCCGAAACGGAGACCCCCGTTATTACGCCGATTGTGAATCAAGTCGGCCATATGCCGGCCTGTATTCGCCGCGCGGAGGCGTCAAATGTCGCACGGCCGGCAGCGATTCTAACCAACTCGGTCGGCCCCAGCGTTCCCTTTTTCCGGGGATAAGGTTTATCCATGAATGCAGCAATCCAAGAGGGTAAATTAGCCTCGGCCCGACAATGGCGGCGGGAGGCCGAGAAGGAGGAGAAAAAGCGAGCATTTCTCTAGGGGTTGTGACAGAATGGTCGTGGTAGGATGCTTCCGCGAAAAATATCGGCAGAGGCCTAAAGATTTTTATTGCCGAGACGAAGGAAACGTCCTACTATCGTTTTTGTGGATATGGAAATTATGAGAACGCTCGCCTCCGCTTTTACCCGCTCTGCCACTTGCATCCTCCTCTCGGCTTCAACCGTTTTTGCTTCGGACATCGTCCTGCAAAAGGTGCCTGCCGCCGAGACTAACTCGGTCACAAAATCGAGCCTGAGTCCGCAGGCCAGCTTCGCCCTGATCAATTACAATGTGCGCACGCAGGCGCGCGCCCTGTATGTCAGCTCGGGTGCGGACCTGAAGGACGCGAACAACATGATCGACGATCAGGCCGCAACTTCGTTTGTCTTTTCCCCGACGGACAATTCTCCGGTCGCAGTAATCGATCTTGGAAAAGTAGCGACGGTTCGCAAGCTCTCGGCTGTTTATTCACCTCGGGCTACGGCAATTGATTTTTATGTTCTGCCGACGTTGCCTGGAGTGGAGAGCGATGGAGCGCTGAAGCTTAACGAGAAGACATTCTCGAGTCTCAAGTCTGTCGCGTCTGCAATTGATGATGGGACACAGGGCAACGCGAGTGTGGATTTTCCTGCCACGTCCGGTCGCTACCTGATGGTGCGGTGGTCACCAGCCGCGCACAGCGACACCGCTTTCACGGTTGCAGAAGTTTCCGCTTTCAGTCCGACTCGTGGCAATCTCCTGGCTTCAAATCGGAATTTCTCGAGCGCCCAGACTACGGTCGACTCCAAAGACGTCGGAGACTCGAAGGATGTTGGTGAAAGCAAGGACCTGCCTGAAGTAGCTCCTCCTGCCCCTCCGGAAGAGGGCCCGCCGCCGCCGCTCGCGCCGCCGCCGCCGTTCACCTTTATTCCGCAGATCGTGCCTGCCAGCGACTAGCTAGGATTCTTTCTAAAGCCCGTCCATCAGCCCTGCTGATCGACGGGCTTTTTGTTTGCGCGGGGACTTGGTAAACATCCGCCGTTATTGGTTCGGGTTTCGGCAGCCGTGTCAGAGGAGATCCCGGATCATGTTGAAGATCGCAGTGTTGTCCTTCGAGCCCTGCAAATCCTCGGTGCCCGGCCCGGCACCGAAAGCAATGACGTCGTCGACCGTTTCCAGCGCTAAGGGCGCGTAAAACGCCGCGGGTTCTTGGGAAATCTCGGCCGAGGTGGAATTTGCCTCCGTCGTATTGGTCGCAGTTAATTTCGCGGCTCCGTAGGCTTTCGGGCCCTTCGGGCCGGTCGCCCATGACAACCACGGTTCGCCAGCTGAATTAAGGCCGAGGACGGCGATTCCACGGTCTTTCCGAAACGGGTACCCATTAAGACTCAACCCTCCAATCGCCACGTCGCCGCAAACAAAGATGGCGGACTTGTCGCCGGCGTATCGGCGCGCAACGGCGACCGCGCGATCGAACTCCACTGTCTCGGCCAAGGTATGTTCCGCATCATTCTGTTCCGCCGCTTTTCGCATCAGCGCTGCATCGACGATCAGAAGGTAGCCGGCGCGGTTGTATTGCAGCAGTTCGATGGAGCGCCGAACCATGTCGGCGAGACTTGGTTGTTCCCCCCGCGCTTCAATTTGATCTGTGTAGGCAAGTTCCGCCCGGCTAAAGGCGCCAAAGAGCTTTGGGCGCCGCCAGCCCGGGATCGCTTCGAGCTCCGCTTTCGAACGCACAAGATCAATGCCTTTGCGTCGAATCTCCGAGAGAAGATCGCGTCCGTCCTTCCTCGTGCCCTCCTTTGCTTCCGGCAGAAAATCCCCTGCGCCTCCGCCCAGGACCAAATCGATCGCTGGTCCGTCCGTCATCTGTCGGGCGATGTCCGCCGGACCACTTTGGTTTGAGGCGTGCACGTAAAAGGCGGCGGCGGTGGGATTGACGATACTTCCATCGGTGATCAACCCCGTCGCCCGGCCTGCCTGCCGTGCTAACTCAATGAGGTTCGTTGCGGTCCCGTGTGAATCAGTTCCGATCGACTTATTGTTAGCCTTCACTCCGGTCGCGAGGACCGTGGAAGCAGCCGCCCGGTCGGGCGCTGCAAAATCGTTTGAGTAATTTGTGATCAACGCCAGGTGAGGCATCGAATCGAGCGCGAGAGGCTTATCCGCACCGCCGGCATAAACCCGGGTCGCCGCCAGGCGGCCCGGGGCCAGGCCTTCCCCGATAAACAAAATAATACCAAAGGGTTTTTGAACGACCCAATGTTGAAAGTAGAGCACTCCAAACGCCGCGAACAGGATCAGGCAGAACAGCGCGAGTAACTGATTCCGCCACTTCATTAGGCCGATGTAGGAGTCCGGGCTTCACGTTGTCAATCCCGCAGAGCGGGAAACCGCTTGTGCGCGCCCTCGATCCTCGGCAAACTGCGCCACCGTGGCGAAACCGATTCTGCTCATGATTCGCGATGGCTGGGGTATCAATCCCGGCGGGCGGGAGAAGCGCGAAGAGAATGGCGACGCCACCTTGCTGGCACGAACACCTTTCCATGATCGGCTTTACCGCGAGTACCCTGGAGGCCGGCTCAGCGCCAGCGGTCTCGATGTTGGGTTACCCGAGGGACAAATGGGCAACTCGGAGGTGGGCCACCTTAATCTCGGAACGGGCAGAATCGTTTATCAGGATCTTACCCGAATCAACAAGGCGATCGCCGAAGGGGAATTATCGCGCAACCGCGTTGCTCAAGAAGCTTTTTCGCGCGCCCGCGGTCATCGGCTCCACTTCCTCGGACTCTTTTCTGACGGCGGCGTGCACAGCCATTACCGGCATTTGATCGCGCTTGCTGACGCCGCTCAGGCCGCGGGAGTCACGGATATTTTGGTGCATGCTTTCACGGATGGGCGTGACACGTCTCCCACTGGTGGCGCGGATTTTCTCGAAGCCTGCTGGGCCGGACTAACGAAAAGCGGGGCAAAGATAGCGACTGTGGTCGGCCGCTATTTTGCGATGGATCGCGATCGCCGCTGGGATCGAACTAAGAAAGCGTGGGACGCTATCGTGCTGGGACGCGGCGATGTTTGCGAGAGTTCGCCAGCCGACGCTGTGCGAAGGCAGTACGAAAGCGGGACAACGGATGAATTCCTGCCGCCACTGGTTTTTTCCCAGCCGAACGAGCAACGCGTTCGCGACGGCGATACTGTTTTCTTTTTTAATTTTCGCGCCGACCGCGCCCGGCAACTTTCGCAGGCTTTTCTCCTGCCGGATTTCGACGGATTCGACCGGGAAGTCTCGCCCCAGGTGCATTACGTCACCCTCACGCAATACGACGTCACTTACCCATCGCCCTTCGTTTTCGCTCCGGACGAGTTGCCGCAGATCCTGGGCGAAGTCGTGAGCGCGACCGGGAAGACCCAGCTGCGAATCGCGGAGACGGAAAAGTATCCGCACGTCACCTATTTCTTTAATGGCGGAATCGAGCGCGCGTTTCCGGGGGAGGACCGCAAGATCGTGCCGTCGCCGAAAGTGGCGACCTACGATCTTCAGCCGGAGATGAGCGCGCTGGGAGTGACGGATGAAGTTCTGGGCCGTCTGGCCAATTACGATCTGATCATCCTCAATTTCGCCAACCCCGATATGGTGGGACACACCGGCGTCGTCGCCGCGGGCGTCAAAGCGGTGGAAACGATCGATGAATGCGTTTCGCGGATTGTGCCGGAGGTTCTCAAACTGGGCGGGGCCTGCCTGATCACAGCGGACCACGGAAACTGCGAGCTGATGCGGAACCCGGACGGTTCCCCGAACACCGCGCACACGACAAACCTCGTCCATTTCATCTACGTGGCGGAGAACGCCGCCGAGTTTCGGGTCGAAGACGGTATTCTGGCCGACGTCGCACCCACTCTTCTCTTTCTGCTAGGTCTCTCCCAACCGAAGGAAATGACCGGCCGCAATCTGCTCGTCCCGAAACACGGCTGATCAGGCGTAGCCGAGTTCTTCGCGAGTGATAGCGAAAGCGCGATTGAACTGGCGCGTGCCCGCGGTGGCAATGCGCTGGAGCAATCGAATCCGGGCCTGGGCGGCGTTGTCATGCCAGGTTGGTTTCCGCGCCAAATCGAGCGTCCCGCCTGTTTCCACGAGCACACCCCAGCCAGTTGGCACCTCCGTGTCGCGAAACAACTCGTTAGGCAGAACGAGAAAAAACAGATTTGCGCATCGGTAACGGCACAGGCACTCGAACTTGGTTCCGCCGTAGAGCCGATTCTCGAGCGCGGCGGACTCCCGCAGGACGCGTCGATAACCACGATGGCCGATCGCGTCGAAATCGTGTGAGTCGTACTCGGCGAAAAGCGAGTCGCCCGTGCGCAGGGTGGGGTAATGGACCCGCAAATGTTTTTCGAGAATCTCCCGCCGGTGCCGGAGCGAGCGGAGCCGCTCACGGGTTTTCGCGGTTTCGCAATTATCCCGACGTAAGTCGGGAAGAGCCTGCTTGCATTCGAAGATGGCGGTCACGGTTTGTTCACGCGGCCGTGCTCGATACGCTGCGACATCAGCCCGATAGCGGCATTGCGGCAGGCTCACTTCCGCGGCGCAGGCGGAGTAGCCATTCGCTTGCGCCCAAAGCAACGCCAGACGCTTCAGCCGCAGATGGGCTTCGGTTTCAGCACGGCGCGCGGTTACGGGCGAGTCCATTCGGCCAGCTCCCGCGCCCAATAGGTCACGATCAAATCTGCGCCGGCGCGCTTGAGCGACGTCATGATCTCCATCACCGCCGCACGTTCTTCGAAACATCCTTTCTCGGCCCCGGCTTTCACCATCGCGAACTCTCCACTTACATGATAAACCGCCGTCGGTTTCGCGAAGCGATCGCGCACCCGCCAGAGAATATCGAGGTAAGGCAGGGCCGGTTTCACCAGGATGATGTCCGCGCCTTCGTCGATATCGAGCGCGACTTCCCGCAAAGCCTCGCGCGCATTAGCGCTGTCCATTTGGTAAGTACGGCGGTCGCCGAACTGCGGCGGGCTCTCCGCGGCCTCGCGAAACGGTCCGTAAAAGGCCGACGCAAATTTCGCCGCGTAGCTCATGATTCCCGTGTCCTGAAAGCCGCTGGCATCCAGCGCCTCCCGGATCGCGCCGATCCGGCCATCCATCATATCGCTCGGCGCGACAAAATCGGCCCCGGCGGCGGCGTGCGAGACAGCCGTTTTAGCGAGCAGTTCGACCGATTCATCATTCAGAACGTGGAAGTGCTCGCCGTCGATTCGCGTCACGCCGCAATGGCCGTGGCTCATGTATTCGCAAAGGCAAACATCCGTCATCACGACCAGCCCGGGACAGCGCTCCTTGATGATGCGCACTGCTTGCTGGATAACGCCGTTCTCAGCATAGGCCCCGCTGGCGTGCTCGTCTTTTTCGCGCGGGATGCCGAAGAGTAAGACCGCCTGCAATCCCAGGTCATGGGCGCGTTGAGCTTCCGCGATCACATCCCCAAGCGCGAATTGGAATACGCCGGGCATGCTCTCGATCGGCTTTCGCGCCGTCAGCTTTTCGCTGATGAAAAGGGGGAGGATGAAATCGTGCGGGGTAAGCCTCGTTTCCCGAACGAGGTTTCGCACGCCTGCGCTGCGGCGCAAACGACGCGGGCGCTGAACCATTTTTCTCACGCGCCCGAGGCTAAACGTTGCCCGGTGAGGTCGCAAGCTTCCGCGCTGCCCGAGGGGCGAGTCTGATGGACTTGACGGAGCCGGTCGTTCCGGCATGAAATGCCCTTCAGGAATGCGTGCGGCCAGGAAAAGACAGACCGAATATCTGCTGGTCGACATCAGCAATTCCTTCGCAAAAATTGCCTTCGCGACCCGGAATCGGATTGAAAAACCGGCGCGTCATCCGACAAACCAGCTCACCGCGAAAGCCATCCGCCAGATTCTGTGTGGCCGAACGGTGGCGACGATCGTTGTCTCCTCAGTTGTCCCTCAAAAAAACAAAGTCATCACCGCGGCGGCCGGTTCTGCGCGCACTCTTTTTCTAAGTCCGAAACTTGATCTTGGCGTCGGGATTGATTATCCCGCGCCGCGATCCATTGGTGCGGATCGTCTCGCGAATGCGGCGGCGGTTGCTCAATTGTACGGTTACCCCGCGATCGTGGTGGACTTCGGTACGGCCGTCACCTTCGATGTCGTTTCGGCCGCCGGGAATTATGTCGGCGGGGTGATTGCCCCCGGTCTCGAGGCGATGACGAATTTTCTTTATCAGCGGACAGCGTTGCTGCCTCGGCTGAAACTGAGCGAGCCTGCGCGGGCGATCGGGAAAACAACCCGGGACGCCATGATGTCCGGCGCCGTTTTTGGATATCGGGGCCTGGTCCACGAGATCCTTGATCGCCTCATTTGTGAGAATTTTCCGCGGAAAAGGCCGCGAATGGTTGCAACCGGCGGGTATGCTCAATTGATCGCGCGAAAATTGCCAGAAATCGAAGCGGTCCACCCGAACTTGACGCTGGAAGGGTTGCGGATCATCGCGAATCGGAATGTCTGAGGCGCAGCAGCGGCCGTGGGAGGCCGCGGAGGCGGAAAGGGATCGATTTTGGCCCTTGGGGGTGCGACCGGCAAAAAATCGAATTTTCGCGGAGAAAACGGCAAAAATTGGCTTGTCATTGGGCATGCGCAAAGCTTGTATGCGTCCTGGCATGAACATTCGGAAATTCGCGACGATTACGGTCCTGGTCCTCAGCTCTTTTGCGGCGACAAATGTTGCCCCCACCAAGGCGGAGCTCGAGTCGATGTATGACAAGGCTTTCCGGGAATTCAACGCCAACAATTATCCCCAGGCACTGAAGGAACTCGACGCGATCGATGCCCGCCAGCCGGATTTGGCCGAATCCCAAAACCTGCGCGGTGTCATCCTGATGCGGCAGGCCCAATACGATGAGGCCGAGGCCGCGCTCCAAAAGGCGCTCGCGACCGACCCGAAATTCTGGAATGCCCGGTTCAACCTGGCTGAGATCCCGTTTTTGCGGAAAGACTGGGCTGAGGCGCGGAAAAGATTTGAGGGTCTGCTCCAGGGAAATGCCGAGCTCCAGGGCGAAGCGTCGCAGCTCATCCAATACAAAGTCCTCCTGACTTATCTGCTCGAAGGGAAGGAGAACATGGTCGATTCGATTCTGGCGAAGTTTGAACTCTCGCCCGATACCCCGGCCGTCCATTACTCGAATGCGGCCATCGCTTTCCAGCACAAAAACGAAAAGGAAGCGAACGATCTCTTGGCAGCGGCGGAGAAGAAATTCTCACCTCAGCTGAACAAGCTTTTTGCCGAATCTCTTTACGAGGTCGGCTGGATGCAAAAGCCGGCGGGCCAAACACGGGTGGCTTTGGAAATCACCACGGAAGCGGAACGTCAGGCGAAAGCCAAGGCGATGGCCACGGAAAAATTTGAGGCAGCTGAGCAGGCTTTTCAGCAGCGCGATCTGACCGCCGCCCGCCGCCTAGTGGACGAAGCCGACGCGGCCGATCCCAACCAGCCCGCGACAATCAATCTCCGGGGCGAAATTCTGCTGGCCCAGAAAGACTTCGACGGGGCGGAAGCCGCGTTCAAGCAAGCGGCCAAGATCGATCCGAAATTCCGGGAAGCGCAGTACAACCTCGCGCAGATCCCCTTCAAGAAAAAGGATTACACCAAGGCGCGCGAACGATATGAGGCGCTCTTCAACTCCACGCCTTCACCGGGCGGCGACAAGAACCAGGCTGCCCAGATCATCAAGTTCAAAATTTACCTGACGCTGCTGCTCGAGGGCAAGGACAGCCGCGCTCAGAAGATGATGGAGCAATTCCAGTTTACGGGCGATACCCCGGCGCTCTACTACGCCCAGGCCGCCTGGGAGTTCAAACATAACAACACCGCGAAAGCGAATGATTGGATCGTTTCCGCCCGGAAAATTTATTCCCCGGCGCTAAACCTCGTGTTCGCCGATTCCTTCTACGATCTCGGCTGGATCCAGCAAAACGTGGCGGCCGCGCCAGTCGCTCCATCCAAGGAAGTGGCCAAGGTGGAATCGACGCCTTCGATTGAGCCAAGCCCCATTCCGGCGCCTGCGCTGGCTTTGAACAAATCCGCCAAGCAGCCGGCCGAAACGGCGCCGCAGAAAGCGCCACCGCAGGTTTCCAGCACGGACGCGACGACCGCGAACGCCAAGACCGAGAAGCCGCCCGCGCCTGTAACGACCAATTCGCCGAGCGTGGAAACGCCGGTAGTCTCGAACGCATTGCCGTCCGAAACGCGCGCGCCACTTCCGCCTGAACCTGCTTCCAGTCCCGCCACTGCGCCTGAAACCGCTACCGCGAAGACAGAGCAAAGCCCGGCTACAGGACCAGCGACCTCGATGGCGAAGACGGAGCAAAGTCCGGCGACCGGCCCGGCGACGTCGAACGCCGTTACCCAAAAGACCAGCCCGGCCACTTCACCCGCAAACAAAGTTGCCCCAGCGCCCGCAACGACGACGACCACTTCCGCCACCACACCGGCCACCGTAATGGTGCCCGCAACCGTGCAGACCGTGGGCGAGAATCCGGATCGTTTCAATTACAACAGCTTGCTGTTCGGCGGCCTGATTACAGCCGCACTTCTCATCCTCGCCTGGGTTGGATATTCTGAGTTTCGCCGTCGCGTCAGCGTTTCGGTTTACCGTTCTCCCGCGCCCGCCACCGGCCCGAGTTTCGATGCGGTTGAGGCGCCGGCTACCGAGCAGAAATTGGCAGCTCCCAAGCGCCTTGCCGGCGGACCTCCGCAAGTCTCGCTGCATCTCAAAGCCTCCGAACCTTCTGTCCGCCGCGCCGCGGTTCCTTTTGGCAAAACGAATCGGCCTTTTGGCACAAATGGCGGAACGACTCCGGCTGGACTCGGCGCCGCCATCGAGAATTTGGTTCCACGCGCTCCAGTTTCAGAACCGGAGCCGGAGCGGGTCGAGACGCCTGCAATCGAGCCGGTCTCGGAAATCGTGTCGGCGCCGGAACCGGTGGCCAGCCCCAAGGCCAATCGCGACTTCGCTTCGTTCGCGCCGATACCGGAGTTCAGTTCTGTCGGCGAACCGAAAGTCATCGAGCCCGCGGTTGTGGAGGAAAACGTTCAGGCCATTTCGAGCTTTGCAGAAATTCCGGCCGCGCTGCCGGAAGAACCGATCGTCGCCGAACTCCCGGCGGCCGCGATGGCGGAAGAACCGGTTGTGGCCGAAATTCCGGCCGCGCTGCCGGAAGAACCAGTCGCCGCCGAACTCCCCGCCTCGATGCTGGAAGAGCCAGTCGTCGCCGAAGTCCCTGCGGTGTCGGAGGAGGTGCCGTTTGTTCCCGAAGTTCCGGCTTGGACGCCGCCGGCAATGCCCGAGCCTGTTTGGGCCCCGCTTTCGTTCCAGGAATCCGTGCCGGTGTTCGAAGCCCCGGCTCCATTCGAGGCGTCCGCTCCAATCGAAGAAGCCGCCGTGCCGGTCGCCGAAACTGCAGAATCATTCGAATCGGTCGGTGAACCGATTTTCGCGGCTCCGGAGATCGTGGCCGCGCCTCCGCCGGAGGAGATCGAGAAAACTTGGGAGCCGGAGCTAGAACCAGTTGCACAAGGCCAACCTATCCCGTATCAAGTTCCCGCGTTTTCAACCGATTCGCCCATGGCCGAAATCACCAAACCGGAACCGGAAGCCCTTCCGGCCCATCTAGCCCAGGACGTTGTCCCCGGGACGACGATGGCCGGGATCGGCGCTCTTCGTCATTCTGTCGAATCGCCGTCGTTTGCGCCTCAAGTCATATCCACCGAGCCTTTAGCTCAGCAGCCAACCATACCAGCCACCATGCCTCAACCGAACCAACCAACACCCGCTCCCGCAATTCGCCCAGCTCCAATGATGGGGGGCGCTCCGCAATCTCAACCCGCCAGCGGCATGCAAACCGCAGTGCAGCTGACGTTCTCGTTTGAGATCGCGTCGCTGCAACTTACGCCGAGCTTTAAGATGGGCGCGCTCCAGCTCAAGCCGACCTCGAAGATCGTCACCATGCGTCTGGCGCCCTCGCAACAGCCGCAGCCGGCGATGAATCTCCAAGTCACGTTCGAAGTCTCCACCGTGCAGGCCGCGGGTGGTGGCATCGGTCAGATTCGGCTTACTCCGTCACAACAGCAACGGCCCAGCGTGATCAGCTCGCCCGCCTTTAATATTGCCGGACTCCAGCTTCTTTCCGGCACGGATGCCGGCGCGGTTCAGCTCACCCCTTCGCAACAAGGGCAGGCTTCCGTCCATGTCACGGGGCGGTTCCAAATCGCGACCGTGGAATTCTCGCCGTCGTTCGAGATTGCTTCGATCGTCCTGAACTCCACTTCCAAGAGTGTGTCGGTGCAATTGCCAGGCGCAGGTCCGAGCGCGGTTGAAGGCGCGCCGGTCTTCGAGATTGCCAACGTCCAGATCTCCCCGAATGGCGAGATCGGCATGATGCAGCTCAACGCGCAGGGCGCGGGCCCGAAAGCGGCGTAAGGCAAGTCGTCCAGTTTATCAACGGAACGAGGAGGCAGGGTTGCCTCCTCGTTTTGTTTGTAGTGACGCCGCTCTGTCGGCGGACGACGCCCACCCTGCTGCAACGGCTGTTTACGGCGACAGAGCGCCGTCGCTACCTTGGCAGGCTCGCTATGATTACTTCTTCGTGAACCGTCCGCGATTCAGCGACCGCAAGGGAGCGGGAAGAAATTCACCATCGCGGCGGATGAGTTTTCCATCGAAGTAGACCTCACCGCCGCCGTAATCAGGACGCTGGATATTGACCATGTCCCAATGCACCTGGCTGCGATTGCCATTGTCCGCGTCTTCGTAGGCCTGACCGGGAGTGAAATGAAAGGACCCGGCAATTTTCTCGTCGAAGAGAATGTCGCGCATCGGGTGCAGGACATACGGGTTAAAGCCGAGCGAGAATTCGCCGATATACCGGGCCCCCGGATCGGAATCGAGAATCTTGTTCAACTTCTCGGTCAGATTGCTCGTCGCCTTCACAATCTTCCCATCCTTGAACTCCAGCCGGATGCTGTCGAAACCGGTGCCCTGATAAATGGTGGGCGCATTGAAGAGGACGTGCCCTTGGACGGAATCCTTGACCGGGCAACTGAAAACCTCGCCATCCGGGATGTTCCGGTCGCCTCCGCAAATCACGGAGCCGATGCCTTTGATGCTGAAGCGCAAGTCCGTTCCGGGACCCTTGATCTCCACCCGGTCGGTCTTGTCCATGAGCGCCTTGAGCGCTTTCATGCCCGGCTGCAATTTCCGGTAATCGAGCGTGCAAACATCGAAATAGAAATCTTCGAACGCTTCGCTGCTCATGGAAGCAAGCTGGGCCATGGAAGGCGAAGGCCACCGCAGCACGACCCATTTTGTTTTCTGGACCCGCCAGTCGGTCACCGGCCGCATCTTCTTTGCGCTCAACTTCATTTGCTCCGGAGGAACATCGGACAATTCCGTGACGTTATTTGCGCCGCGGATAGCGATGTAGGCGTCCATTTTTTTCATCCGAGCCAATTCATGAGCGGCGGTGATACTTAATTGGCGCTCCGTCGCGTCGAGCGCTAGCGCCCGGTTAACTCGGGATCGCAGCACCTGGGCGAAAGGAATCGCTCCGGCCTTTCGCGCAGCCCGCACCAACGCGATCGTCATTTCGTCCGGCACGTCGAAAGTCTCGATCAGGACGGTTTCGTTCCGCTTCAATCTGGTCGAATATTCGACCAGGATTTTGGCGAGTTTGTCAAAGCGCGGGTCATGCATAGCGCCTTACGATTCCACTGGCAATCGCGGATGCAAGATGACGTTGCGCGGGGATTGGAATCATCACTCAGCGCGCACGAGTTTGCCGGCGTAAGCGCCATCGAATCCATCACGGAAGGGGAGCAGCGAACGTTGCTCGGTCAGTTGAAGGAACGAAAACTCACGCAGGATCGCGTCGATGACCTTCTCGTTTTCCTCCGGTTCGATGCTGCACGTGCTATAGACCAAAGCTCCTCCCGCTTTGAGCAGCGGAATGATCGCGCGAACAATGCGAAGCTGCTCGTGCGGCATGCGCGAGAAATCTTTCGGGCTCAACCGCCAGCGGAGATCGACCCGGCGCCGCATCACCCCGGTATTGCTGCAAGGCGCATCAATCAGGATCCGATCGAACGGACAAGTTACCCACGGTTCCGGCAGGGCCTGGCCCGTGGTCCAATCGTGTTGCGCCACTCGGACGACTCCGACGCCGAGGCGGTCCAGATTATCCTGGAGCGTTTGGATTCGGCCGGCGTCACGATCGCAGGCCACGATCGCCCCCTGATTTCTCATTAGCTCGGCGAGCAGACCGGTTTTGCCTCCAGGCGCAGCGCAAGCGTCGAGCACTCTCTCGCCGGGTTTGGGATCGAGCAGCCGGCAGGCGAGCGCCGTGCTGGGGTCCTGAATGTAGCAATGTCCGGCGGCCAGCGCCTCGCCGGGAATACTCTTCAGGCGCATGAAGTTCGCATTTTCGGGCAGTGCTTCGACTTCAGGGTGTCGGCTGACGAAGTTCTCCAACGAAGTTTTTAGCAGATTAACGCGGGCATATATTGGAGCTGGAAGGTTGTTCCATTCACAAAGGGCAGCGGCGTTTTTCTCTCCAAAGTTGTGGGCCCAGCGCTGGATCAGGAATTGAGGATGCGAGCTTCTGATGCTGAGGTCCTGCTGGCCCGCACGAGCCAGAAGCAGCTCCTTTTGGCGAAGAGCATTGCGCAAAATGGCATTGACCAGGGATCGCAATCTCGTGCTGGCCAGCGCGACGGTCTCGAAAACCGCGGCATGCTCCGGGGTCTCCAGGAAAAAGAGCTGGTAGAGACCGAGCCGCAGGATGTCCCGGGCATCGGGATCCAAATTCACCGGCCGCAGCGAAGCGATCCAAAAATCGAGCAGTGCGATATTGCGGATGACTCCGTAAAAGAGCTCCGTGGCGAATCCACGATCGGCAGGCATCAGCTCACTCGCGCGCAACCGGCGCGAGAGAATTGCATCCGCAAAGGTTTCGCTGCTGCGCCATTCCTGGAGCGCGGCCAGCGCCAGAGCGCGTGAACTCGTGTTTGACATAGGTGGATCGAGCGCTCCGTCGCTCGATTAGAGCTGGCTGAGAACGTTATCGCGCGGCCGAGCGCACGATCCACCTGTTACGATCCACGCGGTTTTGCACTCGCGCGGCCAATTGAGTGATAGTGGAAGCCGAGTTTCGCCATGGTTTCGGGATCGAACAGATTGCGTCCGTCGAAAACTATCGGCGTGGTCATCTTTTCCTTCACTACTGCCAGATCGATGTTGGCAAATTCCGCCCATTCCGTGGCAATGACCAGCGCTTCAGCGCCTTCCACCGTTTCCAGCGCCGAGCCCGCGAATTTCGCTCCGGCGATCGCCTCGAGCGAGCGCGCCTTTTCCATTCCTTTCGGATCGTAAACCGTGACCTGAGCGCCTTCCTTAATCATGTCCGCCACGAGATCGATTGCGACGGAAGATCTAAGGTCATCGGTGTCGGGTTTGAAAGTCAGTCCCCAAACCGCGATTTTTTTCTCGCGCAAAACCCAGAGCGCTGCCCGGAGCGATTTCAAAAACCGGTTCTTTTGCTCGGCGTTGATCCGCTGCACTTCTTTGAGCAGGTTGAAAGGAACGCCCAGCTGTTCGCTGATCGTAATGAACGCGGCGAGGTCCTTCGGAAAACAGGAGCCGCCGTAACCGATTCCCGCGTTGAGAAAATTCCGTCCGATCCGGCGATCCATCCCGATGCCGTCCGCCACCTTTTCGACGTCGGCTCCGCTCGCCTCACAGATCGCCGAAACCGCGTTGATGTATGAAATCTTTAGCGCCAGGAAAGAATTGGCGGCGTGCTTGATCAACTCAGCACTATTGATGTCCGTGACCAGAATCGGCGCCATGAAAGGCTCGTAGACTTTTTTCATGAGGTCGATCGCATGTTCGCTCTCGGCGCCGATCACGATGCGGTCCGGCTGCATCAAGTCCGCGACGGCGCAGCCTTCGCGCAGGAACTCCGGGTTGCTGACGACGTCAAATTCAGCGCCATGCCGGTTATAGCGCTTGATTGATTCGCGCACCTTCTCGCCGGTTTTTACCGGCACGGTGCTCTTGTCCACGATGACGCGATAGCTGGTCAAAACGCCCGCAATTTCTCTCGCGACCTTTTCGATAAAACTGAGGTCGACGCTGCCGTCCGGTTGCTGCGGGGTGGGGACGGCGATGAACACGATCTGTGAGTTATCGACCCCTTCCTGGATGCTTCCGGTAAAGCGGAGCCGCCGGGCGGAAACGTTCCGGTGAATCACTTCTTCCAGGCCCGGCTCGTAAATGGGCACTTTGCCGGCCTGCAACGCCTCTACCCGGCGCGGATCGTTATCCACGCAGATGACGTTGTGGCCCACGTCCGCAAAACAAGCCCCGGTAACGAGACCCACATAACCTGAACCGATAATGGAGATGTCCATGAGAAATTAGCGCCGCGCGTCAGGCGCAGCGCGGAAAAGAACGGGCAAAGCGCGCAAATTGCAATCGGGAACGCGCCACGCCGTCTTATTGCGTTTGTTCGGCGCCGCCCGGATCGAAGTTAAGATCGAAGCTAAACTTCGGCAGCGCTTTCAAAGTGAAGGTCAGGAGAACGCCGTATTCTTTTACCCCGCCATTGTCGCGGATAATGGCCCCGACCGACGCGACCCAACTCGTCAGATCCCGATAGATCGAATAGCGTTGTTGCTCGAGGACACCGCTGGTTCCTTCGTATTGTTCCGAAATTCCGATGCCCCAGTTGTCATCGATCCGATAGAAGCCCCCGAAGACGTAGAGGCTGCTGTTATCGAAAAACGGATTCTGGTTCAAATACCGATGGGCAAACGAGAGCTGAAGATTCGCGATTGGCTGAACGTTGATGCTGGTGTTGACCTCGGTGAAGCCCTTCTCGAACAACGGCACCTGCGAAGAAACGCCGAACGACATCCAGGGGACCGGTGTGAAATTGAGCCGGTTAAACAGGTTCGAATACTGCGTCTTGTCGAACGGGTTATCGAAGTTCACGTCCATGTAGGTCTCGATGTCCATCCAGCTCACCGTGAAATCGTCTCGCCGGGTGAGGAGCCGATTGCGCACGCCGAAGCGCAGGATGGTCCAGTTATCAATCGAGTCTATGGTGGTGAACTGCGGGAAATCGATTGGCCGCAATTGCGTCGAAGGCTGGTAGCGGTCGAATTGCAGGATCGACGCCGGATCGTTCGCGGACGTCGAAACCCAGGAGAAATTCACGAACGGCTGGATGACGTGCTTGAGACCGTCGAGACCAACGGCGCTGCTCTGCGCGCCGTCCCACGTCCGGGTTACCTTGAATGAACTCTCGATCCCGCCGTTGAAGACCGTCCGCAATTTGTTCCCGGCGAAAACAACCTTATCCGTCAAATCGACGTTCAGGAAATCGGGGATGAAGGGGTTGTCGCTTGGCATGATATCCGTCTTCGTGACGTCGCGCGTTTTGTCATAGTAGGTCGCGCGGAAGCCGACCCGCGGCACGACGGAGAGCCAGCCGAAGAGTGTCGTCGGGAAGGTGAACTGATGGAAAGAGTCGAGCCGGAGCGTGCTGTAATCGTGCTTGGGCGAATCTTCCTCGAAGCTGCGATGGAGGTCGGCGATGCCGGTCTCGCCTTCGTAAAAGATCGGGCCGCCGAAGATCGGCATGCGTTTGACGTCGAGGACAATTTCGGGCAACCGCTCGGTCGTCTCGTAGAATTCGTTGGCCTGGAAACGGCCGAGCATGGTGAGCGTGTAATTCGGATTGCTCTTCGTTACCGCGACGATGTTGTCCGGCTGCGGATTTAGCTGGAACTCACCCTGAAAAAAGTCCTGGAGCACGAACTCGTCGCTTAGCTTCGTGATGTTCGCGATCCCGTAGATGTCTTCGGTAAACAGCGTCCGGCTCTGGATTGAAACCCGGTAACGATTTTCGGGAATGTCCGGACGCACCGCAGAAGTGCGATTGATGTCCGGATTTTCGTCCTTCAATAAGTAGGTCCGGATTCTGGCCCAACTTCTCTTGTTTTCACCGAAGCGGATGTAGGGATCGAACCCAAACGCGAGTCCGCGCCGGGAACGATAATCAAGGCGAATGTCAGCCTTGATATCATCGGTAATCGGCATGCTGATCCGGCCCAAAAGAGATGGGCCCCAGGAGCTCAGGTAGGCCGGGGAAATCATGTAGGTGAAAGAGTCGTCGAGCGATTGGTAGAGATAGGGCCACCAAAAGATCGGGACGTTCCGGACGTAAAAAACCACGTTCGAAAAGACCACCCGGTCGTGCTCATACACTCGAATCTTTTTGGCCTGGAGACGGAAATCCGGCTTCGAGGAATCGTGGGTGGTGAAGGAACCTTTCGAAACCAGATAGGCGTCTTCCGAGATGGAAGTGACATTCTCTCCGCTGACCAGATACGGCGTCTTGTCGGTCCGCATGTCGACCGCCTGGATTTTTTTGGTTTCGGTGTTGTAAATCGCGCGGTCGCCGACGAACAGCCCCTGGGTGCGATAAATCCGGACATTTCCCTCCGCCAGGACCTCGTGGGTCTTGGGGTTGTAGCGGACGGAATCGGCGTAAATATCGGCATCACCGGCGTGAATGGCCACGTTGCCGTGGGCAGTGGCGATGCCGTTCTCGTAATTGGTGTCGCCGGTGGCGGATATTTCGAGAGGCTGTTTCTCCGTGCCCAGCTCCGCTTGGGCCAGGGAAGCGGCGCAAAGAAGGCCAAAAAAAGGTAAAAACAGCCTACGCATCGCCGGATGCCGAAGCTACTGGAGGGGAGGGCAGTTGCAAAGGCAAAAGCGGGGAAGCAGGGCTGCGTATAGGGCGGAAATCGGGGTTGGGCGAGGTCAGGCCGGCGGCGAGAACGCGAGACGCAAACCGGCGACCTGCTGGTTTAAGCCGCAGGTCGAGACGATGGCGGTGCGCAGCGGCGCCTGGATGGCCGCTGCGCCGAGTGAAAGCGCAGGCACACGCTGCGTTCGGAGGGACTGGGCCGCGCAAATGGTTTGCCAGAGACTGCTCGCCCCCACGCTTTCGCCGAGAGCCTGTTTGATTGCATAAACCCTCGCGTCCGGACAGTGCTTCGAAATCGCCCCGCGTTCCCCCTCATCGATGAACGTTCCATTCGCGCTGGCCGCGACGAAATCGGGTGGCTCAAGGCAAACTTCGCCGACGACTTTCTCGATGCACGACGCGGCTTCGCGCTGAGTGCGAAAATTGGTTCCGCTGGCGATCTTCTCAATCGCCACTGGTCCGCGTCGCCCCAGCAAGATAGCTCCCGCACCTTCGCTCAGAATCATTCCGTGGGGTGGCTGTTGAAAAGGCTCGACCGGCGGAGCCGAACGAAGAAGGCGCCACTTCCGATAGGCATCGCAGAGCAACCAGTCGGCCTCTTCGGCGCCCACCACCAGGCAGTAGTCGAGCGCGTCGTTCCCCATTAGCTCTTCCGCCATCTTCAGCGCGAGAGTTCCGACCGCCCCGTCGCCTACCAAAGTGTAACTCGCTCCAGAAATTCCGAGAATGGCGGCCAAATGACTCGCTGGGGCGTTGAAGACCGTCTCGGGAAAAAGCAGCGGGCTAGCCGCCTGCGCGCCCGATTCGACGACATCATGATAAAATCGTTTTGTGTAGATCACGCCGCCGTTGGAGACCGCGAAGATCAGGGCCGTTTTGCCGGCGATGTCCGGATCAAGCGTGAGCTTGGCGTCGGTCAGGGCGGCAAGCCCGGCCACGACCGCGAAGCGCGAGATGGCGCTGGAGCGCCGCAGCCGCGGATGGGGCGGAGCCTGGCCGGTTGCCTCAGCCGGCACCCTAAAAGCCAGATAGTCGGGCCCAAGGGGGCTGGAAACGGCGCTGGCGGCTGCGCTCTCGCCCTTCAAGAGGCGCTCCCAGACCTCCTCGACGCCGCTGCCCAGCGGCGTGACCCAACCCATGCCGGCAATTCGCAGATTCATTCCGAGCAGGCCCGCAGGATTATCGATGCGTTGGTGCCGCCGAAGCCAAAGGAATTGGAAAGAACGGTCCGGACCTGGCCGTTCCGGGCTTGGTTTGCGATGATGTTCAGGTCTAGGTCTCCGTCTCCTTTGCGAAAGTTAATGTTCGGAGGCAAGAATTGGCCCTGGAGCGCGAGCATGCTGAAAACAGCCTCAATCGCTCCAGCCGCGCCCAGCGAATGCCCCATCATTCCCTTTGTCGAGCTCACGCGCACGCCGTTGAAAAGCTCGGCGATCGCTTTGCCTTCGGCGGCGTCGTTGAAAGGCGTGGCCGTTCCGTGCGCGTTGATGTAGTCGATCTCGCTCGGCCCAATCGCAGCACTCCGTAAAGCACTCTCCATCGCCTGACGCGGACCGCTTCCGGATGGATTTGGCTGGGTAAGGTGATGGTTATCCGTCGAGATGCCGTATCCGACGATCTCGGCCAGGATCCTGGCGCCCCGGGCCTGGGCGGCGTCAAAATTCTCGAGGAAGAGCACCGCGGCCCCTTCTCCGAGAACCATTCCGGTGCGTTCGCTATCGAACGGCCGGCAAAGTTCAGGAGTCGAGGCCTGGAGGGAATCGAATCCAACGAATACGAGCTCCGAGATGGCGTCATATCCTCCCGCCAGCACCCGCTGATAGCGACCGGAACGGACGCATTCAAAAGCATGGCCAATCGCGTTTGTCCCAGAGGCGCAGGCATTCGCAATCACCTGGCAGGGTGCTGTGATCCCGAAGGCTTCCTGAGCGTCCATAACTGGCTTTTGCGGGGTGTAATTGGCGATCAGGGAGGCTGCGTGGCGGGTGCCGGCTTTGTCATTCAGGGCGCGGTAGTAGGCCTCGCCAAACGTCATCCCGCCGCTGGTGGTCCCTACCACGGTAAGCTCCGGTTGAAAGCCCTCGCTTTGGGCGAGCGCTTCTTGCAGGGCCAGGATCATCATTTGCGCGACCCGATGCAGCCGCTCCGGGTGGGGGGAAAGGTCACGGGCCTTGCCCAAACGGGAGTCTGCGACCTGTCCGGCAGTCTTGCAGCGGCATCGATCCACCTCAAAAGACATCACCGGCGTGACGCAATCCCTCCCTTCGCGCAAAGCAGAAGAAGTCTCCGTCAAGCCGCACCCCAGCGGGCTAACGACACCGGCTGCTACCACGGCCACGCGGACGGGATTTGGCGACTGCGGGGCGGAGGAAAAATTAGCCATTTTTAGCAGGGACAGAGGGCCCGATTCTATTTGCTTTCACCGGCAAAAGCCTCTACTAACGCCGATAAGAAAACGGAAGCTCGGTGCGTTGGTAGATTGTCAGTTGAGATTTTCAGTGGCGATTTGAAATCCGATGAGCGGGAACAGTGGCCTGGCGGCGTTTTCCTCAGTAAACTCAGATGGGAACTAAATTATACGTAGGAAATCTTTCCTTCAACACGACCGAAACAGATCTTCAGGATCTTTTCGCTCAAGCGGGACCAGTTCAAGAGGTCACGTTGATGCAGGATAAGTTCACCGGGAAATCGCGCGGCTTCGCCTTTGTCACGATGACAACGGAAGCAGACGCCCAGAAAGCAATCACCGAGTTCAACGGCAAGACGGTAGAAGGCCGTCCCCTGACCGTGAACGAAGCGCGTCCCCGTGAAGCTCGCCCGCCCGGTGGCGGACGTGGCGGCGGTTATGGTGGCGGCGGCGGTGGCTACGGCGGCGGTGGTGGTGGCTACGGCGGTGGCGGAGGCGGTGGCGGAGGTGGTTACGGTGGCGGACGTCGCGACAGCGGCGGAGGCAACCGTCGCGGCCGCTAAGCCGGCGCATTCGCGCGCCATTTCAGTCGATTTCCAACGGTTTGGAGTCCCATCCTCCAGACTTGTCCTTTTGTCGCGGTTCAGCGTGACGATACGCTGGCCCCAATTGCTGCCGGCATTGTCCCTGGCCGACCTGTGAAATTCTCCCACAAAGTCGTTAAGCTGGCGCAGCCACTTACCTACCGCCGGGCCTGGCGGCGAGCGGAGCGGTTCATCCACCCGCTGCCTCTGGAGCCCATTTTCAACCGGATCGATCAGGCGAAACTGGCCGGGATCCAGGCGCAATACGCTTCCTCGAAGGAACACTACGCGAAATACGCCGATGTGCGGCGATGGCTGCGGCTGAACATTATCCGGGCGCAGGACCTCAAATTGCATCTCTGTCCCCGCAAGTCGGTCCTCGACCTCGGGTGTGGTGGCGGGTTCTTTCTCTTCGTCCTCCAACATCTCGGGCATGATTGCCTCGGCCTGGATATCGACGAATTCCCGCTCTTCACCCAGCTGCTCGAGCTATTCCATGTCGAACGTCGAGTGTGGACGATTCGGCCGCACGAGCCGCTTCCTGATCTGGGACGGAAGTTCGATTTGATCACGGCGTTCTCGACCGATTTCAACCGGATCAGCAAGCAGGATTGGTGGTGGGGGCCGGTCGAGTGGGGTTTCTTTCTGGACGACCTGGATCGCCACCTCAATCCCCGGGGCCGCATTTTCCTTGGGCTCAATCCGGGCAAGAACAAGGAGTATTACACGCCGGAATTGCGCGAATTCTTCCTGGGCCGCGGTGCCTCCGTCGAACGGGAGAACGTCTTCTTTCCCCCCAAGGTTGGACCGTAGGTTCGCGCTCGGAGCCGAAATCCGAGGCAAAATCAACACCGGCCACGTCTAAAAGCGCGGCGGCATCCGAAGTACATTCAAACCAACCTACCGCCCAAGGGGCACCCACGTTATGGCTGAAGAAAATCAACAATCCAACGAACCCTCCAGTTCATCTGAAAACATCGAGATTCCACCTATTTCCAAACAGACGGCTGGCCTCGCGACTGGCGCGGTCATCGGCAGTGTCGCCGGCCCTGTAGGCGCAGTGGTGGGCGGTGTGCTCGGCGCGATCGCTGGAAGGGCCGCGAGCTCTAAAAGTACGGCTCCAAAAGTGCGCAAGGCCGTTAAGAAGGTCGCCGCCAAAGCAAAGGCAGCCTCCAAGAGCGCGAGCAAGAAGGCTTCACGACCCGCGAAGAAGAGCAGCAAATCCCGGAGCGCCAAAAAAGCGGCTGCGAAGAAGAGCAAAGGGACAAAGACGAAGTCCCGAGGAAAAGCCAAGAGCGGCGCATCGCGGGGCAAAAAATCAAGCCGCACGAAATCCGCGGCCAAAGGCCGGGGCAAGAAAAAGGGCGGAGCAAAGGCTCGTTCCGCGAAGGGTGGCGGCAAGAAGCGGGGCGGGAAGAAAAAACGTTAAGCCTCGGTCAGCGCCAAGGCGGATTATCGACAGAACGAGGTAACTGCGTCACGATCCGGCCTTCATGGCGGAGGAAGATCGTCTTGCAGCCGCAACTCTACGCGCCGGCGAAGAACGCGTTGAGCAAAGAAGCGCGGAGTTCCGAAAAGAACTCGGCCTGCGCGATCTCGCGCTCACCCAGATTCTTTTCATCATCGGGTTGTCGTGGGTCGGCGCGGCCGGGAAGCTTGGTCCGGCGCATGTCATTTTTTGGCTGCTCGCCATTACCTTCTTTTATCTGCCGTCCGCAGCGGTGGTCATTTATTTGAACCGGCTCATGCCGCTCGAGGGCGGGCTTTATCAATGGGCCAAGCTCGGTTTCAGCGAAGCGGCCGGTTTCATGGTCGCTTGGAATCTATGGCTCTACGTCATCACCAACACCTCTGAGCTCGGCCTCCAGCTCACGACCAACCTGGCCTACGCTATTGGTCCATCGGGTGACTGGATTTCGTCCAATAAATGGTTGATCACCCTGACCAGTGTCGTGGTGATTGCCTTGCTCGTGGTCGTTTCCACAATCGGACTCAGCGTGGGAAAATGGGTCCACAATGCCGGGGGCATCATCATGTTGACGATCTTCGCGGCCCTGCTCGCGCTGCCCTTCATTCATGTCGCCCGCGGCGAGCTGCGGGAGTATCACCCGCTGGCGACGGCGATGCCGGTCTTCTCGCTTTTGAGCCTGAACATTCTGGGCAAGCTCGGTTTCGGCGCGTTGGGTGGATTTGAGTATGTGGCCATCCTGGCGGGCGAATGCCGCAGCCCGGCCCGGACAATTGGCCGTTCGGTGATGGTCGCCGCGCCGCTTATCGCGGTCATGTTTATCCTGGGCACCAGCTCGGTCCTGGCGTTCGTCCATCCGGACGACATCGACCTGATTGCGCCCATTCCCCAGGTCCTCAGCCTCGGATTCGGCACTTTTGGGGTCGCGGCCCTGGTCGTTCCCATCGCGCTCGCTCTCCTAATCGTTCTCCGAATTGCCCAGGCGAGCGTGAACTTCACCGGCCTAACGAGACTCCCAATGGTCGCCGGCTGGGACCATCTCATGCCGGGCTGGTTTACCAAACTGCATCCCCGTTTCAAAACTCCCGCGAATTCGATCCTCTTTGTAGGCATCGTCACTCTGGTGATGGGAGCGTTGAGCTTGATCGGAGTCGGCCGGCAGGAATCGTTTCAGCTTCTTTTCAACGCCGGCGGGATCTTTTACGCGCTGACTTACCTGGTCATGTTCGCCATTCCGCTGGCCGGTTTGTCCGCGCTTAAACCAGCGCCGCCCTGGTGGCTGCGGATCGCGGCGGCATCGGGATTTCTCATGACGCTCCTTTACGTCGTGCTCTCGGTCTTTCCGATCATCACCGTGCAAAGCAATTTCTCGTTCACCCTCAAGATCAGTGCTGTGATTATTGGGGCCAACATTCTCGGGGCCGGCATTTTCCTGGCCGCGAAGGCAAGACGCGCGCGACAAGGTTAGATATGGGCAGGAGTGGATTCGAACCACTGAAGGCGTAAGCCAGCGGATTTACAGTCCGCCCCGTTTGGCCACTTCGGTACCTACCCGATTGCCGGCAAAGGCGAGCGTTGATATAGGCTTGGACGTGCACTGCCGCAAGTGGTGGATCGGGCGCTCCGCGCGCGATTGTAGGCAGGCTTCCACAGTGAACGGCAACCATCGAGCGCGGAGCGCTCGATCCACCTAGAAAAACTCCGCGATCGCTTCCGCCACGTAGCGCTGGGCATCACGAGTCAATTCGGGATAGATCGGCAGGGCCAGCGTCTCCTGCGCGGCGCGCTCGGTCTCCGGGAAATCTCCTCGACGATATCCGAGGTATTCGAAGCATTTTTGCTCGTGCAGTCCCAGGGGATAATAAATCGCGGTCCCGACTTCCTTCCGCGTCAAATGCTCCCGCAACGCATCCCGGCGCGGTGTATGGATCACATATTGGTGATAGATGTGGTGATTCGTCAGGCCTTGTTTCCGGTACGGTTCCGGCGGAAGCGAGATTTGATTCGTTAGGCCAAGGCGGTCGAATTCCTCGCGGTAAAAATCAGCGACGTCTCGCCGGGCGGCCGACCAGCCATCAAGGAAAGGCAGCTTCACGTTCAGGATAGCGGCCTGGATTTCATCCAGGCGGAAATTGCCTCCGATGAAGTGATGAAAATAACGCGGTTCCATTCCGTGTTGCCGGCACTCCCGCAGGCGTTTCGCAATCGATTCTTCCTGGCAGATCACCATCCCGGCGTCGCCGGCGGCGCCCAGATTCTTCGACGGATAAAAACTGAAATAACCGATCTGGCCCATCGTCCCGGCTTTCGCTTTCCCGCCCCGAAAAGGGTACTCAGCGCCGATGGCCTGGGCGGCGTCCTCGATTACCTCCACCCGGAATCGTTCGGAGATTTCCTGGATGGCGTCCATCTCACAACACAGGCCATAGAGATGCACGGGAACGATGGCGCGTACCTTCTGGCCCTGCGCGGTGCGGAGCGATCCATCGCCGTCACGGTGGCAGCCGGAAAGATAGCGCTCCAGCGCGGCGGGGGAGATATTGCAGGTATCCCGATCGATATCGATGAAGACCGGCGTCGCTCCCACGCGTGCGACGCAGCTGCCGGTGGCAAAGAAGGAGTAGGCGCTGGTGACAACGGCGTCTCCGGGCCCAACCCCGATCGCCATCAGGATCGCCAGAAGCGCATCGGTCCCGGAGGAAACGCCGATGGCGTGGGGCGAACCGCAGTAATCCGCAATCGCTTTCTCAAATGCTTCGAGCCTCGGCCCGAGAATAAACTGCTGGGTGGCAAGGATTTCGTCGATCTCCTTCCGAATCGGATTGGCGAGCGCGGCATATTGGGCGCTGAGATCGAGCAAAGGCACGCGCATGGCTCGGAAAGAATGGCAGTTTCGAGTGACCGTTCAACGGGAAGTTTCGAGACCGTGCAGGCCAATTGACCTCAGAAGGCGACTAAGTTACCATTGAAAGCATGTCGCTGATTCGCGGGCTTTTCTGGCTCGTTCTTTTTGTGTTCTTCACCTTTTGTTTTGTCGTGCTTTTTGAGTACGGAACGCACGACTTTACCTCCGGCTTCCAGAAGGAATTCGAACGGGTCAAGACATTTGCCAAGGAGGCTGCCAAGCCCTCCCCCAAGCCCAAAAAGTAGACCAGCGACCGGGCTACTCCGCGAATTCTACCAGCGGCGCTTTCTCGAGGTAACCGCGTTCATGGGCTACCCGTAGAAATTCGCGGACAGCCTTGCGGCCCGTTTGCCCGTAATCACGGGTGTAATCATTCACGTACATCCCGATGAATTTCCCGGCGAGGCCGGCATCCATATCGCGCGCGTAAGGCATCGAATGCGCCACGGCCTCCTGCCGGTGAGCCAGTCCGTAATCAATGCTCTCGCGCATGATCGCGAGCAAGTCGCGCTGGACCGGAGGCGCGATGTCCTTGCGTAGCACATTGCCACCGAGAGGCAGGGGAAGCCCCGTCTCCCGTTTCCACCATTCGCCCAGATCGACCACTTTTTTGAATCCCGAGCGCGCATACGTCAGTTGGCCTTCGTGAATAATCAAACCCGCGGCGGCTTGTCCGGATTTTACGGCGTCGAAGATTCGATCGAACGGAACAACCGTGTGATCGAAGTCTCCGAGATACAGTTGCAAGGCGAGGTAGGCACTGGTCATTCGGCCCGGGACCGCGATCGTGCGGCCTTTGAGCCAGGCGCGGACCTGATCGTCCGCGGGATCGACGGGAAGCCCTTCGTGATTAACGGCTACCACCATCGGTCCGTAGCCATCGCCCATGCTCGCACCGCAGGGCAAGAGGGCATAACGATCGCTCACATAGGCGAAGGCGTGAATCGAGATGGCCGAGATATGCAGCTCGCCCCGGAGCGCGCGCTCGTTCAACGTCTGAATATCTTCAAGGCGGTGCTCGAAGCGATAACCGCGCAGATCGATTTTGTTTTCGGCCATCGCATAAAACATGAAAGCGTCATCGGGATCGGGTGAGTGGCCCAGGGTGAAAACTTCGCTCGCCATGCGCGCACGGTAGCGGCGCCCGAGCAGCTTCGCAAAATTGAGGGAAGGCATTGCCGTTTGCCTCGCGACCGCCGTTCCGATACCCTGCAAGGGCATGGCGAAGTCAGCTCTCGGCAAAGGTCTCAGCGCATTGATCACCACGCGGCCGCCAGCCGTTCGGCTCGACGCAGCACCGGGCGAGAAGATCCGTCAGGTCAGTCTTGGCAGTATCGTGCCGAGCCCTTTGCAGCCGCGAAAGGATTTCGACCGCGATGCCCTCGCCGAGCTGGTCGACTCCATTCGTCAGCATGGGATCATCCAACCGCTGGTCGTCCGGGAGGTCGCGGGGCGTCATGAATTGATCGCGGGCGAACGACGCTGGCGCGCGGCCCAGGAAGCTGGCCTCACCGAGGCGCCAATCATCACCCGGATCGCGACCGATCTCGAAGTTCTGGAGCTTTCTCTGATCGAAAATCTCCAGCGCGCGGACCTAAACCCGATCGAAGAAGCGCAGGCGTATGCCCGGCTCGCGAATGAATTCGGCATGCGGCAGGAAGACATTGCCCAAAAAGTGGGTCGCAGCCGGGCGGCGGTGACGAATTCGATGCGCCTGCTCGATCTCCACGAGCAAGTGCAGGCATGGGTGACGCAGGGTTTGATTTCGGTGGGTCACGCCAAGGTGTTGCTCGCGTTGAAAGAACCCGAGGAGCAGCGCGCCGTAGCTGAAACCATTCTTCGTCGCAGCGCCACCGTCCGCGCCACCGAGCGACTGGTAGCGCGACAACTCGGGAAGACCTACCCACGACGCAAACGCCAGTCAGCAACGACTGTCAGCTCGGCGGCGATTGACGATCTGCAAAGCCGATTGCAGGAGCATCTCGGCACCCGGGTGACGCTGCATCACGGAGAAAAACGCGGCCGCATCGAGATCGAGTATTATGGAAACGATGATCTGCAACGGCTTCTCGCCGCCCTCGGATTGCCAGAGCAGTAAAGGTGGATCGTGCGCTCCGCGCGCGATATTTCCAAATGGGGCGCCGCGAGTCTCCAATCGGGCGCGGAGCGCCCGATTCACCTTTGTGCTTCTCGCGCTCGCTCTTCTCGCCGCTTGCGATCGCGCCACTTCGCAGTCCCAGCGAAACGCGCATCCAAAAATCTGGGAAGAGTTCTCCGGGGAAAAGGCGCTCGCCCATGTTCAGGCCATGGTCGACTTGGGACCCCGGCCACCGGCCACTGAGGCAATCGAAAAGACGAGAACATACCTGACCAGCCAGCTGGAGTCTTTCGGGTGGAAAGTGGAACGCCAGGGTTTCACAGATCAGACTCCGCGAGGCAGCGTGAGTTTTGTGAATCTGATCGCGACTTTCGGCGGAAAAGATGTTTCGCCCTCCTATCTCGCCTGTTCCCACTACGACACGAAAACATTCGATAATGCCCAGTTTGTCGGCGCAAATGATGGCGGATCCAGCACGGGAGTGCTGCTCGAGCTAGCCCGGGTTCTGGCGCAGCGTCCGGACCTCGCCCGGAAAGTGGAGCTGGTTTTTTTTGACGGCGAAGAAGCGTACGAAGCGTTCACCGAGACGGACGGCCTCTACGGCAGCCGTCATTTCGCGAAAGACCTTGCCGCCCAGAACCGGGCCAGGACGTTCCGAGGAGGAATCCTGTTCGACATGGTGGGGGACCGATCGCTCAAGATAACGCTGCCTCCGGATTCTCCCGTCGAGATCGCACGGGATATCTTCGCTTCAGCGGACGCCTTGAACCTGCGAAAGCATTTCACCTACTTCGACCGCGATGTGATGGACGACCACACGCCTTTGAACGCCATTGGCATTCCCGTGATCGATTTGATCGATTTCGACTTTGCAGCGTGGCACACGCCGGCGGACACCATGGACAAAATCAGCGCGGAAAGCCTCCGCATCACAGGTGCAGTCGCCTGTTACTATCTGGCTGAATTTGCCCTGAAATGAGCCGGGTTTTCATGACGACGTGGGTTGAACTTCGGCATTGCTTCTCAGGCGATTTGCCGTGATTTTCAGCGGTCGCCGGTAAATCTGCGACGTAATCAGTTCAGGAAATGTCCCTTCGCACACGAAAGAATATTGGAGTGGTCGGCCTTGGCATCATTGGCCAGCGGGTCGTCGACAATCTCCGCGAACACGGGTTCCACGTTTTTGTCTGGAACCGCACCCCGCGCCCGGTGCCGAATTTTGTCGGATCGCCCGCCGAAGTGGCTGAGCTTTGCGATTTCATCCAGATTTTCGTGTCGGATGACGACGCGTTGCTTCAGATGGTGCAACGAATGACGCCCAATCTGACCGCGCATCATATTGTCATGGCGCATTGCACGGTGTCGCCGGACACGATGCGGGCCGCGGCCGAGATCGTGGAACGCCGTGGCGGGCAATTACTCGATTGCCCTTTTACCGGAAGCAAGAACGCCGCGGAAAAAGGCGAGCTGGTTTATTACGTCGGCGGCGATGAGGCGGCCCTGCGCCAGGCGCGTCCGGTTTTGGAAGCGAGCAGCAAGGAGATCATCGAAATCGGCAAAGTGGGTGACGCGACCACGGTGAAAGTCGCGACGAACATGATCACGGCCGCCAGCGTCCAGGCGGCCGCGGAAGCGCTGGCCCTTGTCGTGAGATCAGGCCTCCCGATGGAAAAGTTCGAAGTGGCGATGCGAAACAACGGCAGCTTTTCGGCGACCCTCGATATGAAGCTGCCCATGATGATGCAGGGCAACTTCGAGCCTCATTTTTCAGTGAAGCACATGCTCAAGGATGTCGTCATCGCGACCCGACTGGCTCGCGGATTTGGGATCGAGTTCGGCGCTACTGATGCTTCGCGACATGGCTTAACCGAAGAACTGCGCCAGGGGCGGGGTGACGACGATTATTCGTCGCTCTTTCGCCAGTATTTTCCGGCGGGAAGTCCGCCCGGCCAGACTAACGGTGAGGACGATCAGCCTCGTCTGGTCGGCATCGATCAGACGCAGCCGGCTGTCCCGGAAAAGATTCCCGAAGCAGTGGAGACAAAAGCGGAAGTTCCATCCGAGGCCAAGGCGATGGGCGAGGTGGTCCCAGCTCCCGCGGCCGTTGAAGCTCCAGGGGAGGCAACGGCCGAACCAGAAGCGGCTGCACCCGCCAGCGAGGCGGCGGCTCCGAGTGAAAGCAAAGACGCGGCGCCATCGCCAGCTCCTGTTTCGCCAGCGCCGGCGCCGGCGCCGGCGGAAAAACCGGCCGCCAGTGCCGAAATTAAGTCCACCGAGTCCACCGAAACCAAGCCCGCAGAAGCTCCCATTCTTACTTTCCCGGCACCCCTGAAGGAAGGGGACGAGCCCGAGCCACGGGGATTGTGGGGAGGCTTTTGGCGGCGACGGACGGACGATTGAGTTCGTCCGAAGCGTCCAGCATGACGCCATCTCCCAAGGCCAGGCGCGGCATTTTCCTGGACTGCTCGAGCCGCGCGAAGTTGCGGATTGCCGGCGCCGACGCCGTCCGTTTTCTGAATGGGCAAATTAGCAACGATTTGCGGAAAGCCTCCGCCGATGCCGCCCTGCAAGCGTCGATCCTGAATGCGAAGGGAAAGTTGAATGGTCATGTTTACCTCTCGGCGGACGGCGATGCGTTTTTCCTCGACGCCGATTCCGAGCTTCGCGAAGCGCTCCTGGCCCGGCTGGACCGGTATATTATTGCCGACGACGTCCAACTCGAGGATGTGACCGATCGATACACGATTTTTCACGTTGAAGGCGAACCGCCGCCGCTTATTACGCGGCCGGCAAGAACCATTCTCGCCACGCGCTTTGGCTGGCTCGGTCGGGACCTTTGGTTCGAGAGTGCCGAGGCGGAAAAAGTTCGTGGCGAACTGGCGGACAGCTTCGCCTTTTGTGACGATGCTTGTGCCGAAGTTCTGCGAATCGAACAGGGGATTCCGCGTTGGGGCCGGGAATTGACGGACGAAATCATCCCGCTGGAGGCGAATTTGGAGGCGACCTCGATCGACTACCACAAGGGTTGCTATATCGGGCAGGAAGTAATTTCCCGAATGAAGATGTCGGGCCAAACCAACAAACGGTTGTGCGGTTTGATTTCCGTTTCCGGAGAGCCGCTTGGCCCGGATTTGCGTCTCGTGGCTGGCACCGACGAGCGCAAGGAAGCCGGCTGGATTACCAGCGCCACCCGGAGCCCCCGGTTGGAAAAGGAAATCGCCCTTGGCTATGTGAAGCGCGGTTATTTTTCGGAGGGCACCCGGCTTTACGCGGCCAAGGCCGGCGAGTCCGATGGAAATGCCGATGTAATGGTCGAGGTTGTCTCGCTCCCGTTTGTTTAGATTATGGCTGGAATTATTTTGAAGAATCTCTCGGTTGCTCGGACCAGCCTCGCTCCGGAGAGCGGGCTTCATCTCGAGATTGGCGACCGGGAATTTGTGGTTCTCACGGGACCGCGTGGCTCTGGGATTTCCACCATTCTGCGGATGATCGCGGGCTTGGAACCGTCGCAAGGGGAGACTTTGGTCGATGGCCGTCCGCTCAACGGGATTCCGCCGAAAGACCGGGATGTTGCGCTCGTTTCGAAAGACTACGCGCCTTACCCGCGGATGTCGGTCTTCGACAACCTGGCTCTCGGATTGCGACGCCGGAAATTTTCCGCGGCCGAAATTAAGAAACGCATTCTGGATGTGGCGGAAATACTCGGGTTGCAGGCGTTGCTTGATCGCGATGCCGATTCGCTGGGTCAGGAGGAACGGCAGCGCGTCGCTCTGGCCCGGGCGATGGTGCTTCAACCGAAGACGTTCCTTTTTGATGAGCCGTTCTCAAGTCTTGGGACCGAGGTGCGGCTTCGCGGACGAGCGGAAATCAAAAGGCTCCACCAGCGTTTGCCCGCGACAATCGTTTACGCGACCCACGATCCGGTTGACGCAATGGCAATGGGGTCTCGGACCGTGGTAATCAATCGCGGGATGGTGCAACAGGATGGGAGCGCCGAGTCGATTTACGAGCAGCCGGCGAACCTATTTGTGGCTGGATTCGTCGGGAACCCGCCGATGAATCTGGTTCACGGGACGCTGAAGCAGGATCGCGATTCTCTTCTCTTTTCGGAAGCGGGGGATGGCACAATCGAAGTGCGCCTGCCGGGTTCTCGATTTCCAGAAGCGCGAGACTTTGCGGGCAAGCCAATCGTTCTGGGGGTCCGTCCGGAAGACCTCGAGCTTTGCGCTCTGGCGGCTGGCACTGGGCCGGTTGAGCGCGCGTCGACCCGCTTCCGGGCCTTGGTGGATCGGGTTGAGCCCGGGGGAGCCGAGACGACCCTTCATCTTCAGACCGGGGCTCATGGGTTGGTTTGCCGGACTCGCCGGGGAATGGAGAGGCGTGAGGGCGGGTTTCGAGCCCAATTCGAGATCAAAGTGGAAAAAACGCACCTTTTTGACGCAGAATCCGGAGGCCGGATTATGCAAGAAACGTAATTTCCTTCCCCCCTGAATCTTGTGAAAAGTTTGTTGTTGCCTTTCCAAGGCCCCTGCGGGTAATCTCGGTCGACTTTAGGTCGACCTTAAGGTTGGCCTTACCTATAGAGGAGCCCTAGTGAACCAACAATTACTTTCCGAAATCGGCCGTACCCAACGGTTAGAAATTCTCAACACCCTCAAGCGCACCAAAGGCCTTTCCGTCAACGAGCTCGTTGGACGGATGAAGATGAGCTACATGGGCATCAAACAACATTGCCTTACCCTCGAGCGGGATGGATATCTCGATACTTGGCGACGCCCACAAAAAATGGGCCGCCCGGAAATGGTTTATCGTCTGACCCGGCGGACCCACGATTTGTTCCCCTGCGACAGCAATGACTTTACTTTGGAGCTGCTGAAATCGATTAAGGAGGTTTACGGCCCGAATGGGCCGGAAAAGATGCTGTTCAACGTTTTCGAGCGCAAAACGGCAGCGGTGAAGGCGAAAGCAAAAGGCGAAACCGTCGTGGAGCGTGCGAAGTGGCTCGCGTCCCAACGGGAAAAGGAAGGATATATGTCGCAATTTGTCGCCGACGAAAAAGAAGGCGGCCCCCAGATCCTTGAGTGCCATTCTCCGATCCTAAACC
This sequence comes from Chthoniobacterales bacterium, assembly GCA_035274845.1. Taxonomy (NCBI): domain Bacteria; kingdom Pseudomonadati; phylum Verrucomicrobiota; class Spartobacteria; order Chthoniobacterales; species Chthoniobacterales bacterium. The sequence continues at coordinate 164,048 of DATENU010000011.1, forward strand.
TGCTCGATCAATATCCGATCATTGGACGTCTCGAGCACGACCTTTTCGCGGCCGTTTTAGGGACGGAAGTGCGACGCGAAGAAACCCGCACCTCCGGTCTGTACGAGTGCGCGTTTTACTTTGCGGTTTGAGTTAGTTCTTTCCTTCGCCCCCGCAGAATTTCGCTTTCGTATCAGGCGAATTTCGGTTGATTGATGGCCCCATGCTCCGGCCTTTTCCGACCGCTGTTATTGAGAATCTGCAACCGCTCGTCGATGGCGGGCGCTACATGGTGAAGCGGGTCGTGGGTGACGATCTGGTGGTGGAAGCCGATGTTTTCCAGGACGGTCACGACGTGGTCGCGGCGGCCTTGAAATGGCGTCAGCTGGGTGAGACGCAATGGCACGAGACGCCCATGGCCCACGTCGACAATGATCGTTGGCGAGGCGTTTGCACCCTCTACGAAAATTCGATCTACGAATACACCGTCGAAGCCTGGACCGACACGTTCCGCGGCTGGCAGCACGAGTTTTCCAAGAAGTTCGAAGCGGGCCTGGCGAATTTGTCGAGCGAGACATTAGAAGGGGCGGCATTGCTGGATGGGGCAGCGGACCGCGCGGATGATCAGGCGGATGCAGCTCGGCTTCGCGAACTTGGGGAGGCCATCCGAGCGGGGCAGCCGGCTGATGTCAATGCGATCGCTCATTCGGGGGAGCTCGATGTTTTGATGGCAACCTATCCGGACCGGGCCAGCGCCACCCAATATGGCCCCGCACCACGCGTCGTGGTCGATCGCAAGGAAGCGAGAACCGCGGCCTGGTACGAGTTTTTTCCGCGCTCGGCCGAAGGCCGTGCCGATCGAGGCTCCACTTTTCGCGATGCCATTCCCCGCGTAGACGACGCCAGGGCAATGGGGTTCGACGTGATTTATTTCCCGCCGATCCATCCGATCGGCCAGACCAATCGGAAGGGTCGCAACAATTCTGTCACTTGCGAACCGGGTGAGCCCGGGGTGCCCTACGCGATCGGCAGCGAGTGGGGCGGTCATAAGGCGATCGAACCGGCCCTCGGTACCTTTGAGGATTTCGCCTGGCTGGAGAATGAAATCCGCAGTCGCGGAATGGAGATCGCACTCGATTTTGCGATCAATTGCTCCCCTGATCACCCCTACGTGAGGGAACATCCCGAATGGTTTTACAAGCGGCCGGACGGGACGATCAAGTATGCCGAAAATCCTCCGAAGAAATACCAGGACATCTATCCGCTGAATTTTCGCTGCCAAAACTGGCGCGCGCTCTGGGAAGAGATGAAGAGCATTATTCTCTTCTGGGCCGAACGCGGGGTGCGGATCTTTCGAGTGGATAATCCCCACACCAAGCCGGTCGCGTTTTGGGAATTCCTCATTTCCGGAGTCCGGGCGAAGTATCCGGACGTGATCTTTCTGTCCGAGGCTTTCACGAAACCGAAGATGATGAAGGCGCTGGCCAAGGCCGGTTTTACCCAGAGCTACACCTACTTCACGTGGCGGACCGCCAAAGCCGAGTTGGTCGAATATTTCACCGAACTCACGCAGACCGGGATGCGGGAATATTTTCGCGGCAATCTCTGGCCAAACACGCCTGACATTCTGCCGTTTCATTTGCAGGAGGGTGGCCGGCCTTCCTTCCTGATTCGCTCGGTCCTGGCGGCGACGTTGTCGAGTGTCTACGGCATCTACAGCGGTTTCGAGTTATGCGAGAACGAAGCGCTGCCGGGCCGAGAGGAATATCTCGATTCGGAAAAATACCAATGGAAAGCCCGTGATTGGGACGCGCCGGGTAATATCAAGGATTGGATCGCGCGCCTGAACCGCATCCGGAAAGAAAACCGGGCCTTGCAGTTATACGATAACCTCAAGTTCTACTGGGCCGAGAACGACGCCATTCTCTGTTACGGAAAGATGACGGCGGCGCGTGATAACATCATTCTGGTGGTGGTGAATCTCGATCCCACCCAGTCGCAGAATTCCTATGTTCACGTTCCGCTGGGGGACTTCGGGCCGATGGATGCTGACGTTTATCAGGTGCACGATCTTCTCACGGACGCCCGTTATCTTTGGCGGGGGGAGCGAAATTACGTCGAGCTTCATCCACAGCATCCGGCCCACATTTTCCGGGTGCGCCGGTGGCTGGCGGGGGAAAAGTTTGTTTGAACGCCGCCGGTGGCGGGGCGGTCATTGGAAGCTGACCCTAATTTGCATCTGGTCTCCTCGCCGCCTATCCTAACAGCACTTTCGGAATGAATAATCTCTTCGCGCTGTTTGCGGGCGCACTGCCTTTTCTGGCACAGACTCCGGCCCCGTTGGCTCCTGATATGCCGCGCACGAAGTCCATTCTGGACACCCTCATTGCCGCGGGACCGGTCATTATTCCGCTGTTCATCCTCTCCATCATCTTTGTCATGCTGGTGGTGGTGTATCTTCTTACCATTCGTCGGGGCTCGGTGGTCTCCAGCGGTTTTATGGCCACTGCCGACGCGTTGCTTCGAAAGCGCGATTACCTGGGATTGCTCGCGGTTTCCAATCGTCACGGCGAAGCGATCGCGCGGGTTGTGCAAAAGATGCTCGATTTCACCACCAAGAATCCGAGCGCCGATTTCGCGCAAGTTCGGGAAATCGCGGAGACAGAGGGCACGCGCGTCGCCTCGAGTCTGAACAATCGAGTTATTTATCTGGCGGATATCGGCATGATCGCGCCGATGCTGGGATTACTTGGAACGGTCTTCGGCATTATCAAGTCGTTCGGCGCGCTGGGCTCCGACCTTGGTACCGCCCGTTACGCGCTGCTCTCGAGCGGCGTGAGCCAGGCGCTGATCAATACCGCGGCTGGGCTGGCCATCGGCATTCCCGCGATGATTTTCTACGCCTACTTCCGGGGGCGCGTACAAAGGATCATTTCGGAGTTGGAATCGGCCGTGACCCATATCCTGGCGCTGCTTTCCTTGCAGTACAACAAGCGGACCCCGGAACGTGCGCCGGTCCTGCTCGAAGATGAATTCTAAAGGGATGCGGGATTCGGGATCCGCGATGCGGGATGATATGGCACCCGACACGTGAGCTATCGAGATCTTGAGATTTGGAAACTGGCCCGGGACGCCGCGGTTGCCGTCCATCGGATGACGATTCGGGATCTGCCGAAATTCGAGATGTACGAAGAAGGGAGCCAGATTCGGCGCTCGGTGAAATCGATCCGCTCGAATATCGTCGAAGGTTACGGGCGGCGTCGTTACAAACAGGAATTCATTCGCTTTCTCGTCTTCGCCCACGCGTCTTGCGACGAGACCATCGACCATCTGGAAGGGCTCTCTGAAACCGAATCGTTGACGAACGAAACGACCTACCAGGATTTACAAGCACGGCTCGATCTCCTCGGTCGGAAGCTGAACGTGTTCATCGAAGGCGTGGAGCGCGAGCATCGTACGCCCACCTCGCATCCCGCATCCCGAATCCCGCATCCCACTTCATGAACTTGCGCCGGCACGCCACTCCGCAGCATCCCGGGATCCAGCTCGCGCCGCTCGTCGACGTTCTTCTCCTCCTGCTGATCTTTTTTCTCATGACCTGGAATGCGGCCCGGAATGAGAATGAGCTCGACGTTAAAATCCCAAAGGCGTCGTCCGCAAAGGAAAAAGCGACGCCGATCGGCGATGTCGTTGTGAATGTGAAAGCAGACGGCAACGTGGTCGTTAATCGGCGCACCCTGACCGCGGCTGAGCTTGGCGATATGCTCAGGAACCTGGTGCAACTTTATCCCGACCAGGCGGTCGTCATTCGGGGAGATGAGACCGGCGCCTACAAGAACGTGGTGGGCGTTCTCAATATTTGCAGCGAAGCCGGCGTGACTAACGTGGCTTTCGCCACGGCAAAATGAAAATCCGGTGGGGCGCCGTTGGCCTGGTCCAGGCGGCGCTGATTTTGTTAGTGGCTTCGTTTGCGCTCGCGCAGCAACGAACGCCGGAAGTGCGCCGCGCCCAGCCAGTGGCAGAACCGCCCGCTCCCAGGGCTGTCCCGCTCGATACGCCGACTTCGTCATCGTCGGTCAAGCCTCGTCGGAGTCCGCCAGAACCGAACGTCGCTCCAAAGCCGGCTACTACCGAAGCGAATCCTCCTTCCACCGAACCGGCATCGGAAACCGACGCGTCGGACCGCCGGCAGCTGGAGTACGCCAACGGTCTTTTTTCTCGGAAGCTCTACGATCTGGCCGCGCCGGAGTACGAAAAGTACCTCGGCCAATATCCCGGCGCTCCGGGTCGGGCCAGCGCTTACTTCTATCTTGCGGAATGTTATCGCGCCCTCAATCGAAGCAGCGCGGCGCGAACCAGTTTCCAAAGCGTCCTGGATAATTACGGCGAAAGTGAGTTTGCCGGCCCGGCCTCGTATGGGGTCGCGGAAATTCTTTTCAACCAAAAGGATTATGCGGGAGCTCTTCCGCATTTCCATCGAGCGGCGGCGAGATCCAAGGAGCCTGCGCTGGCTTTATCGGCCCGCTATTTTGAGGCGCGCTGCCTGGAAAACACCGACCGGAAAGACGAAGCCCAGAATCTTTATCAGCAGGTCGCCGAAGCGAAAAATCCCAATCCTTATCGGGATGACGCGCGCCTCGCGGCGGGCAGCATCGCGCTGGCCCGCGGCCGAAAAGCGGACGCGTTCAGGAATTACGAAGCGCTCGCCAACGAAACGTCAAAGCCGGCTCTCAAGGCCGAAGCGACCGTCAGGGCCGGAATGGTGGCGATCGATCTCCAGCAGACGGAGAAGGGCAAGACCGACAAGACGATGGCCGAAAAGGCGCTCAGTTTGTTGCAGAAAGGGCGGTCGCTCCCGGAAGCCGGCAAATGGCGTGCGATCGCCGAAGTCGGGCTCCTGCGACTGCAATACCAGGCCGGTCAGTACGACAAGGTCTTGGCGGAATACAAACGCGGCCAGAACGAAATCCCCGAAGAAGTCAGAGCGGAAATGATGATCATCGTGGGGAACAGCCACCGCCAGCTCGGGCACGCGAAAGAAGCGGATGAGATTTATCGCCAGATCATCGCGAAATATCCGGACAAGGAAGAAGCGAAGGACGCGCAATACCAGCGCTTGATCAACTTCTACAACACGAATTCGACGTCGCTCCTTTCCGAAATCGACGCGTATCTCAATTCGAACCCTGCGCCGGAGCGAGCCGACCAGGCAAAGCTCCTGAAAGCCGAATACTTTTACAAGGAACAGAAGTTTGCCGAGGCCGCTCCGCTCTACGCCGAGCTGCGCGATTCCCATCTCTCGCCAAAGCTGCGGGCTGAGGCTGCCTACAAACTTGGCTGGTGTTATGTGCAGCTAAAGGACGGGGAGCACGTCATCGAGGCGTTCGACTATTTCGTGGGAAATTTTTCGGACAGCCCGCAGATGCCTTCCGTTCTAACCCAGCGCGCCCTGGCTCATCAGGCGAATAAGAACTACGACTCGGCGATCGGGGACTTGAACACGCTCCTGGCCCGGTATCCTGCTGCGAAGGAGCGGGAAGCAGCTCTCCAGCAAAAGGCCCTGATTCTCGGACAGCAGGAAAACGCGAAAGGAATGTCCGACGCGTTTCGCCAGCTGCTGAAAGAGTTCCCCAAGAGCTCGGTCGCGGCGCAGGCCAATTACTACATTGGGAAAGCCGCCTTCGAAGCGAAGGATTACAAAGGATCCTTGGCGCCGCTCGACGCCGCCCGGCAGCTGAACAAGGACCAGTATTACAATCTGGCCACGCTTCGAATTGTCTCCGCCTATTTTTATCTGAAAGATCGCGCGGCCCTGACGAAGGAAGTGGACGGGTTCCTGGTGGGCAGTCCAAGCGCCCGAATCCCGGCGGAAATTCTCGAATGGCTTGGGCTCGAGTACTACAACGAGAAGAATTACGCAGCGGCGGAGAAATATCTCAACCTTCTCGGTCAGAGCGAGTCCCTCGGAAATGTGAAACCGGATTTCTGGTTCTATCTCGCCGATGCGGAAACGAAGCTAAAGAATGTCGCCCAGGCGGAAGCCGCCTACGAAAAATATCTCCAGGTCGCGACCGATCCCGCGGCCAAGGCGAAGACCTTGCTGGCCCTGGGGGCCACCAAGATCGCCGCGCACAAGCCAGATGACGCCCAGAAAATCGCCGAGGAAATAATGAGATTGCAGCCGGAAGGGCGGGTGAATGCGGAAGCTCGTTTGCTGGCCGGCGACGTCCAGGTTGAGCGCCAGAATTTCGACGAAGCGGGCAAGGCCTTTATGGGAGTCGCCTTGCTTTACGACGATCCCGCGGTTACTCCGCGGGCCTTGCAAAAGGCCGCGTTTGCCTACGAAAAGGCGGGCCGGAAAGAAGAAGCCGATCGTGTGGCGAAACAACTGCGCGAAAAGTATCCCGATTTTGCCGGCGGTTAATCTGGGACGCGCAGCTATCCGGAATTAGACGATCGATAGTAATTCGGTCGGAAGTCCGGAGAGAAATTGGCTCGCGTCGTCGATTTGCAAGACCGGTTTCGCCAAATGAGCCGCGAGAAAACTCGCGTCGGGCGTCGGCGCGATCCCGGCTTGCGCGACGATTTCAGCATCCGCCAGCTGCTCGATGACTCGCGTAACGTTCCGGAGGAGATTTTTATTGTCCGTGAATTGGACCGTAGCAATTCCTCCCGCGGTTGCTTCGACATACGGCGCGAGCGTCCCCGCCAAATGGAGCAAAATGTCCTGGACTACCTTTTCCTGGGAAGGCAGCCGGATTCTGACCTGAAGCTGAAGACAGCGAGCCAAACCCTGGCTCGGCGTCATGCCGCGATGCACGCCGGTTTCTTCGGCCGCGGCGTTGAGTTGAATAATCGCGGCTTTTTTTTCCTGGTCGTCAATTAACGCGACAGGCTGGTCGCGCAACTCAGCCTGGTGACGCAACGCGGCTTGCAGGTGAAAATCGGGAACATAAATCGTGGCAAACATCAGCCCGTCCTCGCCATGACCTGCTTTCCGCCCTGCGCCCGTTTCACCCGAATTTGGAGACGCGCCGTCAGGCAGTCTTGTTCCAGATCGGCGAGCTGCCAGGCGTTATGGAGAGAAAGCTTTAATTGCGCGCTGTTGATAAGACTCGTGCGAGTAAGAACGAGGAAGGCAGCCGGCGCGGCTTCCACCAGGCGTTGCAGCCGATACCAGCTCGTTTGCGGGATCTTGCGCAGCTCCTCGGAAGCATTCAGGACCAGATCGAGCACCACGAGCGGGAAATTGCCGTCGCGCAGAAGTAAATCGGCGGCTTGGACGGCTTCGAAGGCGGTTCGGCACCGGACCCAAAGCAGATGGCCCAAACGGGCATTATCAAGAGATTGGGGATCGAATGAATCTTTCCCATCCACCAGCGCGAGAAAACAACCGGTGCGGTGGGCATTTTGTAAAAGCGCGTAAAGCAATAGCGCGCTCCCCCCGCTTGGATTGGGACTGCTCAGCTCCGTAATGGCATTTTTCGGTAATCCGCCGCCGATGGAATCATCGATCGCTGGCACTCCAGTCGGAAGACAATCAACGGTGGGAGCGAATGTCTGGGGAAAGCGTTCTGCCAGGAGCTTTCGAAGATCGATAATGCTCGTGGCCATGCCCGAGAATGGCATAGCCGCGAGATATGTTCAACTGAACAGTCAGAGCTGAGGTCTTATCCGCGTTTTCGCCGCGCCGCCGGCATCTGCTTCCGGATCAACGACACCATTACTCCCTGGATTCGCAGTTCCCGGGCCGGGACCAGGTTCGGATAGAGCGGGTTCTCCGCTTTCAGATAAGGCCGTCCGTGTTCCATCACGTATCGCTTCAGCGTCGTCTCGCCATCGATCAACGCGGCCACGATATCGCCGTTCTGGGCATCTTTCCGGTCCTCGAGAATCACCATGTCGCCATCGAGGATGTGGGCGTCGATCATCGAGTCGCCGCGGACGCGGAGCGCGAACGTCTTCCCGTTCTTCGAAACGTTCGCCGAATGGCTGTCGAGGGAGACATGGCCTTCGACCGTCTGCTCGGTCAGCGTCGCCATCCCGGCCGGGATTTGCCCGTAGATCGGGATGTCCGTGATCCGCACTTTCTGCACCGGAGTGATAAGCGCCCGCGCCTTGCGCGCGTGACGGTTCAGAAAGCCCTTCCGCTCGAGCGTGTCGAGGTATTGCATGACCGAGGTTTGGCTCGCGAAACCGAAATGCTGTTGGATCTCGCGCGTGCTCGGCGTGATCCCTTTTTCTCGCTGTTCCGACTGGATAAAATCGAGAACACCTTGCTGTCTCTGGGTCAGCATGTCTCCATCATCCGCGAAAAGGTTGGCCTCGCAAGTTCAAATGAACATTTCGCTGTAGCGGCGGTCTCTGACCGCCGAACGAGTTATGTCGAATCCTCGACGGTCAGAGACCGCCGCTACAGGGTCAATTGAAAGGCCAGCTCATCCAATTGCGCGGACCAGCGCCCCAAGTAAGCGAATCGTTGATACAGGATCGCGAGCTCCTCGAGCTGTTGCATCTCCGTTTGCCGCAAACGCGATTCAGCCGCGTTGCTGAGTTCCTGAACTTTGTCCCGCAATCCGCCAACCTCCTTTTGCGCGCCGATAACCTCCACCTTGAGCAACGACTTGGTCAATGGGTTTGACGCCGCGCGCATTTTTTCCAGCAACCGCGTGGCGCTCTGGTTCAACGCGCCGATCTGGAGAAAAATCTCCTGCAAATCCAACGGCACCGCCTGGTTCGCCGCCGGCGCCCGGTTCTCGAGGCTCAACAAATGATGCAGCCGCCGCTTCGGATCCTGCAAAACCTGGTAAGCCTTGTTGAGCTCGGCGAAGCCGCCGCCTTCCGGGCCGCGCGCCGAATCCGGATGCTGCTCCAGCGTCTTCCGGTGAAAGATTTCTTTCAGCGCCGCAGGATCCAGCCACGGAACGCGTGGCTGATCGAGAAGCGCGAAATAATCGATCATGCAGCAAAACTCTCGCCGCAGGAACAGTGGGCTACCGCGTTGGGGTTCGTCACCTTGAACCCGCCCTTCTGCAGATCGTCGCTGTAATCGAGAAGCGACCCGCTCACGAAGAGCGCGCTCTTCGGATCGACCACCACCCGCACATTGGCCGATTCAACCATGATGTCCCGGTTCGCCGGGCCATCCACCAGGTCCATCTTGTATTGCAACCCCGAGCAGCCGCCGCCGATCACCGCCACCCGCAGCGCTCCCGTCGCGCGACCCTGCTTTTCCAGGAGCGAATTCAGTTTCCGAGAAGCGTTCTCGGTCACTTTGATGAGGCGCTCGTTCCCGATCTTGTAATTGATCGGCGCGGCGGTGGAAGCGGCTTCAGACACGAGGAGATTTTAGTTCCCCGTGGATAGACGGCAAGTGGCGCCTGTGTCCCCTTTGCTTAGGAAAGTCCGGCATTCATCGCGAAGCGGACTAGCCTCGCGACATTGCGGGCGCCGGTCTTCGTCATCAGGTTAGCCCGGTGCGTTTCCACAGTCGGAACACTGATAAAAAGTCGTCCTGCGATTTCCTTAGTGGTCAGGCCTCCCGCAATCAGCTTCAGGATCTGGCGTTCGCGCGGAGTTAGCCGGACGTTGACACCCGCATCGCGCCGCCGTGGCCCGCCCCCGGAGCAGAAGTAGCGCTGGCCGCGGCTAACCCGATCCACCGCCAGAAGAAAATCGTCCCAGCTATCTGTTTTTTCGACGAAACCGTCCGCGCCACAGTCGTTGGCCTCGCCGAACCAATTTTCCTTCGGGAACGCGGTGCAAAGCAAAATTCGGGTCGCGGGTGACGCCCGACGAATATCTGGGACGGCGGCGACTCCGCTGCGGTCCGGCAAGTTAACATCGAGAACGAGAAGATTGGGCTCGAAACGGCGACAGACCTTGACCGCGTCTGCCGCGGTGCCCACTGCGGCGACGACGTCGTAGTGCTTGTCGCCGCGAGTCAATTCGCGGGAGATCAAATCGCGCATGAAGGCGTGATCGTCCGCCACAGCCACGCGCGGGTGGTTGCTGAAAGGTTTGACGACTGGGGGTCGGCGCAAAATTGCGCTCATGGTTTTCCACGATCCGTCCGAAGTCCTCAACATACAAGCGGAGGTTTGAATCGAATTGCTTCCCAGCGAGCGCCGGAAACCACAAGCGTTCGGCAAAATCGAAAAAAATCACGGTTTTACATGACTAGACGGAGCACAGGTCTGCCCGCATGATCCGCCCTCAATCGTCTCTTTGAGAACGAGCTAACCACATCCTCTATGAGCACAGCCCCATCTTTCTTTCGCCCGTTCGTCGTTCCGCTCATTATCCTGGCCGCCTGCTTCGCAACTCAGAAAGCGACCGCGATCGACGGACTATTATTGCAGGACGCCTACGTCAGCTCGACCGATCAGATTAATTATGGGACGAGTGGCGACCTGAGGGTTTACTACAATGAGAATGGCATAACCGGGATCATTATCATCGGGCAATCCGCCTCGATGCGCGCCTTTCTAAAATTTAGCATTGCCACGCTGCCGCCCGGCACGACCGCGACTGACGTTACCCAGGCTCGGCTCAACCTCTGGGTAAATAGCTCCTCGTCCACCACCGGGAGGATCACACTCACTCCCGTAACAAGCGCATGGGACGAATCAACTCTGACCGGGAGCGATCGCGTCAGTTTCGGTTCCCCGAGGTACGAAAACTTGTCCATCGATGCCATCGGCCAGTTCGTCAGCATTGACGTGACCGACTGGGTCCGGGGCTGGCTCGCGGGCACGCTCGTCAACGAGGGATTTGTGATCGAACCCAGTGATGGCAGTTCCGACATGGATCTCTATTTTGACAGCAAGGAATCCACCCAGACGAGCCACGAGCCCAGGCTCGAAATTGTTTTGGCTGGGCCTGCTGGACCGCAAGGGCCACAGGGTTTCCAAGGTCCTCAAGGACCGCAGGGATCACAAGGTCCTACCGGTGCAACGGGTCCGGCCGGTGCGACCGGCCCGGCGGGTCCTCAAGGTCCTGCCGGTTCGCAAGGGGTCCAGGGCCCCGCTGGATCACCGGGTGCGACCGGACCGCAGGGACCGCAAGGGCGGAGTTCTGCTATTGCGTGGGGTTATTCGACCAACACGACTTCGGTCCCGCCCCTGTCCGACGGCGAAGTTCGTTTTAACAATTCGAGTCTCGGGTCCGCTACCGAGATGTATATTTCGCGCTCGGACAATTGGGGTTCGATCCAAACCACTGAAATCGATCGCTGGGATGATGGCGCCTCGGGCGTACTATATATTCGCGATCTTCTCCTCGGCCGATCTCAGGAGTTCGCGATCACGGGCGCGATCACTACCACCGGCAACTGGTTTACTGTCCCGATCGCGCGGGTCGGTGGCAGCGGCACTTGGACCGATCTGCAGGAGGTTTCCATCATCTTCGTGCCGAACGGAGCCCCTGGCGCCGCTGGAGCCGAAGGTCCCCTGGGGCCGCAGGGTCCGATTGGGGTGACCGGCCCACAAGGACCCGCGGGCGCGACCGGCCCGCAGGGCCCCGTCGGGCCAGCCGGCGATCCAGGAATACCCGGGGTGACCGGACCGCAGGGACTCCCGGGTGATGCTGGTCCGGCTGGTCGCACAATCCTGCATGGGTATGGCCCGCCTGACACCTCGCTGGGCGAAGACGACGACTTTTACATTGACCTGCTGGCTCGGCAGTTATACGGGCCGAAAGCTACTTTTTGGGGCGATCCCTTTGATCTGGTGGGGCCAACCGGAGCCAACGGCGTCGATGGGACCGTTTGGCGTCTTGGATATGAAGTTCCCCAGTATCCGGTCACGGAAGGCAACGTGGGGGATTTCTTTTTCAACCCGCAGACCGGCGACTACTATGTGCTTAGCGTCCAATTCGGCGGCGGACATTTTTACGGTCTTGTTGGCAACCTGAAGGGCCCGCAAGGAGATCAGGGACAGCCCGGCGAGACCGGGCCGCAAGGCACCCAGGGTCCTCCGGGAACCTGGCCGACGCACCTCGCTCCTCTCGGCGATTTGTCGATGGGCGAATTCACGCAAGGCCCGACTCCGTAATCGCTGCGACGCGCTCCTTTCCTTTTCATGAAACCGGCCGCGCCCGATAACTGCAACGGAGTTACTCGACTCCGCGTTTTGCTTGCACTTCTTTTATGCGGGTTGCTTCCATTTCTTGCGTTTGCTGCCGCGCCGGCCTGGTGGGCAGAACGCGGAGTTACCGTGCCGAACACGTCGGCGGATGATTACGCACCGGCAAACCAGGGTCAGCTCAAAAATATTGCCAAAGCCGCCGTTGCCGAGATGGACGACAAGCTTCCCGGCGGTGCCGGCGACGAGCTGCATAATTTGGTTACGAGCTGGGCGACTCCGTCACCACAGACCAACGATTTTGCTCCGCTCAATCTCGGCCAGTTGAAGAACGTGGCAAAGCCGTTTTACGACCGGCTGATTGCCGCTGGTCTCGCCAACGCCTATCCTTGGACCGGCAGCGCGGCGCCCGCCGACGACTTCGCCGTCGCCAACCTCGGCCAGGTAAAGAATCTCTTCAGTTTTGACGTTTCTTCGGGGGACGTGTCGAACGCGTTTGGTCAAGTAAAACGAAATCCAAGAAAGAAGGACTGACCCCGTTTGGCTGACCGATACTCCCGGCTGCCTACTGGCGGTTAAAGAGGAATCCCGTCCGGCCACCTAGACACCCGCTTTCGGCGGTTTCAAACCGCCGCTCCTTGGAGCTCCATGTGGTTCGACGCTATCTCGTCGATCTCGGCGAGGGAAGAGACGTGCTGGAATTTTTCGCGGAGGAGTTTGGCGTGGGGGAACGCTTTCGAATAGGCCATGAGCCGGGCGCGCATCGAGCGGATCGCCTGGTCTTCGCGGCCCCATTCTTCGACGGCCAGCTGGCAATGTCGCTGAATCAGTTCCCATTTTTCTTCGAGGTTGGGCGACGGCAGATGTCCGCCGGTCGCGAAATAATGTTTCACCTGGCTGAAAATCCAGGGAGCGCTCATGGCGGCGCGGCCAATCATGGCACCGGCGATGTTTGTCTGGGCCCGGCGTCGGATGACATCGGCGCCACTCGTCAGGTCGCCATTGCCGATTACGGGAATGGAGACAGCTTGCACGACTTCGCCGATCACTTTCCAGTCGGCTTCGCCAGAATAACCCTGGGCGCGGGTGCGGCCGTGCACGGCCACCGCCTGGATTCCGGTCTCCTCGAGAATCTTCCCGACGCGCGGCGCGTTAATTGAATCGGCATCCCACCCGATTCGGATCTTCGCGGTGACCGGAACGGGCGCCACTGCGCGCACGACCGCTTCCGCGACCGCGGTGAGGGTTGGGCAATCCTTCAACAGCGCCGAGCCGCCATTCTTCGCAACCACCTTGTTGACCGGGCAACCGAAATTCAGATCGATGAAATCAGGGCGGACCCAATCGACCACGTGCTTCGCGGCCTCGGCCATATGCGCGGCGTTCCCGCCAAAAAGCTGAACGCCGACGGGGCGCTCGCACTCGTCAAAGTCGAGATACTCGCGGGTCCGTTCGTTGCGGCGAAAAACGCCTTCCGCCGAGACAAATTCCGTCACGAGCACATCCGCGCCGCGTTCCTTGCAAAGCTGCCGGAAAATCTTATCCGACACTCCTGCCATGGGCGCGAGATAGAGCGGGAAACCGGAGAACCAGGGTAGCGGCGAGTGCATTCGAAAGGGAACATCACATGAAAACGGCGATGACGCAGGCGGATCCAGGGCAATCTGCCTGCCGGCTGTTTGGCGCGAATTGTCTTGAGAGTTTTAACCCGGAGAAACAGCCTGACAAATCATGCTAATCGTCCTTCCCGGGCCGAACGGTGAGATGGCGGTGAACATATCCGATTTCTGGCAAGACCAGCAGGACCTTGGAGTACGAGGCTGGGTCTCGGCCGAAGCAGGGCCACCGGACGGCTTGGAATTCATTTATGACCGTAACGTCGTGCCCGTGACCTCGTGGCATTCGCGTGACGATATTGCCGCCAAGGGCCCCAGCGCGTTCCGCGGCAAGGCGGGCGGGTTGACGTTCCATTCCACCCACTTCGCGTTCCCGTTGCACGAGAGGCCCTGGGATTTCTGGCGCTACACCGATCAGGCCCTTCGGGTTCTTTTTTCTCCGCCGCTAGGGTTTGAAGTGATTCGATGTCATTTCGATACGCCCGCCAGAATGCATCCTGATCGCCAGCGGGAGGACTTGATGCACTTGCCCTTGGAGCCGGTCTGGGTGGGGCATCAGCATCCTGGCGCGAGAAGTGTCCGACCTTGACGCTAGGAAATTCGTCTGGTCCGCTTCGGTGGAAGCCTGCCTCGGGAGTGAGTCACGTTATCCTCTCCCCGGAGCCAGTTCCTCTGCCTGACCACGCGTTCCCGTCCGCGCTACGTTGCGTTCTTTAGCAACTGCGAAACTTCCTGCTGGACGTGTTCGAGTTCATCGAGACGTAAGTGAACGTCGGGAACGATGAAAACATCGCCGCTCTTCGCATGTTCGTAGATCAGCGCCGGCCGGGTTTCGGTTTCGCCGGTCTTGATTTGCTTGAGCACCCGTTTTCGCTCGAGCATCACCGCGAGGACGAAACAGGTGTTGGCGTTAGCCGCGTCCTTCTGCGCGAGGAGCCGGCGCAAGAGCTCTTCTGCATTCTCCTTCGGAAGCGCCTCCGGCGGTTCCGCCGGAGGCGCTTCGTAGCGGCTCTTCCAGAACGAAAATGGCTGGATGTTTTCATTGCGCTGCGCCCAGCCTTCTTCGCTGAGATCTTCCCGGCGGAACCCGTCCCCTTCGCGAAACAGGAGCGTGTAGAATTTCTCGCCCGGTTCAAACGGGCGCTGCGTTTTCGCGCAGACGTCCGCGCGATGTTTTATCGGCCAGTCATTTGCCAGCGAAGGATTCATCGCGCGAGGACGACCCGCCCTTCTCGCAGGAAGCTGAGCCGGGGCGGCTCCCGATTTGTGGCCCGGTAATAAATGAGAACCAACCCGAGCAGGCCAAAGATCAGGTTCGGCGCCCAGGCCGCGGCCCATGGATTGATGCGGGCTCCCTCGCCGAGAGCCAGGGAAAGATGCGTCACAAAATTCATGGCGAAGGCCAGAAGGACAGCGGCCGCTACACTCGAGAGAATGCCGCGGCGCGAATATCCGATGCCGAGCGGCGCGGCGATCAGTGCCACCACCAGACAGTTCCAGGGCAGCGCCAGCCGATGCTCCAGATGGGTCGCGAACGGCGCGAGCAGAGTGGCCGGAAAATCCGAGTTGAATTGCAAGTAATCGTGCAATTCCGGCACGCTCAGGAATTCCGCGCGCATGTTGGCGCTGCTCAGGCGAAACGGCGTTTCGCTCCAATCGTTGATCATGAGCGACTCGGTGTAGGGGATGATCTCGGTGATATTGCCCGCCTGATCGTAGCTGACTATCTTCAACTTGTTGAATTCCCACGCTTTGGATTCGGGATGATAAGTGGCGCTCGTGGCGATGTAATTCCTGACGATGTTATCCTGGGCGTCCTGTTGGATCACATGCACCGTGGTGAAGTCATTTTCGCCCGGAAAAAATTGCTGGATAAACCAGGTGCGATTGTCGGTCCGGTTGCGAAAAACCTGCGCGACAAGCCCCAACTGCCGCCGATACGACAGCGGATCGTCCAGCTTTTTGTGGGCATACTCGGCGTGAGGCGCGAGCGAGTAATTCAGGAGCAGGCTGGCCCCGCTGGTCAGGCCGGCGGCGATCAAAAGAGGAGAGATGATTCGCGGCAGACTAACCCCGGCGGTGAGCATGGAAACGATCTCGTTCGAGCGCGACATCCGGCCAAGGCTAAAGAGCAACGCCAGGAGCAGGGCGACCGGGAGCAAGATAACGAGGATTTGGGGCACCTGGGCGAGATAGTATTTCAGAATCAAAACCTTGGAGATGCGCTGATCCAAAAACGTCGAGATGTTGTCGCTGATATCGAAAATGAACCAGATCGAGATGAACCCCGCGATGCAGTACAAATACGCCTGGAGAAAATAACTCAGGACGTAGCGATCGAGGAGTCTCATGGAGAATTTGCGAATTTTGGATTTCGATTTTGCGCTCTAAGTTACCATTTCCGCGGAACCATTCGACCGGCTCATACACAAATCGCAAATTGCAAATCGGCAACTCCGACATTAGATCGCGAGCACGCGAACCCGTTCGGTGTCGCAATTCCTAAACGTGATCGCATTACGAGATTCCCTCGAGGGTGACTTCATCGAAGAGGTGCGCTCCCTGTTTTCGCCCAACGGCTTGTTGTCGCGGGCCCGGAACTTCGAGTACCGGCCCGAACAGCAGGAGATGGCGGTGGCGGTAGCCCGCGCTCTGGAGGAGGAACGCCATCTGGTGGTCGAGGCTGGGACCGGGGTAGGCAAGTCGATCGCGTATCTCGCCCCTTCGATCCTTTATGCGATTCAGCAGAAAAAGAAGGCGGTTATTTCCACCCACACGATCAACCTTCAGGAACAGCTTCTGCACAAGGACATCCCGATCCTGAAGAAGGTCCTGCCAATCGAATTCGAGGCGGCGCTCATGAAGGGCCGGCAGAATTATCTTTGTCCCCGCCGGTTGGAGCGAGCGCTGCAACAGGCCGGCGAGCTGTTTACCACCTCGGAGAGCGCCGAGCTGGCCCGGATCGCAGATTGGGCGCGAACGACGAAGGATGGAACGTTAAGCGATCTGGCCATCGAACCGGATCCGAAGGTCTGGATCCAGGTTTGCAGCGAGGCCCATGTCTGCACCGCCAAGACCTGCGGGCAGAATACGAATTGTTTCTTTCAGCAGGCTCGTAAGCGGTTGCTGGCCGCCGACCTCATCGTCATCAATCACACTTTGCTTTTCATGCTCCTTGGGAGTCCGGAAGAACAACTTCAGCGCGAGAGCGGGTACCTCTTCCCGAATGATTTCATCATTTTCGATGAGGCCCATACGGTGGAACAAACCGCGTCACGGCATATCGGCATTGGTGTATCGCAATATGGTTTACGGGCCACGGTTCAGCGCCTTTACAACGCCCGGACCAAGAAGGGACTTTTCACCGTTACGCGAGACGCCGCCGGCGTGACCCTGGCAGCCACGCTCGTCGACGAGATCGACGCTTTTTTCCGCGCGATCGACGAACGCTGCGATTTCCGGAAAGGCCGCGAGTTTCGCATTCGCACCGCCGATTTCGCCCCGGACACAATCTCCGGGCGCTTGATCGCCCTCCAGGCCCGGGTTGCTGAAGTGGTGAAGCGGACTGAGGACGAATTTCTGAAGGCGGAGTTGCAGGAATTGGGGCGCCGAATTCACGATGCGCGGGTCGGGATCGTCACTTTCCTGGAGCAGGGCGCCGAAGGGTATGTCTATTGGGTGGAACGCACCGGAAAGGCCGCCCAGTTCCTCACCCTCAACGCGGCGCCCATCGATCTCGCGCCCGTGTTACAGCGAATGATTTTCCGGGACGATTGCTCCTGCGTGATGACCAGCGCCACTCTCGCGGTCGGCCGGCCGGACCTGGCGTATTTCCGCGAGCGGATCGGCGCAGCGGAGGTGGAGCCGTTGCAGCTCGGGAGCCCTTTCGATTTTCCCGAGCAGATGAAGCTGTTCGTCGTCCGCAAAATGCCGGATCCACGCGATGCCGATTACGGGAAGGCCCTGGCCCAGTGGGTCGGGCATTTCGTCCTGGAAACGGCAGGACGTGCTTTTGTCCTTTTCACGAGCTACCGGGTCATGCTGCAGCTGGCAGGAGAGATGGAGGAGTTCTTTGCGGAGAACGATCTGAACCTGCTCGTGCAAGGGCAGGGGGCGCCGCGTGGCAAGCTCCTGGAAGAATTCAAAACGAAGCCCCGCAGCGTCCTTTTTGGGACCGACAGTTTTTGGATGGGCGTCGATGTGCCCGGGGACGCGCTCTCCAACGTCATCATCACGCGGCTGCCGTTTGCGGTTCCAGACCATCCGTTGATCGAAGCCAAATTGGAGTTCGTGGAAGCGCGCGGCGGAGATGCTTTCACGGAATATTCGCTGCCGGAAGCGATCCTGAAGTTGCGGCAGGGGGTTGGTCGCCTCATCCGGACGAGAAGCGATCAGGGGATTGTGGTGATCCTCGACAATCGAATCGTGACCCGTCCTTATGGGCGTGCGTTCTTAAGCGCTCTGCCGGAATGTCCGGTGAAAGTGATCTGAACCCCGATAGTTAGGGCGCGTTTGATCGTGGTAGGAATTCTCCTACAGCGTTCGAACTTTATTTTTATTGCCTACATATAAAAAAGTGATCACGATGCAGGTCACAACCCCCCAAACGCGCCCCCCAAAACACAAACCCTCAAAATAGAAAGAACCCCAATGAACAAGGCATCCCTCAGTTCACGCGGCTTAATCGGCTTCGTCCCCAGCTCAATTGGCATCCTCCTGGCTCTCCTCGTGATGGTCGCATTCCCAAGTTCCTCCGTCCTCGCAGATCAGTGTGCTGAGGTGGAGTTTCACGAGACTGGGAATTGTTGTATTCATAACATCTATGTGAGTCTGAGCACGGCCACCAGCGGAGCAACTATCTTCGTTACGTCGAGCACAACGTACATGCCGGCAGATCCCACGCACAACGGCAGCACTCCCACCGGCACCACTAGTACCTGGGTAGGGCCAAATTTTGTGGTGCCCCCCGGTGGACGGTTGGACATCAAAGCAATCGCCTATAAAGCGGGTTCCACCGATTCGGCTGTGACCGAGTATTTGGTCGAGAACTACTAAACCCGTTTTGCCTCTTTCGGAATAAGGGCCTGCGGGAACGTAAACGACGGTCGAGGAAGACAAGCAAGCGGCGACGCCCATCGTTTGTTCGAACGGTGGGCGCCGGGAGCCATTAGTGCTTGGATCGCGACGCCAAATTGCTTTTGAGAATAAGCTGCGGTCCTGGCAGCGGCGCGGAAAGCCGGTGTTTTCTGGAGGCCTGATCTCTTTAGGTTGATCCCATGCAGCGCTTCGCTCTCCCGATTATCCTCGCGATCACCTCGCTGCTGATTGGTGTAGTCATTGGCCGCTATACTTCTTCGCCCAGCCAAGATATTTCGCCCCGCAACAACCCACGCAGCTCCCTGGATTCCTCGGCCATTAACCCGATAAATCCTCCCGCTGTTTCTCCGCGCAAGAGAGTTGTTGAAGAATCAGATGCAGCTTCTGCCGAAACCGCGGATTCGGCGGAAAATATTATCGCCAAAATCAAGGCCGCGCTCGGGCGTTCAAGCAGCCGTCATACTTACGCTACCTTCAGCAAGCTGGCGGAAAAAGTGGACCTCTCCAATTTGGGGCAAGTCCTCGCCTTTGTGCAGACCCTCCCGAACCCGCAGGAGAAAAGCATGCTCATTTCGCTCTTTGTCGCGCGTTGGGCGGAGCTCGATTCCCGGGCTGCCATCGCTTACGCGGAGGCGCTTCCCGCGGGCACCGCGCGAAATTGGGCCCTGACCAGTGTGGTGAGCGGCTGGGCCGAACATGATTCGGCCGCGGCGATAGCGTGGGTCCAGCAATTGCCGCCCGGACCGATGCGTGACCAGGCGTTGCAAACCGTCGTTGCCAGTCTGGGAGAAAAAGATCCGCAGGCCGCGCTTACGTTTTTGGAAAACCTGCCCCCGGGCCGGAATCGACAAAATCTTTACTGGCCTGTCTTTAGTAAATGGACAGCCAGCGATCCAGTCGCCGCGGCGGAACGCGCGTCGCAATTGCCGCCTGGATCGAACCGGGAGACGGCGTGGCAGGTAGTCGGTTCGACCTGGGCGAATCAGGATCCCGAGGCAGCCTTAGCCTGGGCGAATACTTTGCCTGCGGGGCAGGGGCGGACCAACGTCCAGCAAAGTGTTTTGGCGAACTGGGCCGTGAAAGAGCCGGAAAAAGCGGCGCAAGTCATTCTGGCCCTGGCACCCGGGCCACTGCGCGATCAATCGATTAACAATGTCGCGCGGCAATGGGCGCAGACAGATGCGCGCGCGGCGTTGAATTGGGCCCAGGCCTTGCCGGCAGGCGATAGCCAGAGCAACGCGTTGCGATCGGTCCTCGTGAGCTGGGTCCAATCCGATCCGACCGCAGCCGCGCAATACATCTCGGCGTTGCCGCCGGGCAAGGCGCAGGAAGAAGCAACCATGGCGGTCGCGTTCCAGCTCGCCAAAAGCGATGTCCAGAGCGCCATGACCTGGGCCCAGAAACTTCCTTCTGGTCCGCAACGGCAATCCGCCCTGGTCAATATCATTGCCCAATGGAGCGAAGGGGATCCCCGGGCCGCGGCAAATTTTGCCCTGCAAGCGAGCGATCTGGATGCCCGAAAAACGCTGCTCGAAAATGTTTCCCGGGTCTGGAGCCGCAGCGATCCCCAGGCAGCTCTCGCCTGGGCTGGAAATCTGCCGGACGCCGCCGTGCGCGATCTGGTTTTTCCCGCCCTTATCGCCGCGGTCGCAGAATCCGATCCGCACCAAGCCGCGACATTATTGTCGCGTCTCTCCACATCCGAAGCGCAAACCGACGCGACCGCAGGCCTTGTCGGGCAATGGGCCAGCAGCGATCCGCAGGCAGCCAGTCAATGGGCCGTCTCCCTGCCGGAAGGTAAAATCAGGCAGCAAGCTGTTGAGAGCCTGATCAATCGCTGGTCGGAAAGCGCTCCCGCGGCGGCGGGCGCATGGCTGGGGACGTTGCCAGGCGGCGCTTCCCGCGATACGGCAGTGGCGGCTTATTCCCGCCGGATTTTTTCCACCGATCCCCAAACTGCCTTGGGCTGGGTCGAAACGATCGGAAACCAAAACCTGCGCGAGTCGCAGTTGGAATCGATCGTGGTGGGCTGGCTCCGCAGTGACCCGGGGAGCGCCGCGGCCTGGCTGAGCCACTCGTCGTTATCGCCGGAAATGCGAGCGCGACTATTGTCGCAGGGGCGATGAGCGAGGTCATGAGCGCGACTGCGAGATCGAAGGCGAAAGAACGCCAGACCGAAATCGCGCGCTGGATCTTCGAATCGTGATCTGGTCCCAGCGAGGGGGCTTTTTGCAGGCGCTACCGGAATGCCCCGGTGAAAGTGCTTTGGTTAGCGGTTCCGGCGGAAGGAGTTACCGGCTAAAATTCAAGCTTGACTACAAATATCATAATTTACACGATGCGCTCCCACTCTCTCATAAGGGGAGAAACGGCAATCCACGACAGAATCCAAATCATGCACAAAAAAACTAAATCCATCCTTCTGGCTCTGGTGGTCGGAGCCATCGCAGCGCCGCTCCTTTACGCGGCCAGTGTTCACTTCAAGGGCGGTTCGCCGACCTTCTCGGATCAGGGAACGACCCTTAAAACGTGTTTCAGTCTGGCGGGCCTCGGCAACGGGGACGTCACCATCACCGTAAAGACGACCGGTTCGGCAACGACCCTCTGCACCAACCAGGGAGGCAACACAGCTCCCGGTCAAAACAAGACGCCCGTCGCGCCCAGCGCCCAGCAGACCTTCCCTTCTACGCAGATTAAGAATGGAAATCTCAGCGCGTGCCTGACTACGGCGCCGCCACCGGCGCCCAGCGCGTCCGAAGCAGGCTGTCCGAACTCCAACTGGTCAACGAGCTTGACGGATGTTTCGTTCGACACGGCGCAGATCACCGTCGTGCAAGGCGGTCAGGTAGTGCTTCAGCAGACGTTCCGGCCCTAATCGAGGGGAAACGTTGTTCTTTTGACGATGCGCCGCTGCGTCACTGCGGCGGCGCATCGCTCATTTTCGGGTCGGACAAAATTTGTGCTTGGCGGCAAGCGAAGCTTCTTTATACTCATCTGAACATATCTTGTTCCGTGGAGAAATAACTCAATGCTTCCGTTAAAGACGAAAATCGCTCTCGGGATAGCCCTGCTGTTGCTGGTCCTTGCTTTTGTCTTTCGGTTTTCGGAGCATCCTTCCGGGCCGGTGCGGGAAATTGCCGTCGAAACGAAATCCGCCCCGGCGTCTCTTCCAAGCCCGCCTCCTGCGGTAACTATCGCCCGGGACGATTCGGACATTTCGCAAAGCTCGCGAGACGACTCCGCCGTTTCCGATGTTTCCAGCAACGCTCTCATTGCCAAAATCAAAACGGCCCTGGCCCATTCTGGGAGCCGGCATACTTATGCCACTTTCAGCAAGCTCGCTGAAATGGTGGATGCAAAAAACGTCCGGGAAGTGCTGGCCTACGTCGAAACTTTGCCGAAACCGCAGGAAAAGAGCATGCTCATTTCGCTTTTGCTTGGGCGATGGGCTGAATTAGAGCCGCAGGCGGCGATGGCTTATGCCCAAACTCTTCCTCCGGGAAGCGCGCGAAACTGGGCCATTACCAGCGCAGTCAGTGGTTGGGCGGAACACGATCCAACGGGAGCCACAGCCTGGGTCCAGCAGCTCCCGGCGGGTCCCGCGAAAGAGCAGGCAATGCAAACGATTGTTTCGGCCTTGGCCGATCGAGATCCGCAGTCCGCGCTCATTTTTTTGCAAAGCCTGCCGGCCAGTCGCAATCGCCAAAATCTTTATTGGCCTCTTTTCAGCCGATGGGCGACGACCGATCCAGCGGTAGCCGCGGAGCGCACCCAGCAACTCCCGGCGGGAAGCAATCGCGATACAGCAATTCAAGTGGTTGGTTCGACTTGGGCGAACCAGGATCCGGAAGCAGCCTTCGCCTGGGCCAACACCTTGCCGGCGGGACAGGGCCGCAATAACGCGCTCCAAACCATTTTAGCGGGTTGGGCTAACAAAGATCCACAAAAAGCCGCTGAAGTTCTTGCCACCTTGCCGCCGGGGCAGGCGCGTGATCAATCCATTAACAATGTGGCCCGACAGTGGGCTCTGACGGATGCACGCGCAGCCCTGGCCTGGACCCAGGAATTGCCTCCCGGTAATGCGCAACAAAATGCTTTGCGGGCGGTCCTGGCGGGTTGGGTGCAATCGGAGCCCACGGCCGCGGCCGAATACGTTGTCCAATTACCGCCCGGGAAAGCCCAGGACGAAGCGACCATGGCGATCGCGTTGCAATTGGCGAGCAGCGATGTCGAAAGCGCCGTTCGCTGGGTGCAAAAACTTCCCGAAGGAACAGCGCGCCAAAATGCCCTGGCCAGTATTACTTCCCAATGGAGCGAAGTTGATCCGCGAGGCGCCGCCGATTTCGTGCTCCAAACGAGTGAGGCGGACGGACGCAAAGGGTTGCTTGAAAATATTTCCCGCCAATGGGCCCGGAATGATTCCCAAGGTGCGCTCACCTGGCTCGGCAACTTAACCGACCCCGCTCTGCGCGATACGGTCTTGCCGGGCGTCATCGCCGTTATCGCGGAATCAGATCCGCGCGAAGCGGCGAAATTATTGTCGCGCTTATCGACAAACGATGCTCAGGCGAACGCCACCGCGGCCATCGCCTGGCAATGGGCCGAAAGCGATCCGCAATCGGTCAGCAGCTGGGTCGCTACTTTCCCTGAAGGCAAAACCCGCCTCCAGGCTTTTGAAAGCTTGATGAATCGTTGGGCGGAAAGCGATCCTTACAACGCTGCTGTCTGGCTCGGCACCTTGCCCCAGAGTGAATCGCGGGACGTCGCCGTATCCTCTTTCACGCGGAGAATTGTTTCGTCCAATCCCGAGGCTGCCGCCCAATGGGCTGAATCGATTGGCGATCAAAGCATGCGCGATCGGCAAGTCGAATCGATCGCTACCACTTGGCTGCGAATCGACGCCAGTAGCGCCACAGCCTGGGTTACTCATTCATCGCTTCCCCCTGAAACGAAAGCCCGGCTGTTGGCCCAGAATAGATAAGGTCCCCAGAGATGGGTGAGATTTCTAAATCCAGGGCGGCCAAAGAGCGGCAGGCCGAAGTGACCCGTATCCTGGATCTCTTGCATCGATGGGGAATTGATACGCTGGGTCAATTTGCAGCTTTGGAAAAAGAGGCGGTCGGAGCACGCCTCGGTGCGATCGGGCTCGAGCTTTGGGAGCGCGCCCGCGGGAAGACGACACGTTTGCTCAAGCTCGTCACTGCCCCGGAGTCTTTCGCGGAAGCATTCGAATTCGAAAATGAAATCGAGACGAGCGAGCCACTCCTCTTCATTCTCCGCCGGTTTCTTCAGCAATTCTCGGTGCGGCTAAACGCGCTGCATCTCGTGGCGAGCGAGCTTCAGCTGGAGATCAGCTTTAGCGACAAGAGCAATTACGCTCACCACTTTAAGATCCCCGAGCCGACCAACAACGTCGAAACGCTTTTCCGGATGCTGCATACGCACCTGGAAAATTTCACCTCGCAGGCGCCGATCATTGCCGTCGCGCTCAACGCGAACACGACCAAACCGTCGTTCGAACAATTCCACCTGTTTGAGACTGCTTTGCGCGATTCGGGGCGCCTCACCGAAACGCTCGCGCGCCTGACTGGTCTGCTTGGCTCCGATCGCGTCGGCAAGCCGGTGCTCCTGGAAACTCATCGGCCCGATGCCTTTCGGATGGAGCCGTTCGCCTGGCAGCTCCCGGAAAAAAAGGCTGATGCTTTTCCGCCGTTGCCCGCGTCTGCTTTGCGCCGTTTTCGTCCGCCGCTGCCGGCCTCGGTGTTGCTCGCGAAAAGGCGGCCCGCTCATTTGCGCAGCGCGATGGTTCAGGGAGCGGTGCGCGGTGAAAAAGGGCCTTACCTTCGCTCGGGAAATTGGTGGGACAAAGATGCCTGGAACCGGGCCGAGTGGGACGTGGCCCTCGAAAACGGCGCGCTCTGCCAATTCCATTCCAATGGCGGCCAATGGGCGCTCGATGGGATTTATGATTAACGGAGCGCGCGTGTGCCTTACGTCGAACTTCACGCGTGCAGTGCCTTCAGTTTTCTTCGTGGCGGCTCATTTCCGGAACAATTAGCTGAAACCGCCGCCGGCCTGGAGATGCCGGCGATGGCGTTACTCGATCGCAACGGCGTTTACGGCGCGCAGCGCTTTGCCGTGGCCGCGCGCGAGCACGGTCTCCGCCCGATTGTCGGCGCGGAATTGACGATGGCGGACGGCTGGCTCCTGCCCGTGCTGGTAAAAAATCGGCGCGGTTACGAGAACCTGTGTGAGCTGCTCACCGAGGCCCATCTCAGGAGCACCGAGAAAGGCGAATGCGCCGTGCAGTGGAATGAGCTTCCCGAGTTTGCGGACGGGATGGTAGCTCTCTCGGGTAGGGTGGGCATCTTGCCCGCTGGCGAACGCGTCTCGCGTTCGCGAACTTCTCCAAGATCGTTGCGGCAAGATGCCACAACCGGCGGGCGAGACGCCCACCCTACTCGGGACCGAACAAAACTTCTGATCCACGCTTTTGGGCGCGAAAATGTTTACGTCGAAATCCAGCGCCATTTCCTGCGAGGCGAAGAGCGGATTAATCAGCAACTCTGCGATTTGGCGGAACAATTGCGCCTGCCGGTCATCGCGACCAACGGCGTCCAGTACGCGCGCCCCTCCGGCCGCCAGGTTCTGGACGTTTTTACCTGCATCCGGGAGCACACCCATCTCGACGCCGCTGGGAAGCTCCTCGCCGAAAATGCCGAACGCCATCTCAAGAGCGATGCCCAAATGCGCGCCCTCTTCGCCGATCGGCTCGACGCCATCGAGAACACCGCGCATCTCGCGGACCGCCTCGAATTTTCCCTCGAAAACATCGGCTACGAATTCCCGTCGTTTCCCGTTCCCGAGGGCCACGACATGAATTCGTTCCTCCGCACCATCACCCTTTTCGGCGCACAACAGCGTTATACTTCCATCAGCACCGCGGTGAAACGGAAGCTGGAAGAAGAGCTCAGCCTCATTACCCGGCTCGGGTTTTCCGGCTATTTCCTGATCGTCTGGGACATCATCAATTTTTGCCGGGAACACAACGTCATGGTGCAGGGTCGCGGGAGCGCGGCGAACAGCGCCGTCTGTTATTGCCTCGGAATTACGCCGGTCGATCCGGTCAGCAACAATCTCGTCTTCGAACGTTTCCTGAGCGAAAGCCGGAAGGGCTGGCCCGACATCGATCTCGATCTGCCCAGCGGCGATCGGCGCGAGAGCGTGATCCAGGAAGTGTATCGGCGATACGGGAAACAGGGCGCAGCCATGACGGCGAACGTCATCACTTATCGCGGCCGCAGCGCCGCCCGCGAGATTGGCAAGGCGCTCAACTTTTCCCCGAACGTCCTCGACCGTTTTTCGCACCTGTTCGGACACGGCGATTTTCCGCACACCCTCGATCTCGTCGCCCAGATCGAGCAGGCCGGGTTGCCCAAAGCGCATCCGCGGATGCCGGCGTTCGTCTCGCTTTACCAGGCGATCTACGGATTGCCGCGGCACCTCGGCCAGCACTCGGGCGGCATGATCATTTGCCAGGGAAAACTGAGCTCGTTCGTGCCGCTCGAAAACGCGTCCATGCCCGGCCGCGTCGTGGCTCAATGGGACAAGGACGACTGCGAAGATCTCGGGATCGTGAAGGTGGACTTGCTCGGGCTCGGGATGATGTCGGTGATGCAGGACGCATTCGAGCTGTGTCGCGAGCGCGGCCGTCCGATCGATCTCGCCCATATCCCAACCGATGACGAGCCGACTTATAAAATGATGCAGGAAGCCGACACGATCGGCATTTTCCAAATCGAGAGCCGCGCCCAGATGGCGACGTTGCCGCGGATGAAGCCGAAATGCTTTTACGACGTTGTCATCGAAGTGGCGATTATCCGGCCGGGCCCGATCCAGGGCGACATGGTCCATCCGTATCTCAACCGGCGCGCCGGCCGGGAGAACGTCACCTACTTCGATCCGCGGCTCGAGCCTGTGCTCGCCCGGACTCTCGGTGTGCCGCTTTTCCAGGAACAGATGCTCAAGATCGCGATGATCATGGCCGATTTTTCCGGCGACGAAGCGGAAGAACTGCGGCGCGCCCTGAGCTTTCATCGTTCGGAAGAACGGATGAACAAAGTGAGCGTGAAACTGCGAAAGGCGATGGAGCGGAACAATGTCGAGCCGGATGTGACCGAGAAGATCCTGCAATCGATCACCTCGTTTGCGCTTTACGGATTTCCGGAATCGCACGCGATCAGTTTCGCGATCCTGGCTTACGGAAGCGCGTATTTGAAAGCGCATCGCGCCCCGGAGTTTTATGCGAGCCTGCTGAACAATCAGCCGATGGGGTTCTACACGCCGGCGACGATCGTGAAAGACGCGCAACGGCACGGGGTGAAGATGCTGCCGGTTTGCGTGCGCGAATCGAGCTGGGTTTGCACGGTGGTTTCAGATGACACCGTGCGGCTGGGATTTTGTGTCGTGAACGGAATGCGGAAAGAGCACGGCGAAGCGCTGGTGGCAGAGCGGAAACGAGCCGCGTTTGCTTCACTGGATGATTTCAAACGCCGGGTGGAGCTGACGAAGGAAGAGCTGCGCACCATCGCGGAGCTGGGCGCCTTGAATTGTTTTGCCGAGCATCGCCGCGCCGCGATGTGGCGAGTCGAGGAGCAACCGCCGGAGCCGCTTTTTGCAGCCGGGATCCGTGATCCCGGCCGGGGAACGCGTCGCAGCCAGAAAGCCGGGATTACCGATCCCGGCTACAGCTCGCCGCTTCTTCCCATGTCGATGCCGGAGCGCGTGAAAGCCGATTACACCACGATGAACCTCACCACCGGCCCGCATCCGATGAAATTCCTGCGCGCGCAAATACCCGAAATTTGGCGCGCGAGCGATCTGCGTTCGGCGCGGCACGGAGCGACAATCCAGATCGCCGGCAATGTAATTTGCCGGCAACGGCCGGGGACAGCGAAAGGATTTGTTTTCATCAGCCTCGAAGACGAGACGGGCGTTTCCAATTCGATCGTGACGCCCGATCTATTTGAGCGAATGCGGCTCCTGATTACGGAGGAGCCATTTCTCGTCATCGAGGGAACGGTGCAGAACACCGACGACGTCGTTCTGATCAAAGCCCAAACGATCCGGCCGCTCGCCCACGAGCAGCTGATCGGCAGCGAATCGCACGATTTCAGGTAGGGACGGCGGGCTGCGCCGTCCGCGGACATCGCAACGCGATGTCCCTACCAACTATTCGCCCGCGTGCCGTTTGGCCGGTTCCTTCGGCGCGGCGGCTTTCTCCGTCGGCTGTTTATCGGATTCGATCCACTCGGTGTGAAAGACGCCCGGTCTGTCGGTCCGTTCGTAGGTATGAGCTCCGAAAAAGTCGCGCTGGGCCTGGAGCAGGTTCGAGGGCAAACGCGCCGAGCGATAGCTGTCGAAATATCCCAGCGATGCGCTGAAGGCCGGGACGGCGACGCCGTGCGTGACTGCGGTCGCCACGGCCACCCGCCAGTTGTCCTGCGTCCGCTGGATGATGCCTGTAAAATATTGGTCGAGGAGCAAATTGTGCAGCTTCGGGTCGCGTTCGTACGCTTCCTTGATCCGGTTAAGGAATTTCGCGCGAATGATGCATCCGCCTCGCCAGATGGTGGCGATGTCGCCGAAGTTCAGGTCCCAATGCGAACCCAGGCTGGCGGCGCCGAGCAGTTCCATTCCCTGGGCGTAGGAAACGATTTTCGACGCGTAAAGGGCATCGCGCACCGCCGTTACTAGTTGGTTCCTGTCCCCGGTGAACTTCGGTACTTTCGGTTGCGGCAAGATTTTCGAGGAGGTCACCCGGTCGTCTTTTCGCGACGAAATCACCCGGGCTTCGACGGCGGCGTTAATCGTGGAGATGACCACCGATTGACTGAGAGCGGATTGCAGCGTCCACAGGCCGGTCCCTTTTTGCCCGGCCTTGTCGAGGATCACGTCGACGAGCGGCTTGCCCGTTTCCGGATCGATCTTCCGAAAAATCTGGGACGTGATCTCGATGAGATAGCTGTCGAGGTCACCCTTGTTCCATTCCGTGAAAATCTCGGCCAGCTCATCCGCGCCCAGGCCCAGAACGTCTTTCAGGATTGCGTAAGCCTCGCAGATCAACTGCATGTCGCCATACTCGATGCCGTTGTGCACCATTTTCACGTAATGGCCAGCGCCGTCCGGGCCCATGTAGCGGCAGCACGGTTCGCCGTCCACTTGCGCGGCGATCTTGCGGAAAATCGGCGCAATGATTTCCCAGGATTCGCGCGGGCCCCCCGGCATGAGCGACGGCCCTTTCAGCGCGCCCTCCTCGCCGCCGGAGACGCCGCAGCCGACAAAATGAATTCCGCGCCCTTCCAAATCCTTGCTCCGCCGTTGCGTGTCGGTGAAAAGAGAGTTTCCGCCGTCGATAATTACGTCGCCTTTTTCGAGAAGGGGAACGAGCTGATTAATGACGGCGTCCACCGGTCCGCCGGCTTTTACCATGATCATCGCCTTGCGCGGACGCTTGAGCGCTCCCACGAATTCTTCCATGGTGCGCGACGGATGAATGTTTTTCCCCTTCGCTTTGCCCGCCGCAAACTTTTCGGTCACTTCCAGCGTCCGATTGAAAACCGAAACCGTAAACCCCTTCGATTCCATGTTGAGAACGAGGTTTTCGCCCATGACTGCGAGGCCGATCAGTCCGATATCGCATTGATTCGTGCTCATTTTAGTATCTCCTTGATCACGCCGGGGGGTGGCAATGGCACAAACTCTATCCGGTTCCAATAGCGCATGGCAATTTCCGTTTGCGAAGTTTCACTCACCGAGTCCGCTCTCGATTTACCCGAGCGGGAAGACGATCCCGGCGCCGGCGCCGTAGTGGTTTTCTGGGGCGCGGTGCGCTCCAGGGAAGGGGACCGGGAAATAGCCGGAATCGATTACGAAGCGCATCGCGAGATGGCGGAGCACCAAATGCGGAGGGTGGCGAAAAATGCCGCCGCGAAATTCGGCTTGCGTGAGGTTGTGCTTCGGCACCGTGTCGGGTTCGTCGCGGCGGGCGAACCGTCGGTAGTGGTTCGCGTGACCAGCGGACATCGCGGCGCGGCCTTTGGCGCCAGCCAATGGATCATGGACGAACTGAAACGCGTGGTGCCGATCTGGAAACGCCCGGTGTTCAAGGAAGAGATCTCGCCGATCCACGCATGAACTGGGCTAACCGTCTCACCGTCAGCCGCCTCGTTTTGACGGTGCTCTTCGTTGCCATGTTAAACTGCGAATGGGAGTACGCGCGCACCACCGCGTTCATCATTTTTCTCATCGCGGGCGTTACGGATTTTGTCGACGGCGAGATCGCCCGCCGTTATCGCATCGTAACCAACTTCGGCAAGCTGATGGATCCGCTCGTGGACAAGATCATGATGGCGGCCGCGTTCATTTCTCTGGTGCCAATTAAGGGGGCGATCCCAGCCTGGGCGGCAACGACCGTCGTGGGGCGCGAATTCCTCATTACTGGACTCCGGCTAATGGCGAGCGCTCGAGGACAGGTGTTGCCGGCCGAGCGGCTTGGGAAACACAAGACCTCCTGGCAAATCATTACCGTGATTTTCTTTCTCGGGTTGCTCTCCGCGGCGGAGTTGCACTACGGCGATGCTAACAGTGGCTGGTTGCGCTCGGCGTGGGATCGGGGCGGTCCTGTTTTAGTGTGGATCACCGTGATACTTACCCTCTATTCGGGGCTGCGCTATGCCTGGCGTCATCGTGATGTGATCGCGCCGGACCAGTAGTCTTCCGCCATAGCGCCGGCCTGCCTCCAAGCCGGTGGGAGCTACCGCGAAATTTAAGGACCCCGGCTGCCCCCAATTTTTGCCCCGAGCATTCCGGGTGGCGGAACAAATCGTGCTCTTAAGGGCGTCCACGTCGGCAGAGCAAGACCTCTGTACGATTCGGAAAGCCCGATATGCCCGCCGCTCCCAAACATTACCGCGCCGCGCGAATCGCCGTTCCCCGGCTACCTTTGCCGGCAATTCTTATTTTCGCTGTCGCGGGCCTGGGAGGCTCTCTCTTTCTCGCCTACACCGGTTCGGTCAGCAGCGCCGACCCAATCCGGACGGTCGCCGCCACCAGTGACGACGTAGCTGTGTATTCCGCTCGGGCCGTTCCTTTTGATTCCTCACCGGCGAGCGTTGCGGCCCGGGCTATCGCTGCCGTCCAGACCGTC
Source organism: Chthoniobacterales bacterium (assembly GCA_035274845.1). Classification (NCBI taxonomy): domain Bacteria; kingdom Pseudomonadati; phylum Verrucomicrobiota; class Spartobacteria; order Chthoniobacterales; species Chthoniobacterales bacterium. Next base: position 195,031 of record DATENU010000011.1, read on the forward strand.
GCGACGGGCCGAGGTGAATCAGGGCAGACGCAGACTGATGAGATGGCCGGCGATCAGGCGTCTTCGGAACCCCTCTTGTTTTCTGAGGCAAGCCATCGGCTAAAAGGGTTTAACAGATTCTCCAGTTTTGGCGCGGCCAGCAATTCTCTCGCGGTAACCTCAACAACATCCGGCTTCTTCGCGGAGAGCAACGCTCCGAGTTATGTTGCCCCTGACGCCGAAGGCATTTCAGCCCCCGTGCCGGAATCATCAACCTGGTGGTATGCCGCTGCTCTTTTGATGTCTCTGGTCGTGCGAGCTCTTCACGCCACCTGGCGTCGAAATCATCGGCGGACGGCGAACAAGATCAATTCTCCCCGGCTTTAAGCATCTGACGGTTGGGCAAGGCGGAGCTCACTTGAAGGGTCGATTCGCCTTCGCACCACGCTACGGCGGACACTGATCTCTGGGGCAGAAAGGACTTGGCAGCAGCGCGGAGGCGCGTCAGCTTAGTCCGCGCCGGACTGGCCTAATCGCGCGCGGGTGTAGCTTAATGGTAAAGCTGTAGCCTTCCAAGCTACTGACGAGGGTTCGATTCCCTTCACCCGCTCCATCCTTCCACTCAGCGCCAGCGCGAGCCCGAGGATGCATTTGCTTTGGCGGCGCTCCGGGACCTAAGTTGTTGGCATGAAAGCTTTAGTCGTTTCTGTCGCCCTCCTCGCCGCGCTCACTCTTTCGGCGCGCGGCGATTTCACGATCGTCCAAAAGGTGGAGGGAAAAGAGGTGAAAGGGAAGCCGCAAACGAACGAGATCACGCTCAAGCTCAAGGGTGACAAGATCCGGATGGATGCGACGCCCCAAATCACCATGATCGTGGACGGCCGGACGGGCGATACCATAACGTTGCTAAACGACCAGAAGAGAATCGTCCGCATCTCAGGCGACAAAGCGAAGGCGATTGCTGAAATGGCCGCAAAATACGGAGGCACCAAGGCCGAGAAACCGAAACTTGTGGCTACTGGGAAAAAGATGACCATCAACGGCTACGAAGCCGACGAATACACGGCCGAAGCGAAAGGATTCAAAGCACGGTATTGGATCGCCCCGACCTATCCAAATTCGGCTTCGATCATGAAGCAATTGCAGGCCAACATTCCGGCAGCCTGGAACGATCTCGCCAAGGGAATGACCGACTATCGTGATCTGCCCGGCCTTCCCATCCGCACGGAGGTCACGGTTGGCGAAGAAAATATCGTGAGCACGGTGGTGTCGGTGAAAACCGATCCCCTGGCGGACGCCGAGTTTCTGCCGCCGAAGGATTTTCAGGAAGTAAAGATTCCGAACGAATTGTCCGAGAAACCCGCTCCCGCTCCTCCAACCAAGCCGTAATCGCGTGCGGCCGCGTTTTGTTCTCGCCTCCGGGTCGCCGCGCCGGAAACAACTTCTGAGCGAGGCCGGTTATCAGTTTGAAATCATTTCGCCGCCGGGAGAGGAAGTCGCGCACGATTGGCTGACGATTCGTGAAGTGACAATGTGGAACGCCAGCCGCAAAGCGGCGCGCACGTCCGAGATCTCACCCGACGCCGTAGTCCTGGCCGCCGACACCCTGGTCACGATCGACCATACGGTTCTCGGCAAACCGGCCGATGTCGATGACGCGGTCAGGATTTTGCAGCGCTTGAGTGGGCGGGCCCACGAAGTTTGGACGGCGGTGCAAATCAACCATGCGGCCCGGGCCAAATCACAATGCTTTCACGAAATGTCCCGGGTGCATTTTCGCAATCTCGACGAGGCCGCCATTCGAAAATACTTGGCGAAAATCGATCCGCTCGACAAGGCCGGCGCCTACGCGGCGCAGGGATTTGGCACTGAAATCATCGAGCGGATCGAGGGTTCCTACAGCAACGTTGTCGGCCTGCCGATGGAAAAGACGACGCGCGCTCTCGCCGCGTTTGGGGTTACGCCGGCCCGCTAGTTTTTCTCAATCGCGCGCCAGGGCTTGGGGAACCGGGCCGGTCGGGCTTACTCGGCGACCGTGGCGCTCGCACGATGGCAGACCTCGAGCTTGTTGCCATCGGGGTCTTCGAAGAAAACCGCGTAGTAACCGGGACTGTATTCGACGCAAAGCTCCGGTCCTTCTATATTCCTGGCCCCGGCCCGGCGAACCGCCTCCGCCGCCTTGTCCACGGCCTCGCGACTTGGCGCCCAGAACGCGATCCTGTTTCCGTTCGGTCGATGGTCGGCCTCCTCGGTGAACCCAAAGAAGTCGACCGCGATTTCGCCTTCTCCTTCGAACAAGCCCCATTGGGAGCCGCTCTTGTCCACGCGGAAACCAATCGCCGGCAGGATTTGCGAATAAAAACGCTGGGCCGCCTCCCGGTTTTTCACTCGAAGATCAATGTGATCGAAAAGGCGCGTGCTCATGATTGGATTTTCACGTAATCGCGCTTGTTGTCTACCTGGGCGATCCTGCGGCTATAGCTACGCTGGCGCAAGGCGCGTCCTTCGCCCCGCTGGGGCTTGGGATGCTGTCATGCTTTCCCGGAGTTCGCTCCGCTCACTCCGGGCTTTAATCCTTCGTGCCTATGGCACTTGCAGCGCCACGGGAAAGCCCGGAACAGGCGCCAGATTAGGCTACGGCGCTGCCGCATGGCATAGAAGCCCGTAACGGGCACCGGATCAATACTTCGTGCCTACGGCACTGCAGAGTCAGCGGAAAGCCCGGAACGGCCGCCGGATTAGGCTAAGGCGCTGCCGAATTGCAGAGAAGCCCAGAACGGGCGCCGGATTACAGCCGGAGGGGAGCGAAGCGAACCTCCGGAGAGACCGATTGTTAAGAGAACGTAGCCCCGAAGGGGCGGCGGAACGCTGCGCCATCGCGAAAGCTCACGCCAGTCCGCGTTCGCTGGAGGCGCCTCGCTGTGTCGGGGCGCGCAGTGGGAAGCGGCACGGCGAGCCAGCGTCGTGGCTACGCTTTCCGGTTCTCCCGCCGGATCATCAGCTTCAGTCCGGACCAGGTGTCATCGACCGCGCAAACTTTGATGTCCACGAATCCGAGCGGGAGACAGACTTCCCGAATGATGTCCTCGGTAATGTCGCTGGCCACGCCGGACGCTTTCTTCGGCCAGGAAACCCAGAGAACACCGGCGTCATCGAGCACTCCGCGGAGCCGCGTGAGTTCGTTTTCCAAAACGCGGCGCTCGGTCGCGAAGAGATGAACGAATCCCGCACCCGCAGTCGCTTTGTCGACAAACGAAACTCCCGCCGGCAACGGAGCGAGCAGCTTGCGATAGCCGGCCGGAGCATTGAGCGCGGCGACCTTCGTTCCCGCCTTGATCCCAAGCTTTTGAGCGAGTGGCGTTTTCGAGTAACCAGCCATTTCCCTTTTTAGTGTTTCCTGCGCATAATATCGCGCAACTTCAAAATGCGTTTTCTCTTCGCCATTGCCGTTTGCGCAGTCGCTCTCCTGGCCGGTTGCCGCCGCCAGAGCAACGCGGTTTCCGGAACGATCGAAGTGGATGAAGTCCACGTCGCTTCCCGTTCCGCCGGCCGGGTAGAAAAGATTTACGCCTGGGAAGGCGATACCCTGAAAGCCGGGGCCGTCATCGTCCAACTTGAAGCGTCCGAAATGCAGGCGCGGCGCTCCCTCGCGGCGGCCCAGATCAACACCGCGCAGCACGACGTGGAGGCGCAGGCGGCGCAGTTGGAATTCCTCAAGGCCGACGCCCAGCGACAGCAGGACCTTTTGAAGCGCAATACCGTTTCGCCAAGCGAAGCCGAACGCGCCGTCAGCGCCGCCAAAGCCCAGGAAAAAAGTCTTGCCGCCGCTCGGGCCCGGGTCGAGCAGGCGCAGGCTCAGCTGGCCGACATGGACGCCCAAATCCAGGAAATGAAAATCGTCGCGCCGACGGAGTCGGTCCTGGAAATCCTCAGCGTAAAAGTGGGCGACGTTCTTCCGGAGAATCGCGAAGTCGCCACGCTCATTTTGCCGCAGTATCTCTGGGTTCGCGTTTATGTGCCGGAACCGTGGCTTGGCTTGATCAAGCTTGGCGACTCGGTTCAAGTGCGCGTCGATTCGTATCCGGGCCGCGATTTTTCCGGCACGGTCGAGCAGATCAATCGCAAGGCTGAATTCACCCCGCGCAACGTCCAGACCGTCGAAGATCGCATCAAGCAAGTCTTCGGCGTGAAAATCCGATTGGACAACAAAGAGGATAAACTGCGCGCCGGCATGTCCGCCGACATTTTTTTCCCGGATGTGAAATGAACGACGGGATGATCGAATGCGAGGGGCTGACCAAGCGCTTCGGGAATTTCACCGCGGTCGACCACGTCAGTTTCTCTGTTGCCCGCGGCTCGATCTTCGGCTTTCTCGGCCCAAACGGCTCGGGTAAATCCACCGTCATTCGGATGCTCTGCGGCATCCTGGAGCCAACGGAAGGCACCGCGCGCATTGGGGGACACGACATTCTCCGCGAAGGGGAGGCGACCAAGGAAATGATCGGCTACATGTCGCAAAAGTTCTCGCTCTACGATGAGCTGACCGTGAACGAAAATCTCATCTTTTCCGGCAAGCTCTATAGCCTCCCCGACCGCGAATTGAAGCGGCGGCGGGATGACCTGATCGCGATCACGCATCTTGAACCGTATCTCGGCCGGCGGGCCGCTCTTCTTTCCGGCGGCTGGCGCCAGCGCCTTGCCATGGCCTGCGCGCTCATGCATCACCCCACGGTCCTCTTCCTTGATGAACCCACGGCCGGGATCGATCCGGTGGCGCGGCGCGAACTGTGGGACCTGCTCTTCGAATTCGCGGGTCAGGGAATGACGCTCTTCGTTACCACCCACTACATGGATGAGGCCGAGCGCTGCTCGCACGTCGGTTACATTTACAACTCAAGGCTGATCGTCTGCGGCGAGCCGGACGACTTGAAAAAGCTGCCGGAAGTCAGTCCGCCGGGCACGCGTCGTCTGGATGTGACCTGCGATCACGTAACCGTCGCTTTGCGCGCCATGCGGGGGGTGAAAGGCGTCCTGAATGCCACCGTCTTCGGCCAATCGATGCACCTGCTCGTGGACGAAACTGTTCGGCGCCAGGAGATCGACGACAAGTTGCGGAGCGTCGGGATCGCGAGTTCCGAAATCCATGAGATCGGGCCGTCGCTCGAGGATGTTTTCGTGACCCTCACCGCGAAGCACGCCGGCGAAAACCATCAGGAGAAAGCGGCGTGAACAGGCTCTTCTGTAGCCGTCGCCCTGCCTGCCACGCCGAAGCGGTGCGAAGGCGGGTGGGCGACGCTGATTTTGCGGCCATGCTCATTCTGACGCTTCGCACAGCGAAGCGGCTACAGAAGAGACGGTGAAGATGCCATGAAGCGCGCCCCTTTCCGCGGACTGAACGCGATCCTGTTCAAGGAGTTCATCACGGTCCTGCGCGACCCGATGACGCTCTTCTTCATGCTTTTTCCGCCGCTAGTCGAGATGATCGCCTTCGGTTACGCGCTCGATAACGACGTGAAACACATGCCGATGGCGATCCTGAATGAGGACCGCACCGTCGAGAGCCGGCAGTTTCTCGATCGTTTTGTGAACACGGAAACTTTCCGCATCGTCGGCGAAGTCCAGAACGTCGAGGAGATGGCGAGCGAAATCCGGAAGGGCCGCGCCACCGTCGGCATGCAGATTCCGCCGCACTTCACTCGCGACTTGCGGAGTGGACACCCGGCGCAGGTGCAATTGTTGATCGACGGCTCGAACTCGACGACGGCCCTGCAAGCGCTAAACACAGCGCTGGGCATTGCCCTCACTCAGTCCGTCGAAATGATGATGCGTGACACTGGCCGGCGCACGGTGCCGGTCGAGATTCGCCCCCAGATGCTCTACAACCCGACGATGCGGAGCCCGAACTTTTTCGTGCCGGGCGTGATCGGCATCGTTTTGCAAATCGGGACTACGTTTGCCACCGCCATGGCCGTGGTGCGGGAGCGCGAGCGTGGCACCCTCGAGCAACTGCTCGTTAGTCCATTGAGCCGCTGGGGCCTGATGCTGGGCAAACTCGTGCCCTATCTCTGCATCGGCATGCTCATGGCGATTTTGCTCTTCTCGATCATGCGTTTTCTTTTTGCCGTGCCGATCGCGGGCAATGTCGTCGCCCTGCTCTTCGCGACGTTCGTTTACTGTTTCGCTCTGCTCAGCATCGGCCTGTTCGTCGGCACCAAAGCCGAGAACCAGATGCAGGCGCTTCAGATGTCGATGATGTTCGTGTTGCCGAGTGTCTTCTTCTCCGGCTTCATCTTTCCCCGCGAAACGATGCCCTGGATCTTCTACGCGCTCGGCTCGATCCTGCCGACCACCTATTTCATCTCGCTCACTCGCGCCATCATTCTCCGCGGCGCGATGTTCTTCGAATACTGGCATTCCCTCGCCATCCTCTCCGGCATGGCGGTGTTCCTCTTCTGCGTCTGCGCTTTGAGGTTTCGAAAGAAGATCGGTTAGCTGTTCCGAACGATCATCTATTGCAGGTTGTAAACCTCAACCAAACTCAGCCCGGCGGTATTATTCTTTCCCCGGACAATAGCGGTGTAGTTGGCGGGTGGAAGTCTCCGGACGAGGGCCGATTCCATTTCATTATATGGGGTAAGGCGGGTCGCGGAGATCTCTTCTTGCTGATAGCTGCCATCAGGCCGCCACTTCCAGTCGTCATTGAAAGCGATCACATTTCCATTCGCGTCGTACAGCTCCAGGGTCGGATCCGCCAGGGTGTAGTTCATCGGGATTGATGGACCAAGGGCGCGCACGAGGACGTTCGCGGAGCCGAGCGAACTCCCTCCGCCGACGATCACCCCGGCGATCATCACGTTGTCGTCATTCTCGACATAGCCGCGCGTGCTGATATTCGCCAGCCTCGAATCGGCAGGCTCGTCGAGGTCATAAATCTCGACCGAACCGACGCCGGTCTCGCCGTTCTTGCCGGAAAGGACTACCGTATAGGCCCCGGGGTTGATGGTTCCCCAGAGCGCGGATTCCAAATCATTGCCAGGGGCGAGTCCACTATCGCTGATCTGCTGCCTGGTGGCGGCGTCTTTCCAATTGTCATTGGTGCCGAGTAATTCGCCTGACGGACCGTGAACTTCGATCACCGGGTCGGCGAGCGCTCCTGGCACCGGCACCGACGGCCCCATCCCGCGAACAATCACCGTCTTTTGCGCAGTTCCAGCGATAATAAAACCTGCGATCAGAACATAATTTTCGGTCTGAACATGCATCCGGGTTGAGAGGTTCAGAAGCGTCGGAACGGCGTTCACATAAAGCTCCGTGCTGGCACGTGTGCTCCCTCCCGCGATGAGCACCGTGCCGTCTGGCAGTAAAGTCGCCGTATGCTCTTCGCGTGTGGTGACGAGGCCGCCCGTCGGCATCCAAGTCTCGGTGGTGGGGTCGAATAATTCGGCTGTCCCCACAGAGCCGCTTTGGTGATCAAAGAAGCCTCCAGCAATGAGTACCTTCTTGCTCGGCAGGAGTGTCGCGGTGTGGCCACCGCGCGATCTGGCAAGATTGGCGGTTGTTCTCCATGTTCCCGTCGTAGGATTGTAAATCTCCGCGCTAGAAAGCTCGTCGCCATCGTTGAAACCTGCGGCGGCCAGCACCTCGCCATTGGGCATGAGCGTGGCGGTGTGACCTGAGCGGCCGAAGTTGAGACTGCCGGTCGAAGACCAGTTCCCGGTGGCCGGATCGTAGAGCTCTACCGTGGTGACCCGAGGATTGCCATCTTGTCCAGAAAAGCGGGGACGGCCTCCAACCACGAGCACTTTGCCGCTGGCAAGCAAGGTCGAGGTGTGATCGCCGCGGGCGGCTCCGAGGCTTCCGGTAATGGTCCAGGTTCCCGTCGCTGGATCGTACAGCTCAGCGCTGGAGAGCGCGCTATAATTTGCGCCGGGGGAACCGCCTTGAAGGCCTCCTGTGACCAGGACCTTGCCATTAGGTAGCAAGGTCGCGGCGTGGGACCGGCGCTGAGTGTTCAGTCTTCCAGTCGGCATCCAGGTCCCGGTCGCCGGATCGTAGAGTTCGGCGGTTGCCAAATCCCCCCCGGTGTTGCGACCTCCGACGAGCAACACCTTGCCGTCTGGGAGCAGGGTTGCGGTGTGACTGGTGCGACCGTTGATCAGACTTCCGGTCGCACTCCAACTTCGGCTCGCGGGATCGTACAATTCTGCGCTGTCGATGATGGTGCCGGAAAAGCCGTCGGCGATGTCACCGCCGGCAACGAGTACTCTTCCATCAGACAGCAATGTTGCCGTGTGAGCCCTCCGGACCTGCGCGAGGTTGCCCGTGGTTTCAAACCCAGCCGATCGCGCGTGGCAGGGTTGTGCGACGAGTATCAGCCCCACACCCAGAAAAAGGGTGAGGCAGACGGGCGAGCGGAGAGCGCGCTCCAAACGGAAGGCAGATGGAAATGGGAACATGACAGTCAACTGTATCTAAAGATCGCGTAGATCAGGGCAGATGGTAAATCTCAACCAGGCCTATTCCGGTGCTGCCGTTGTTTCCGCGGACGATCGCGGTGTAACTGCCGGGCGAAAGTCGTCGGACCAGGGCGGATTCCATGTCGTTCGAGGGTGGAAGGGTGGTCGCTTCAATTTCTGCCTGCTGGCTGCTGCCATCAGGCCGGGTTTTCCAATCGTCGTTGGAGGCGATGGAAGTTCCATTCGCGTCGTGCAGTTCGAGGGTGGGATTGGCCAGGGCCCCGGTGACGGGAACGGAAGGACCGAGGGCACGCACGATGACGTTGGCCGTTCCGGTTGGGCTGCCCCCGCCCACAATCAATCCGCCGATCATCGCGTTATCGCCGGTGTCGACAACGCCCCGGCTGCTGATATTGGCCAACCTCGAATCAGCCGCTGCATCGAGGTCGTAAACTTCGACCGAACCGATCCCCGTCCCACCATCTTTGCCCGAAAGGATCACCGTGTAAGCGCCGGGATTAATTACACCCCAGAGCGCGGACTCCAAATCGTTGCCAGGGGCTAGCCCGCTATCGCTAATTTGCTGCATGGTCGCCGCATCTCTCCAATTGTCGTTGCTGGCCAGGAACTCGCCGGAGCCGCCATGAACTTCGATCACCGGGTTGGCGAGCGTTCCGGGTACCGGCACCGACGGCCCCATCCCGCGAACGATCACTGTCTTTGGCTCTGTTCCTGTAATGATAAAGCCTCCGATCAAGAGTTTGTCGCCTGTCTGCACGTTCATCCGTGTGGAAATGTTCAGCAGAGCGGGCGTGGATTTCACGTAGAGCTCGGCACTCGCAAGGTAGCCGTCGCCATTGCTACCGCCTGCCACGAGGACGTCGCCGTTAGAGAGCAACGTCGCGGTGTGGCCGCCACGTCCAGTGATCAAACTCCCGGTCGTCATCCAGGCGCCGCTCGACGGATCGTACAGTTCCGCGAGTGCGCCACCGCTACTTTCGCTGCCTCCAGCAACTAGGACCTTTCCGTTATCGAGAAGTGTCGCTGTGTGTCCAACGTGGGCGGTGACCAGGCTGCCGGTCGGAGACCAGCTCTCGCTCGCAGGATCGTACAGTTCCGCGCTCCCAAGATCAACGTAGCCGCCGGTGACTTCTCGGACTCCTCCTGCCACCAGCACCTGGCCATGAGGCAGCAACGTCGCTGTGTGATAACTACGAGGGGCAAGTAGGGAGCCGCTTATTGTCCAGGTCCCGGTGTCGGGATGATACAGTTCCGTGCTCGCGGGGGGGATGTAGTTCACCCAACCGCTAGTTCCGGCCACGAGGACATTGCCATTGGCCAGCAACGTCGCGGTGTGGTTGAAGCGTGGTTTGTCGAGGCTGCCCGTTGCCGCCCAGGTTCCGCTCACTGGATCGTAGAGTTCCGCCGATTGGATAGGCCCCCCGCCACTCATGCCCAGAAAGAAGTGCCACCCTCCTGCAACCAGGACCTTGCCGTTGGCCAGCAAGGTCGCTGTATGAGAATGGCGCCCGGTTAGATTGCCGGTCGGTGTCCAGGTTCCGCTCGCCGGATCGTACAGTTCCGCGCTCCCAAGCTCAAAAAAGCTGGCGACTCCTCCTGCCACCAGCACCTGGCCATTAGGCAGCAATGTCGCCGTGTGCCTCGATCGTGCCTGGTTGAGGCTCCCGGTGGCCGTCCAGGTTCGATTCGTGGGATCGTAGAGTTCCGCGCTATTCAAGGCTTGGTTATCCCTTGTCCCCCCGGCGACGAGCACTTTCCCGTTGGGCAACAACGTCGCCGTGTGCCTGCTGCGGGCCTCGGCCATGCGTCCGGTTTCTTCGAAGCCAGGCGACGCGCCGTCGCATCGCAGCGCGAACGCCAATCCTGCGGCCAAAAAAAGCAGCGTGAAGAAGAGGCGCTGGTGGGGAATTCGACCTGGCGATCGCAAGTTGAATGGGGTCATGGGGGCCTTATTTATCTCAGGGAAGCGCGTAAAATCAAGTCTTTGATCCCCCCCATCGGGGCCATTTCCACCGGAATTCGCTGCGTGCGTTTCCTTGGAATGAGGGCCAAGATCGCAACAATGAGGAATCCAATTCTACGTCGACTTGGCGCGAAACCGTGATCGAGTCGCTAAGGTCCCGACGCGTGATTGGCAGCGTGATGCGCATTGCGGTCGTCTTGCTTGTTCTTTTTTTTCTGGTTTGGGTTTTTGGAGTCAGAATGCCGGATCACAATCTTTCTAAAGCTGCCACTCTCAACGACAGCGAAATCGCTTTGCGGGCTGAGCTTGCCGCTGATGTCCAGAAACTGGCGGGTGAAATCGGGGAGCGGAATTTGAACAGATATCCGCAGCTGCTGGCCGCTGCTGATTTCATTGAAGCGTCCCTAGCCGCCCCGGGACTGACGCCGCACCGCGTCAGCTTTGAGTTGCGCGGACGCGCCTGTCACAACATTGAAGCGGAGACTCGCGGAACGTCGCCGGAGATTCTCGTGATCGGGGCGCATTACGATTCGGTCTTTGGTTGTCCGGGTGCGAACGACAACGGGAGCGGTGTGGCGGCTTTGCTGGCGCTCGCTCGCCGATTTGCGGGCAAGCCGACTGGAAAGACTGTGCGCTTCGTGGCGTTCGTGAATGAAGAGCCGCCCTATTTCCAAACCGAAGAGATGGGCAGTCTCGTTTATGCGAAGCGTTGCAAAGAGCGAGGGGATCGGATCACGGCGATGATTAGCCTGGAAACGATCGGGTATTTCTCTGATGCCCCTGGTTCGCAGAAATATCCGGCGGCTGGACTCGGTTTCTTCTATCCAAGCAAAGGCAACTTTATCGGGTTCGCCAGCGACACCGGGTCGCGATCGTTATTGCGCGCGACGGTGGCGGCTTTCCGAAAAGCTGAAAAACTGCCCTCCGAAGGCGCGGCGTTGCCTGCGTCCATTCCGGGGATCGGCTGGTCGGATCACTGGGCCTTCTGGCAATGCGGTTATCCGGCCATCATGGTGACGGACACCGCGCCGTTTCGTTATCCGCATTATCACGAAGCCACCGACACTGCCGACAAACTCGATTACGATCGGTTCGCCCTCGTCGTCAGCGGCTTGGAGAAAACGATCGCGGAACTCGCAAAATAGATCGCGTTGGAATGCCCCGATTGGTTTCTGTGCTCCGAGGGCAGAGGGAGGACTTTCCTACCGAGGGTCGGTGACGTGACCGATGAACAGGCAGGTAAAGGTTGGGAGATGTTGGATCGCGTAAAAGAATGGGCGATCGATCTTCACCTGGACCGGCTCGGGGGGAACACCAAGGAACCCTCCCGAGGCGCCAGCACCGGCTGCTTCGGTGCCCTTTTCATCCACGGCGATGAAAATCTTGTGGAAGACCTCCCCGAGATAAAGACCGCTGTTTGGCTGCGCCATCCGGTCGAAGTTTGCTCCGCCGGGCCCCTGCTTGAAGGCGGTCGCCATTCCGAGATCTCGCAGGGTCGATCCCAACCGTAGCGTCGCAGGCTCGAATTTGAACTTCGGGAGAGAGAGTTCCACCTTCTCCGTCTCAATCTCGAATTTTTCGGCAAGTATTGCTGGCGTTATTCTCGCCTCGAGCTCCGGCAGACCTTTCGCATCGTCCGGGACCAGAATCAGAAATCGGAAATTCCAATCGAAGTAGGGAACACTGAGTGCGACAAACCCATCGTGTTTGACGTAAGCACAAGTATCCAGAAGGGTCGTCATCGTGGGTACGTTCGCGGTTTCGCCGCCGCGAACGTGAAACGGGAGTAACTCCGTCGCGCCGGCATCAAACGGTTTGTCCCATTGCGCCTTGAGGTAAATCGCATTCGCGACAACCAGGCGTGTCTCGGCATTCAGGGCTTCAGGCGGGAGAACATTGCGGAGCCGTTGGTGGGTTCGATCCGCAATCCAGGCGTTTATCCGGTGCGTGGCTCGGCTCGGATTACCCGCGAAATCGACAGTTTCAGGCCGCGCAGCATGGCGCTGCTTGAGAAGATTCAGAAAGGGTTCACGAAAATCAGATCCTTTCTGCCCAAAAAGTTGGTTCGCAACTGTCAGGGTAATGGGCTCGCCCGCTTCATGGAGTTTTGTTTTCGAGACAATCTTGGCGCTGTTCTTTTCCACCTCTTGCAGTTGATACCGGAGCGTGTGGAACGACTCATGGAGCCTGTCATCGTCGGCGGCCAAATGGAGCACCTCCACCATCTCTTTCCGGGTCGCTCCGTCGGCGCCGGCGAACGTCATCACGAGAGCGGTCTCAAGAGAGTAGGGCGAAATGCCAAAATTCTCATCGACTGGCGCAAGGCGACGATAGAGATCGAGGCCAAACCGATTCGTTGCGTCTGCGGCCAGGTCCGGGTCGCCTGTCGGCACAGGTTCTGGTTGTCGGCACGCCGATTCAATCAGCAGGAGCAGGAGGGTAAATAACGGTTTCAGCTTCACGAAGCGTTCGCGATCTTTTTGGTAAGATTGAGGCAATACCAGAGCGGGACTACGCCGAGGAGGCCAAAAGAGCAGTCGAGAAGCTGCCAGCCGAAGGGGATTCCGCGAATCGCGCCGCAGATCAGCGCGAGAGGAATCACCAAAATGCAGGCGACAATTCCAACGCGCAGGACCCAGGCGTTGCGCACCGGATCCCGGAACGGGCCGATGAAGAACAACGCGATGATGAAATGGCCAAACGCCAGCCAGTCCGTGCCATAGCCGACAAACGGGTAGGCAGCGTAGGTTTTTTCTAATCCGACGAACACGAAAGCGATCCAGGCCCGGATGCCGGAAAGGCTCTCGTATGCGGTGGGATCGATAATGCCGAGCCACCGGCAAAGGAGGGACAGTTCCTGAAGCAATGGAAACGCCGTTAGGCCGCTCAGGATTAGTCCGCCGACAAAAACTCCCAGGCTTACCCGGTATGCGAAGAGCGTGCGTTTCAAGATGCCTGACGGGAAGAAAAACGGAGCCGGAGAAGATTGAAAGCGCCCAGATAAATCTCGCGCCGGTGCAGCTTTGATACGCCATGGGTCCGGTCGTGAAAAATGATCGGACACTCCACAATCCGCGCCCCGAGGCGGTGGGCCCGATAAAGGAGTTCGCCTTCGAAGGAGTAACCGGTCGATTTGACTTCCTCGGTGCGAATCCATTCCACGGTCGACCGGCGATAGAGCCGGTAATTGGAAGTAAGATCGTGAACAGGAACATGGAGGAGTGCGGCCGCGAATTTGTTGGCCAGCCAGCTCAGGAAAATGCGGCCGAGCGCCCAGTTCACGGTGCCGCCGTCTTCGACGTATCTCGATCCTATTACCAAGTCGCATTCCTCCAGCAGGGAGAGCATTTTGGGCAAATAAGTGGGATTGTGGCTCAAGTCCGCGTCCATCGTGCCGATCGTCTGGTAGCCATGATCGAGCCCCCGCTTGATGCCGGCCGTCAGGGCCAGGCCGAGACCGCGTTCCCCCGGGCGGCGCAGAAGCTCGAGATTCGAATATTGGGTCTTCAGCTTCTCCACGATCTCTCCAGTTCCGTCGGGAGAATTGTCATCCACGACCAGGAGATGAAGGTGGCCGGCAATTTCAAAAATCTGGTGAATCAATTCGGCAATATTGGCGCTCTCGTTATAGGTCGGAATAATGACGAGAGTTTCCCCAGTTGCCCTCGCATCCGCGGGAATGGGAGGGAGGCTGGATTCGGTTGTCATGGGTTTAGCTGGCCGCTCGGCTGCAAGGTTCGCGTTGTCGTGGGTTGACTGAAAAAGTGCATTTTCATGCGTTTCGTTGCTGCCAGATTCCCTCGTAAACGCCTGGGTTGGGTGGGACTCGAACCCACAACCAACGCCTTAAAAGGGCGCTGCTCTACCATTGAGCTACCAACCCGCTCGGGCCGGGACACGTTTCTAATCCAGTTCGACCGGTGCCGCAAGGTTGCGGGTATGGTTCAATGCGCGACATGGCAGTGCCGAAACCAAGGAGCGGCGGTTTACAAACCGCCGTGTAGTGACGCCGCTCAGTCGGCGTACGGACGCGGCGCGGGTTATGGCGCGTGTTTACGGCGACAGAGCGCCGTCGCTACAACAAAGCGTGGGCGGTTTGGAAAGCGCCCCTCATTGTCATCGAGCGACGGAGCGCTCGATCCACCTTCTCATCCGCGATATCCGCGTAATCCGCGGTTCAATTCCCGTTACGGACCGCGATCGTAGATTTCCACCAGGCCGATGCCAGTCCCGCCGTTTAACCCAGCCAGCAACACCGTGTAGAATCCGGGCGGCAACGATGCCGCTATCGCCGATTCCAAGTTGTTACTCGGCGCCAGTCCCGCCGCGGTGATCTCCGCGGCCTGGGCCGCGTTATCCTGCCAATCGTCGTTCGCCAGGATCAGCGCACCGTTTTCATCTCGGAGCTCCAACGTCGGATTGGCCAGAACCGCATTCGCCGGGAAGAACGCTGGTGCAAGGCTCGGCCCAATTCCGCGCACGATCACCCGATCCACCTGCGTCCCGTTGCCCAGGACCATCCCAGCGATGACGATGTTATCACCCGTGTCGACAAATGCTCGCGTGCTGATATTCCCGAGTTTCCCGCTCGACGGCGTCAGGTCGTAAACTTCGACGAGCGCGACTCCGGAGGTATTGTTTTTGCCCTTCACCACCGCGGTGTAGGCCCCGGGCGCAATGGTTGCATTGATCGCTGACTCGAGATCATGAGTCGGAGCCAGAACAGGCGTGGGGATCTGCGTGTCTCTCCAATTGTCGTTGATAAATGGCCCGAAGCCCGGCGGGCCATGCAGCTCGAGAACCGGATCCGCCAGCACATCCGTGATGCCGAACTGGGTCAGCGACGGCCCGATCGCTCGCACGACGACATTTTTGGCTCCGCTGCCCGTAATGATAAAGCCCCCGATGCCTACCTTGTCGCCCACCTGCACGCGCATGCGGGTCGATAGGTTCAATGCCTGCGTCGTCGGTGTCGGGGTTGGGGTCGCCGTCGGCGCCGGTGTTGCAGTCGCGGTGGCGGTGGCGGTGGGTGTCGCCGTGGCCGTCGGAGTTGGCGTCGATGTTGGGGAGACTGTTGGAGTCGGTGTCGCCGTAGCGGTAGCGGTGGGCGTCGCGGTAGCGGTAGCGGTTGGGGTTGGGGTTGCGATTGGCGTATTGGTTAGAAGAAAGTTCGCCGGAGAGGCAATACCTACTTCTGTGGCCGCCACGGTGTAACTGCCTGTAATACTGTTCGCCGTAAAGCTCGGTGCGATGGCACTCCCGCTGACATCGGCAACGACCATGGCAATTCCCGCACTCCCTTCGGCGGTGGTGGCGACGGCGACGCTTGCTCCGCTGCTGCCGGCCCCCGTCATCTGGGCGACATTGGTTCGGGTTAACGATCCACCGAAAGTCACGGTATAAATGGAGCCAGAGGAAGTCACGGTAACCGAGCCGCCGACGCCACCGATGGTGGACAAAGCATTCAGCGCACTCTGGACTGCCGCAGCCGTGGCATTAAAGGCCAGAGAGGAAGTGGTCTGGCCGTTGAAGGTGAGGGTGAACGAACCGGAGGCGCCGGAAACCGTTACCGTTTGGATTTCGGCGCCCACCACAATGCCGCCGGTAGTGTTAGTCACAACCGAGACCGTAGTGCCGCCACTGCCCGAACCGGTGATCTGGGAGACATCGGTTCGAGCCAAATTCCCGCCAAACGTCACGATATAGTCGGACCCGCTCCGTATCACACTTCCCGTTACGCCTATTCCGCCTAACGCATTGAATATCTGCGCAAACGTAGCGTTGAAGGGAAGCGGGCTGGTCGTCTGGCCATTGAAGGTAAGGGTAAATGTGCCGGAAGAACCAGTGACCGTGATCGTCTGCACTTCGGACGAAATCATTGGTCCGCCATCAGCCGCAGTATAGATCCCCACGGAAGCTCCGCCACTGCCGCTCCCGGTCATCTGCGGCAAATCGCTTCCGCCCAATGATCCGCCAAATGTGACCATATAGGATGAGCCGGGCGCCGTAGCCACGGAGACCGAGCCGCCCACGCCACCTATGCTGGGCAACGCGTTTAAAGCGCTCTGCACCGCCGCCGCCGTGGCATTAAAGGCAAGCGGGCTGGTGGTCTGACCATTAAAGGTAAGAGTAAAGGTGCCGGAAGAACCGGAGACAAAGACGTTTTGGATTTCCGAGGGAGTGCCAAAGGATCCACTCGCTCCCGAGCTCGGCGCGGTGAAGGTAACTTGAGTACCGATGAGCGGGCTACCGGTGCCGGAATAGGCAGCGGCGGCCTGCAGGCGAGCGGCGAAAGTAGTATTAACCATCGTGCTTTGAGGGGTACCCGCGATGGGAAAAATGATTGGGACAAACGCCGGAGTAGGGGTAGGCGTCGCCGTTGCGGTAGCGGTGGCAGTGGGTGTTGAGGTAGGGGTAGCTGTTGGATTGGGCGATGGAGTTGCCGTCGGAGTTGGAGTCGGGGTCGGAGCCAAAGGGATGGTCAGTCGGACGATTTGCGGGTCGTGGTCGCTGATCTGATCGGCGAACTCCGCGTTCACGTGAACGACATCGTAAGCGAACGACCCAGAGAACAGGCTATTGCTCACCAGAATGTGATCGAGATCCTGCGAATTACCTTCAAAGACGTAGGTATATCGCTCGTTCTGCGGCAACGTTTCGATCAAGTCATTGAGAACGCCGCCTTTAAGAGTCGTAATCGGATTGGAAAAAGAGAAATCGTTGAGATCCCCCAGGACGACGATTTTGGCATTCGAGTTCAGCGCCAGAATGCTATCCACGAAATTATTGACGACCTGCGCTTGCTGAATGCGCTGGACCTCGGAACTGAGAGTAGGAGGCTGGAACCGGCCGAAGAGCGGATCGTCGCCGCCCTTCGAATTGAAGTGATTGCCGATCACAAACAACTTCTGGCCGTTGAAGCTAAACTCACCGGCCAGCGGCTTGCGGCTGGCGTTGAAGGCGGTGTTGGTCGGATCGATGCGGCCTGGACTAAACGAGAGCTCAACTCCCGATGGACCGTTCGCCACGGTCGTCGCACAGGTTGAACACCCACCCGGACGGTCAATGAAAGCGAGACCGCGATCGGTGCGGAAGAGGAACCCGACCCGAATATTACCGCCCGGCTCGCCCCCATCCTGGTCGTCCACCGGATTGATTTGCCGGAAACCATAGGTCGGGCCGCCCGCGGATTGAATCGCTGAGATGAGGGTGTTGTAGGTGGTAGTGGCATCGACCACGGAGTCGTTAGTCGGTCCGTTGTTATCCTGAATTTCTTCAACCGCGATGATATCGGGAGAGCGGAGGTTGTTGACGATCAGACTTGCCAGGGCGGTGAACTTTGCCGCGCCGTCGCCAGGGTCGAGGTTCTCGACGTTGAAGGTAGCGATCGCCAGCTGAGTGGCGGTGGGGATGGCGGTCGTTTCCCGAGCCAAACCTCCCGGAACCGCTGTGATCGATTGGGTGACGTCGAGCTTAAAATTCCCAAAGGTGTAATCCATCACGCCGATAATCGGGCCGCTGAAATGGTCGCCAACGTGGACGGTCGGTAACGCCAGGATGCTATCGTCCAGAAGCACCCGTTCCGGGTTAAAGTCATTTGCTCGCACGACGACCCCTCCGCGAGTCGTGCGGATGCTGGCGTTTGCTCCGTCATCGGAAAGAACCGGGATTTCGGCAAAAGAGGATGTTGGACCTGCGGCGACGGCGTTGTTGATCTGGACGCGCATCGCTTCAAGGCTTTCGTAGAAATCGATTCCATCGCTGGCCGGGTCGAAGACGCCGCTGGTCTCGACGCTGCCGCTCGCGTCGTCTTCGATCACCATGGTAGGCGGGATGCGTCCGCCGGTGCCGATGACGATCGGCGCCGGGAGAGAATTTCCGGTGGACTGGACGGAGATGGTTGGTGATCCGATCTCTGTGTTCGTGAGGTTAGTGGAACCGCTGCCGCCGCTCCGGAATTCAGAGACCGTGCCTCCGACTAAAAGTGAATCACCGACATTGACCGTGGGAGCCGACGAAGTGAAAACAAAGATGCCTTCGGACGTCGCGTCGTTCGCGTCCGGGTTGGGATCCTGCAAATAAAAACCGTTGGAAAGTTTGGCGGTGACGATCCCAGGAACGTTCGCCACCGTTAGCCCAACCATTGGTGATAAGTGCGCGGCGCCTTGAATATCATGGATGCGCACTGCTCCAGGTGTCGGCGTAGCTGTGGGGGTCGGCGTAGGGGTAGTAGTCGGAGTGGGCGTTGGCGATACGGTAGGTGTCGGCGTCGCCCCGGAACAGGGATGCAGCGAACCTGCGCTGTTCCGAGGGGTCGGACTGGAGCTCTGGAAATCGGTCGAATTGTTGTCGGTGTCGATGCAGCCGAAGTTCACGCGAATATCGGCCGTCGTCGTGCTGGGTGCGGGTGCGTTCGCCGTCTCGTTGCAATTGGCGGTCGCTCCATAACCGACGAAGTCGACGATGTTCGCCCCGGTCGGGCACGCGCCGGTCAAGGCGGTGGTGGTATTCACGAGGGCGACCTTTGCCGTGGTGGCGCTCATGGAGATGGTGCCAGTGGCGTCTGGCGTCGGGATTGCGTTCATGCCATTGGCCGAGAATGACTCCGCGATGAGAAGATAACCGCCGGCCGGAATCGAGACGTTGGGCAGATTGGTTACCTGCCAGGTTGTCCCGGTGGCGGCGGCGTACTGGACAGACCAACCGTTTACGCTGACGGCTGAATTGCTGAGGTTGAAGAGCTCGATGTAATCGTTCCCGTAGGTGGAACAATTTGCCGTGCCGCAGCCGGCCCCGCCATAAACCTGGCTGATGACAATGTTGGGCGAGACAGCCATCGCGCGCGGCAGGATGAACGCGGACAAGGCGAGGAACAGAACGACGGGCAGGAGACTTAACTTCGGCTTCATAGGCGATGGATGATTGGAGATTCCGTTTTCCCCCCGATCCTTGGAAGTTCCAGCCCCGTTGCACCTACCAGCCGAAAACCCGCCAGAACATTGGATGACGTAATCGACGGAATTATTATGAACGCAGGGAAATTGTGTCGAGGCCCAATCGTGCCTGTCTCAAAAACGTTACACGAGAGGAATTGAACCGCGGATGTCGCGGATGACACGGATGGAGGGGGGCGAAATCCAATTCGACGGTCTGAGACAGCGGCTACAGGCTCGCCAATAAATCGCGGAGAGAATTTTTGGGACGCTCCAGGCGAAAGATTCGCAGACCCGCGGCGGTTGCTCCCTCCCAATCACGAACCGGATCGTCGCCGGCGTGCAGCACTTCGCCAGGGGTAGCAGCAGAAAGTTTCAAAGCGCGACGGTAAATTTCGGGATCGGTTTTATCCGCGCCCAGCTCGCTCGATAGAAAAATGTTAGAGAAGAATTGTGAAACACCGAGGTGCTCGAGGATCATCCGGAGACGGCCGTCGAAATTGGAAATGACGGCAAGGGTAAAACGGGGTCGCAGCGATTCCAGGACCTCGATGACTTCGGGATAAAGCTCCCACACGCCGGCTTCAGCAAAATGCGAATAGGCTGCTTCAAAAAAGGCGTCGCGATCCAGTTCGCTTGTCCCGGGAGCGACCTGTTCGATCACCCGGCGGACGAGCTCGCACCACCACGGTTTGTCATCGTCGTCGCGCGGACCGTCGATGGCCGGTCGCGTCGGCATTTGTTTCCAGGACGCCACGAAGGCGCGATCAAGAGCCACGGCGTCGAGGGTCAAGCCCACGCGGCGGCCCACCAGGGCATAATGATAGCCCACGCTTTTCGGCAAATGAATAAGGGTGCCGGCGGCGTCGAAGAAGATGGTCCTAAGCACGGTGGGTTCGTTTCTAGTGCGGTAGAGAAGTTGGACGCAAGCCTAGGACTCTGCCACTTTCGCGCCGTGCCGACCTTTCCAGCGCGGCTTAAAGGTCGTCGCGCGATGAGCGGTGGCAATTACCGCCGGAACGCGATACACGTATTTCGCGCGTATGGCCGACAAAGTGACAACGCAGCCGATCACCTCCGGGAGCGACCAACGGAAGAACATACCAGTCGTTACGGTTGAGAGTTTCTACAAAGCCCACGGGCAGAAGCTGCAGCTGAAACTCGAGGGAAAGCGGGTTGGTTTTCATCGCAAGATCCGGGAACCGACCATCAATCGTCCCGGCCTGGCCCTGTCGGGATTCTATAATTATTTCGCGGAGAAACGGGTGCAGGTTCTCGGCGCGGCCGAACAATCCTACCTGAAGAGCCTTACCGCGCGAACCCGCGTCCAGCGTTTCCGCGCGTTGTGCGGACAGAAGATTCCCTGCCTGGTTACTTCCCGTGGGGCGCACCTCGATCCTGATTTGCTGGCGGTGGCGGAAGAGCAGCAGGTAGCGGTTTTTCGCACTCCTCTGGTGACGATGCGTTTCATCAACGCGGCGACCATCGCCATGGAGGTCGATTTTTCCCCGACGGTGACGGAGTTCGGCAGCATGGTCGACATTCTCGGGGTGGGGGTGCTCATCCGCGGGCAAAGCGGCATTGGAAAAAGCGAGGCGGTCCTGGGCTTGATCGAGCGCGGCTACAGCCTGGTGGCGGATGATGTTACCCGGGTGAAATCGCTCGAAGGACGGGAGTTAATGGCAACCGCCCCGGACCTCACCCGTTACCACATGGAAGTCCGCGGGATCGGTATCATCAACGTGGCCTCGATCTTCGGCATCGGCAGTATCCGAATTGAGAAGCGGCTCGATTTGGTCGTGACCCTGCGCGACTGGGAGGAACTGGAGGAGGAAAAAGTCGATCGCATTGGACTCGATCAGGAATTTTACGAGATTCTAAAATTGCAGGTACCGCACATCACGATTCCAGTCCGCCCGGGGCGGGAAATTCCACGATTGATCGAAGTTGCGGCAATGGACCAGAAATTGAAAGGTCTGGGACGAAACAGCGCATTGGAATTCAGCGATAAGCTGCTCAATGTAATGGCGACGAAGGAAAGCTAATGGGACTTTTGAATCGGAGATCGCACGGGCCGGCCCAAAAACTCGAAAAAGAGATTACGATCGTCAATCGGCTCGGTCTGCACGCGCGGCCGGCGGCGATGTTTGTTCGGATCGCGAGCCGGTACCGCTCTGAAGTCTGGGTGGAGAAGGAAGGCGAGAAGATCAACGGCAAAAGCATCATGGGCCTGATGATGCTGGCGGCCGGGCAGGGATCGAAGCTCACGATTTGTTGCGAAGGCCCCGATGCCGACAAGGTGCTGGAAGAGCTCGAAGAGTTGATTCAGAAGAAGTTCAACGAGGATTGACAGCCGCGATATGCTCTCTTGATGAGCGGCGATAACGCGAAACAAGAGACTCGCTTCCAGGGCGTGGGAGTTTCTCCCGGCGTCGCTCGCGGAACACTCTATGTCGTTCGCGATGATGGCGACGAAGTGGCGCGTCATCGGATCGAGCCCTCCGCAATTCCGAACGAGATCGGCCGCTTCGAAATGGCGTTGATCCAGACGCGCTCCCAGATTCTCGAGATGCAGGAGCGCATCGCCCAATCGATCGGGGCGAAGGATGCCGG
Source organism: Chthoniobacterales bacterium (assembly GCA_035274845.1). Classification (NCBI taxonomy): domain Bacteria; kingdom Pseudomonadati; phylum Verrucomicrobiota; class Spartobacteria; order Chthoniobacterales; species Chthoniobacterales bacterium. The sequence continues at coordinate 216,996 of DATENU010000011.1, forward strand.
CATTTTCGATGCGCACCTGCTGGTGGTGGAGGACCGCACTTTGATCGACGAAGTGCTGCGCAAATTGCAAACCGACCTCTGCAATGTGGAATTCGTTTTCCAGCAAGTGGCCACCCATTATGCCGACACCCTGAGCCAGATCGACGATCCTTATTTGCGCGAGCGCGCTCTCGACATCCAGGATGTGACTCGCCGCGTCGTCCGGAACCTCCAGGGCAAAGCGCCCAAGGATTTTCTTAGTTTGACGCATCGGCACATCCTTTTGGCGCACAACATTACGCCCTCGGACACCGCCACCATGAACCGCGAACACACGATCGGTCTCGCGACCGATCTGGGCAGCCGCACGTCGCACACGGCGATCATGGCGCGTTCGCTCGGGATTCCGGCGGTGGTCGGCTTGCACGACGCTACCGACAAACTCGAGACGGGCCGGGAGGCGTTGATCGACGGTTACAATGGGCTGCTCATTCTGGATCCAAAGCCGGAGACGCTCTGGCATTACGGCGAGCTGGAACACAAGCGATCGCTCGTCGCCCAGCAACTGACCGGGCTGCGCGAGACGAAATCGACGACCAAAGATGGCCGGCACATTGTTCTCTCGGCTAACATTGAGCTGCCGGACGAAGTGGAAGCGGCCCCGCGCAACGGCGCCGAAGGAATCGGCCTTTACCGCACGGAATTTCTCTATCTCAACCGCACGACCCTTCCCAGCGAAGCGGAACAATACGCCACCTACCGGAAAGTGGCCGAGCAGGTGCAGCCGCATCCGCTTATCATCCGGACGTTCGATCTGGGCGGCGACAAGGTGGCCGGCGCGCTGGATTCCGGCGACGAGATGAATCCTTTCCTGGGCCATCGCGCGATCCGCTTTTCCCTGGAACGGGTCGATATTTTCAAGGCGCAACTGCGGGCCATCATCCGGGCGAGCGCAGTGGGGAACGTGAAGATCATGTTTCCCATGATTTCAGGACTGGAAGAATTGGGCCGCGCCCTCGCCGTCTTCGAAGAATGCAAGGCGGAGCTGAAAAGCGAAGGCCAGGAGTTCGATCCGAAAATTGAAGTGGGCGCCATGATCGAAATCCCGGGCGCGGCGATGTGTGCCGACCGGCTCGCGCGCGAGATCGATTTTTTTAGCATCGGCACAAACGACCTCATTCAATATGCCCTAGCGGTGGATCGGGTGAACGAGCGGGTGGCGCACCTCTATGAGCCGACCCATCCCGCTGTTTTGCGGCTTCTCAAGATGACGGCGGACGCCGCGCACGCGCATGATATTTGGGTGGGCGTTTGCGGCGAAATGGCCGGCGACCTGGCTTTGATCCCGCTTCTTCTTGGCCTCGGCATGGACGAGTTGAGCGTGGGGGCTTCGCTTGTCCCGCGGGTGAAACGCGCTGTGCAGAGTTTAACTTACGCCGAGTGCCAGAAGCTGGCCGAGCAAGTCATGGAGCTGGATACGCCCTCCGCGATTTTGAGCCGCTCTCTCGAAATAGCCCAGGGGCATTACGGTGAGCTGCTGGGGTGAACTTGTAGCAGCGGCCCTGTGGGCCGCTTTTGGAAGCGACGTCGATCTGGAGCGGCCCACAGGGCCGCTGCTACAAAAGCTCACTAATCGTCCTCGCTCGATTCGGATTCTGATTCCGACTCGATGTCCGGCTTGAGCCCGTCCTCTTCCATCTTGCGGAGGACGTCGCTCATATCGTCGACCTCATCCCAGACGTCCTGGCTCACATACATCGGCGCCTTCTGCTGTGTCGCCATCGCGATGCAATCGCTCGGCCGGCCATCCAGCTCGATGATTTTTTTCTGCTGCAATTCGTTTTCGGCGCGAATGATCATGCGCGCGTAATAGGTGGCGTTTTTCAGGTCGTTGATGATGACGCGTTCCACTTTCGCGCCCAGGGCCGTCATGAGGTGGCCCATCAAATCGTGGGTGAGGGGACGCTCCTTGGAGACGTCGCGCATGAACATGGTGATGGCGCTGCCGACCGTTTGATCGACGTAAATGATGAACACCTTGTCATTGTTGCCGAGAAAAACCGCGCAGCCGCCGCTCGTGGGCAAAACCGCCCGGACTTGCACCTCGATGACCGTTTTGTTCATCCGCGCAAACCGTAACAGCGGCGATGGGAAACACAAGCAGGCCCCCGCGTGGTAGGGACGCCGCGCTGCGGCGTCCGAACGATTCGCGAAAGGCCCCGCGGACGGCGCAGCGCGCCGTCCCTACCAGAAGCGAATATGTCCACGAGATTTTTGAATGCGGGCTTGCATGTCCGCCGCTGTGATTGATTATCGCTCTGCGGCGGCTGCCGCAACTGAAGAATGAAGAACGAGTGGGACGTCGACGCTGCCATTTCGACCTATAACGTTGACGGCTGGGGCACCGGTTACTTCACCGTCAACGGCGCGGGCAACGTCGAGGTTCGCCCGCTCCAGGAAAAGGGCGGCTCCATCGATATTCTCGATGTAGTCAACGAAGCGCGTGATCGCGGACTCGGCTTCCCCCTCGTCATCCGGTTCCAGGACCTCCTCCGGCATCGGGTGGAATCGGTTAACTGTGCTTTTAAAAAAGCGATCGAAGAATTCGGCTACAAGAATCATTATCGCGGCGTTTTCCCGATCAAGGTGAACCAGCTGCGGGAGGTGATCGAAGAGATCGTCGACGCCGGCCAGGAATTTCACTTCGGGCTCGAAGCGGGGAGCAAGCCGGAGCTGGTCGCGGCCCTCGCCATGCACAAGGACCATGAGAGCCTGATCATCTGCAATGGCTACAAGGATCGCGCTTTCATTCGCATCGCCCTTCTCGGCCGCAAGCTGGGCAAGTCGGTCATCATCGTGGTCGAGAAGCTCGAGGAGTTGGAGCAAACCATTCGCGCTTCCAAGGAAGTGGGCCTCGAGCCGATGATCGGCATCCGGGTGCGACTCTATAGCAAGGGCGCGGGCAAATGGACGACCAGCGGCGGCGAGAACGCGAAGTTTGGGCTCGATACCACCAGTCTCGTTGCGGCCAGTGAAATGTTGAAGGCTGCGGGCCTCGCACATTGCTTCAAGCTCGTTCATTTCCACGTCGGCTCGCAGGTGCCGGATATTTCCACGATAAAACGCGCCGTGCGCGAAGCGGCCCGGTATTACGCTAAGCTTTGCCAGCTCGGGCATGAGCTGGGTTATCTCGATGTCGGCGGCGGGCTCGGCGTCGATTACGACGGGTCTCGGAGCGACTTCGACAGCTCGGCGAATTATTCGCTCCAGGAATACGCCAACGACGTCATCTGGAACGTCATGGACGTGTGCGATTCCGAGAAGGTCCCGCATCCGGCGATCGTCAGCGAAGGCGGACGCGCGATCGTGGCCCATCATTCGGTCCTCGTGGTCGAGGCTTTCAGTTCCATCGAGAAAACCGCGCCGAAACTCAAAGTCGAGGCGAACGAGAAGGATCACAAACTGGTTCGGGACATCCTCGACGTGAAGCAACGCCTCAAACGGGGCAATCGCCTGGAAAGCCTGCACGACATTCAACAGATCAAGGAAGAAGCGCAGCAGACGTTTACGCTTGGGCTGCTCGACCTCGAATCGAAGGCGAAGCTCGATTGCGTTTACTGGCAGCTCGCCCAGCAGATCGTCAACATGCATCGCGGCCTGCGCTTCGTGCCGGAGGAAGTGAAGGAGCTCGAGACCTCGCTCGGCGATCAATATATCTGCAACTTTTCCGTGTTCCAATCCCTTCTCGATCATTGGGCGCTGGGCCAATTGTTCCCGATCATGCCGATCCATCGGCTGACCACGCCGCCCGATCGCAACGGCATGCTGGTGGACATCACCTGCGATTCCGACGGCAAGGTCTCCAAGTTCATCGATTTGCAGGACGTGAAAGACACCCTGCCGCTCCACCGGATTGCGCCGGGCGAGATTTATTATCTCGGAGTATTCATGGTCGGCGCCTACCAGGACATCATGGGCGATCTGCACAATCTGTTTGGGCGCGTGACCGAGGCGCATGTCTTTCTCGACCCCGATGAGGAACTGGGGTGGTACATCGAGGAAGTCATCGAAGGCAGCACCATCGGCGAAGTGCTCGCGATGACCCAGTGGGACAAGGTCGAGCTGATGCGCCTGCTCAAGACGCAAGTCGACAGCGCGATCAAAGGGGACCGGTTGAAGCCGAATGACGCCATGAAGCTCCTGTCCGATTACGAACGCCTTCTCAACGAATACACCTATCTCTCGCTGACTGAAGGAAGACCGGTGCCGCAACCGGGCAATTGGCTGCCGCTGAGCTAGTCGGTGGATCGAGTGCTCCGTCGCTCGATGCGAGACGGATTCAGAAACGCCCCACAAACGTTGCAATCGCCGCCAGGATTCGCTGATCAACCTCCTCCTGGGTTTCGTCTGTCGCCTGGAGCTGGCGCTTCAATACAAGCAGGGAATGATCTCCGCCTTCGACGACGTGGAGAAAGTTCGGGCCCTTCATTTCGAGCCTGAGGTTTTCCAAAAGCTCCAACGGACAAAGCGGATCGCGGGTGCCTTGGACAAAAAGAATCGGCGTCCGTAATTGGCGCAGAACTTTGTCGCGCAACCGGGATGGATCTCCGCCGCCGCACAGCGGATAGCCAAAACAAATCAGGCCCGTGACCGGCTCTTCCAGCGAGACGTGGCATCCGATCCGTCCGCCCATGCTTTTGCCAATCAGGAATGCCGGCCGGGTGTCGCCTTGCCGGGCAGCAACGAGAGCCTGCCGGTGGGTGGCGATCAATTCCGGCAGCCGATCGGGACGCCGTTGCCTTTGTTGCATGTAGGCGTAATCGAAAGTCTCGACATCGCCGACGACTGAAAGCCGTTCCTTCCAGCGTTGCATCCACGGGTGAGTGGAAGGCGCTCCAGCGCCGGGTGCGAAAAGAAACAGGGGCCTTGTCATTGTAGGGCCTCAACCAAGCGATCAAGAAAAACGGTCTGGGCAGGATTGATCCTGGCTCGAGCCATCTCCAGGAAAAAAAAGCTGGCTTGGTCAATTTCCGGGAACGCCTGCGTTTTGCTGGATCGCGGCGGCCATTCCACCTCAAAGGTGTTCGAAGCCAGTTTGAAATCGGGCGGCAAATCCCCCGCAAACGCCCAGGCGTGAACTGTTTTGCCGCCTTTCTGTTTCACATAGCCCAGCTCAATCCAAGACCCATTGCCGGTGGCGATAGCGGCTTTCTCAACCGAAATACCGAGCTCTTCGGCAAACTCTATTTTCGCCCGCTCCAACAAATCCTCGCCTGACGCGACCTCTCCTTTTGGAATCGTCCAGGCGCCTTCATCCTTGTTTCGAAAGTAGGGGCCGCCCGGATGGACGAGCAGCACCTCCGTCTCTCCATTTTGCATCCGGAACATCAGCAGTCCCGCGCTCGTTTGCGCCCGCGCCACGAGGCAAGATTAAGCGATCGGGCTACGAGTCAACGTGCCGGGCCGCCTCTGCTAATCCTTGTCATTCCGTCGAAAGTTTAGAATTCTCAGGCCCGCTGACATGGACCCGAAGATTCCGCGGCAGCGGTGGCGACATTTAGGTCTGCTCATCCTGCTTCTCCTGCTGTTCATAGTGTCGCCCCTTGTTGCCCCACTCCGGTTTGGCGTCCTGTTTTTGAATGTCGTGGGCGCCGCCGTGTTGTTGGCGGGGACGCACGTCATCAGCGAACGAAAGCGGCTTTTCACCTCTACCCTGGTTCTGGCCATCGCCACCATCGCCCTCAATGGTTTCATCATCGTCTGGAACGCCCAGCGGCTGATCCTGGTCTCGAACTTTTGTCTCCTGACCTTGCTGGCGTTGTTCTCCATCAGCATTCTCGCTGACGTTCTCCGGCGTGGTCCAGTCACCGCGGACAAGATTTACGGCGCCATTTGCGTCTATTTCCTGATCGGATATGCATGGGCTTTCTGCTACGCCATCCTGGAACAGATCGAGCCCGGATCGTTTTCCGGTCCGGCGGAGAGTGGGGCGGTGTCAGAGTACGTCGCCCGCGTGATTCGGATGCGTTATTTCAGTTTTGTCACGCTGACCACGGTCGGTTTCGGCGACATCGTACCGCGGTCGAATGCGGCCCGAACCTTTGCCACACTCGAGGCGGTAATGGGCCAGATCTATCTGGCGGTGCTCGTCGCGCGGCTCGTCGGGTTACATATTGTTCACGCCAGCAGGGAACAACCCCGCGACGACAGTTAGCGTCGGCCGCCAGCTGCTTACTTTGCTCGCGTGAAGCGAAGCTTCGAACCGCGCGGGTCCTGCAAGGTCATGTGGTCGCCGGATAGCTCGAGCTGATACACGGAGGTAGCACCCGGTGTTTCGATTTTTACCCGGTCGCGATCTCCGAAGCTGTATCGGCCTCGAATACTTCCCATCTGGACCGACCCGCCCTCGGCGAATTCCCAGACCATGGTATTGCCCTCGCCATCCACTCGCCATTTCCCCACGATGTCGCGCCGGGGGCCGCCACAACCGCTCAGCGCGGCGAGCAAGATGATTGAAGTGATTGTGAAGCAGCGGGAGAGCAATGATTTCATCCTGGGTGAATGTTTGGCCAGGTTGTAACGGGATCGGGGCATTTTGGAAATCATTTCCGCCCTCGGAGCAGCGGGGGGAAAAGGTTCGAGGCGGCTTGACGTCTGCCGCTGCGCACTAACTTATGCACCTTATGTTTTCCTGCCGACGGTTCCGGAATCGCCGTGGTCTGCCAGTAATGATCGGATTTCTGGCGCTCGCCCTCCTGGTTTCCACCGCGGAAGGGCGGAAGAAGGATCCGGCCTTCGCCACCTCGGCCGATGATCCGGTGTTGCGCGCTCGCATCGCGGCTCTCGGTCCGAATGTCGATCCCGAGGAAGCCCAGCGAGTTGCCGCGATGGCTTATACAACCGGCCGGGAACTGAAAAAAGAGTGGAGAGTAGTCTGGCCGCCGGGCCTGCAAAACTTCCTCGTCAATACCGGGGCCAGGAAAGGAGGCCTTTGCTTCCAGTTCGCGGAGCGGCTTCTCCTCCGCCTTACCGAGCTGAAATGGGAAACGCTCGAGTTTCATTGGGCGGAATCGTTCGATAAGACGGCGAGCGAGCACAACGTCATTGTCGTCACCGCGAAGGGCCAGCCCTTTGCCCAGGGAATTCTGCTCGATAATTGGCGCTACGGCGGACGCCTCGTCTGGGGGCCGATCGTGGAAGATCCCTTTTACCAGTGGGTGGAGAATAAGGCCCAATACCAAAAGGTATTGAACAAGCGAGTTGTCCCGACGCCCACACCGTCCCGTCCCGCCGCGAATTCAACTCCGTCTGCCGTCAAACCGGAACCGGAAACGCGGTAAGCCTGATTTCTTTACTGGCGACCGGCAGCCGGTCGCTACCGCACGACCGGAGGCGTTGGTGACGGCTTTGGTCTGGGGCCTTTGGGATTGCGAGGGACTGTCGTCGTTGTGCTCTTTGGGGGGTATTTGGTCGGCGGGTTGGTTGTTGTTGTGGTGGGAGGGTTTTTGGTTTGCCCCGGCGTTCGGCCTGTCGTTGGGGGTGGTTGAGTCGGACCGGTGTTAGTTGTAGGAGGATGAGTGCCCGGAGGCTGGGTCGGCGGCCGCGTGGATGGCGGGCGAGGATTATGATGGGTTCCTCCTCCAAGAATTCCTCCAATGTCGATGTTGATATTCGGCCCGGTATAGTTCGGAGGCGGCGCCTGCGGCGCGGGCTGTTGTTGCTGCGCCGCGGCCATAATGAGCGGCTGGCTCGGCAACGGCTTGAAGTCGGTAATGAGCGGATGACTCTTCATCACGTCATTAAGGTTGATATTCACCGGCATTGGCAGGGTGGTGGCGCCGGCTGGGACATCCAGCATTTGTCCCGCTCGGACGTACCGATAATCCTTCGGCTTCGCGACCAGGGCCATCCGGGCGCTTCCTTCGAGGGTGATCAATTTGCTCTTCGTCCCGCCGGCCGATTCGAAGATGAGGGTGGTTCCAGTGACAGCCACGGTGACCGCGCTCGTTTTTACGGAGCCGCCGCCTGAATCCTTCGGCACGCGCAGGAGGATCGAGCCACTCTCGATTTTGGCGGTGTGGCCGGAGCCGGTGAAACTAAAGATCGTGTTCGAGCCCAGGCGGGTAATGGTCAAATCCGGAAAGGTGAGCTCGGAACGCGAATCGCCGCCCGTCCGCACGCCGGTGTCTTCGGACACCTTGTCGTTTACCGCGGCGGGACGCGCGGCGGCTTCCGAGGGAAGAAGTCTCACGTCGCGAATGATCTGGGTGACGCGTGCTTCCTTGGACGCAGCGCTGGCGACCGGCAGGGGCACGAGAAACAACATGCTGATTATCGAGACGGTCAGGATTTTAGAGGTCGGTTTCATGGGACAAATCGTTTTTCGCGGACCTGCTGAGAATGAGGAGTTTTGGTGAGGGTGTCGAGGCGAAACCAAGCGCGGGGGTTGAGGGGAGGCACGGCGATTTCAGATGGGGGCGGAGTAAGAGCATGAGCAAGAGTGAGCGCCGAGGCGGCGCTCATTGACCCACCCCGGGCGCGCCCGCATAGTGCTGCGCTTTATGTCGATCGAGCTGACCCGAAACTTCTGCATCATCGCGCATATCGATCATGGCAAGACGACGCTCTCCGATCGATTGCTCGATCGCACGGGCACGATCCACGAGCGCGACAAGCAGGACCAGTTGCTCGATTCGATGGATTTGGAACGCGAACGCGGCATCACCATCAAGGCGCACCCGGTCGCGATGCGTTACGCGGCCAAATCAGGCCAGAAATATCGCCTCAACCTGCTCGACACGCCGGGCCACGTCGATTTTGCCTACGAAGTCTCACGCTCGCTCGCCGCCTGCGAAGGAGCGCTCCTCATCGTCGATGCCGCCCAGGGGGTTGAAGCCCAGACGGTGGCGAACGTGCATCTCGCCCACAAGCAGGGGCTCACCATCATTCCCGTCATCAACAAGATCGATTTGCCGAACGCCGACATCCCCGCCGTCCACAAACAGCTCGAAGAAATCCTCGCCATTCCCGCCGAGGAAGCGATCGATGCCAGCGCGAAGATGGGGATCGGCATTGAGGAAATTCTCGAAGCCGTCGTCCACCGCATCCCGCCGCCGCCGAAACCAGCCGATGAAATTTTGCGCGGGCTCGTCTTCGATTGCGTCTTCGACATTTACCGCGGCGTCGTTGCCTACGTCCGCATCTTTTCCGGCAAGATCGAGGCGGACCAGGGCATCAAGTTAATCAATAACGACGCCCGCTACGAAGTGAAGGAAGTCGGGGTCTTCACCCCGAAGATGTTTCCGCAAAAGCGGCTCGAGGCGGGCGACGTCGGTTATTTCATCGCGAACATCAAGAGCACCGCGGACATCAAGATCGGGGACACCGTGACCGATTTGCGCAACCCCGCCCGCGAGCCGCTGCCCGGCTTCCAGGAAATCCATCCGATGGTATTCAGCGGCCTTTACCCGATCAACACCGGCGATTTCGAGCATTTGAAGGCCGCTATCGGGAAATTGAGGCTGAACGATTCCGCGTTTGTCTATCAACCCGAGAGTTCGGTCGCGCTTGGGTTCGGATTCCGCTGTGGATTTCTCGGCCTGCTCCACATGGAGATCATCCAGGAGCGGCTGCGGCGGGAATACGACATGGACATCATCGCCACCTCGCCGAGCGTCATTTACGAGATCCTCACCACTCGAGGCGAGACGTTGCTCGTCGATAACCCGGCGCACCTGCCGGACCCAAGCGTGATCGATGAAATCCGCGAGCCGATTGTCAAAGCGTACGTCCTTTGCCCGAATGAAAACATCGGCGACATCCTTCAGCTCATTCTGGAGAAGCGCGGCCTGATGGACCACACGGAATCGCTCGACACCCGGCGCGTCATGCTCCATTGCGAGCTGCCCTTGAACGAAATCCTGGTGGACTTCAACGACAAGATTAAGAGCATCACCCGCGGCTACGGCTCGATGGATTACGAGCACGCCGGTTATCGCGCCGCGAAATTGGTGAAGCTCGATCTGCTCGTGAACGGTGAACCGGTCGACGCTTTTTCCACCATCGTGCATCGGGACCGGGCCGACAGCCGCGGCCGGATGCTGGCGGCGAAGTTGAAGGAAGTGATCCCGCGGCAGCTCTACCAGGTTGCGATCCAGGCGGCGATCGGTGGAAAAATCATTGCTCGCGAAAGCGTTTCCGCGTTGCGAAAAAACGTGACGGCCAAATGCTACGGCGGCGATATCACCCGGAAGCGGAAGCTGCTGGAGAAACAAAAAGAAGGCAAAAAGCGGATGAAAAGCATCGGCAAGATCAACATCCCCCAGGAAGCCTTTATCCAGGTACTCAAGGCGCAGTGACGGTGTGTCTCCCCCCATGCGAGAGATCATTTTCTACGAAACGGACTTTGGTGAAAAACCGGTCGAGGAATTTCTAACTGAGCTGGAACCTTCGGCGCGCGCGAAGGTCGTTCGCAGTCTGGAAATGCTACGAACGCTCTCCGTCGTCCCGGCCAAATTCTGGCAAAAATTGAGCGACCAAAAACTGTGGGAGATTCGTGCGGAATATGGTGGCAATATTTATCGAGTGCTGGCCTCCACCGCGAAGGGGAACAAAGTCATTTTGTTGCACGGCTTTCAAAAGAAATCGCAAAAGACCCCACGACAGGATATGGAAATTGCTCAGCAAAGGCAGAGACGGTATTTTCAACGCCACGGATATCTGTGAACGACGATCTCCAAAAATTCCATGAGCAGAATATGAGTGCCGATCCGCATTACGCGGCGGCCCGTCACCTTCTCGAGCTTGGAGAAGCAATTGCGCTTCTGCGTGAAGAAGCGCGACTCACCCGTGGTGAGCTGGGTAAGCGTTTGCGTGTCAAGGCCCGGGACATTGCGCTAGTCGAAGAAGAGACTCCGCGCGCGCCGGCTGGTCTGTTGGAGGCTGCCCTAAGTCTTCTCGTGCGGATTAGTTTGGCGAAGGCGAAGCAGCCTCCGGCCGTTGTGGAATCAATTCGCACGATTCGGCATTTCAGACCGACGCTCACGCCCGCCTGACACACCTCGTTGGCGCCGATTTTCTCACACCAGTTCCCGACAATCCGGTTTTGCAAAGCGGGTGAAGCGGCTACCTTCCGCGAGTGTTTACCAAGAGTTACATCAAACACGGGCGGCTGCTCATTCGGCATGCGGACAAATTGCTTCGCTATCGCAGGGACCTGCTGAGCGAAAGCACCAGTGCCGAAATGAAGGCGCAGATCGAGCGGGTCCGCCAGGCGCTGAAGAAGAAAAACGAGCTTTTGGTTAAGGAGGAATCCGAACGCCTGCACGCGCTTTACACCCAGCATCTCCCCACGCCGAAAGATGCCGCCTGGCGCGAAAACGTGGAGGTAATCCTGGTGGCGATCGTCGTTGCCATCGGCATCCGGTCCTATTTCCTGCAACCGTTCAAGATCCCGACCGGCTCGATGCAGCCGACGCTCAATGGCATCATCGGCCATCCCATGACGGAGCCGGCTCCGAACATTTTGCGCCAGGTGGCGGAGTTTTTTGTCCTCGGCCGCAACTACATCAACGTCGTTTCCGCCGAGGAGGATCGCATTGAGCAGATCACCCCCCAAAAGTTCGGCTTTTTCTTTACCTTCTCGCGCATCAAGTGTGAGCGGCAGAATTTCCTCGTTTACGCGCCGCCCGATACCTTGCGCCAGGATTTCAAATTGGCTCCGGGGAACCACTACAACAAGGGCGACGTCATCGCTCGCGGCGCGATCGATACCGGCGACCAGGTTTTTGTGGATAAATTCAGCTACAATTTCATGAAACCGCACCGGGGGAATGTGTTCGTTTTTCGAACCGACCAGATTTTTGGCATCCCAGCGGACCCGGAAACGGGCGAGCATTCGTTCTACATCAAGCGCCTAGCCGGTCTTCCTAACGATGCGCTCCGGATCGATCCGCCGCTTCTCTTTGTGAATGGGAAGGTGGCGGAAGGATTTGGCTTCGCGCGAGTGATGTCGGCCAAACCTCCATACCGCGGCTATGCGCCGGGCCGTGATTATGTGTCGGACCCCACGAAGACCTACACGGTGCCGGAACACCGCTATTTCGCCATGGGCGACAACAGCTACAATAGCTACGACAGCCGCTGGTGGGGGCCGGTTCCGGAGGAGAACCTGGTCGGGCGCGGACTGTTCGTTTATTGGCCTTTTAACTGGCACTGGGGATTTATCAGGTAGCGAGGAAGCGGAGTAATGGAGTGATGGAGTAGTGGAGTAATGGGGAATCCGAAAATGCATTTCTCCATTACTCCAGCACTCCACTACTCCATCGCTCCGTAACACGACATGGGGGCGCATATCCCTCGCGTTTATCCCTGGCTTGGGCTGCTTGCCGGTTACGGGATCGTGCTCTTTTTCAACCCGATCCGGCTCGCCCTTCGCGATGGTCTGCGCTGCATTCTGCGGTTCAAACGCGTCTGGGTCACCTTCGTCCTCCTCGGCTTCGCCTATTCGGTTTTCCAATTCGCCACCTTTACCCCCGTCCACGCTGCCGCCGAGCTGGACTTCAGTCAGGTCACGGCCCCGGGTGCCTGGGAATGGCCGGCCTTTGTCGAAGTCTGGCGCGAGGTGCCGCTGCCCGCCCTGGAAGGGGTCGCGGGGATTTTCGATAACGCGACGACGACCTATCCGCTCTCCATCCTGGCCGCGATTCTCCTGGTGGTGAACTGGCGTGGCTTGCACGGCGCGCTGGTTCGGGCCCTGAGAAAGCGATACGGATTTTGGGGCTACGTCATCTACCTGATCTTGCTGGTCAGCGCTTTCGCCGCGCTTTTAAAACCGATCGTTTTCTGGCGATTGCCCGTCTGGGGGCAGGCGGAACCCGCCGCCCACCTCCTCCAAATCTCCGCGACCGTGGATGCCGTGGCTTTCATTTTTGAATATCTCTTTGGCGTTTACATTCAGGTTTACCTCATCACGGTTTGCCTCGCCTGGATTAAGGGATTGAGCTTTGGCGAAATCGAATTGTTCGGGTTCGCCATGCGACGGTTCAGCTACGTCCTGGAATGGGCGGGGATCGTCGCCATTGTCGGCACGTTCATCGTTCGCATGCCGCTGCTGCTCGCCTATTTTTGGAATATTCCCGACGTCCTCGACTATTTGCCGGGTGAACGCTTCATCATGTGCGCGCTCATCATCGTTTTCTGTTCGATGCAGGTGTCGCTCGTTCTGCACAACGAGACGCTCAAGGCCGCGTTTGCCGCTCACAAGGAATTCATTCGCACGAACCTTTTCCGGGTCGCCTGGTTCCTGCTTATCGCGGCAATCCATTATTTTTTCCTCATCACGTGCGACGCCATTGTGCGCACGGCCATCGCCGATCGCGTGGTGGGAGTAATCGGGTGGAAGGTTATCTACGTCTGCTTGCGTGGATTGATGACGGGATGGCTCCTGGCGTCGTGGGTCTGTCTGTTCCGCCAATGCGAAACCCGCCGGGCGAACCAGGAGACCTGGATTCAGGCGGAGATTCAGTATTAGCGTGGCATGAATACAAGTCCTGGTAGGGACGCCGCGCTGCGGCGTCCGTTGTTTTCGGAAGACAGACGCGTGATATTTCCGCGCGGACGGCGCAGCGCGCCGTCCCTACCAAGTTGAGCAATGAATGCCGCCAAGATCACGCGCGACAGCAAGTCGAACTTGGCGCTCGCCTTTGTCGCGCTCGGCCGGGAGCGCCGGAACGACATCACCGTCTTCTACGCGTTCTGTCGCGTGATCGACGACATCGCAGACTCGCCCGAGACCACCGTGGAACAAAAGGCGGAGGAGCTGCGCGCCTGGCGAAAATGGATTCGGGAACCGACCGAGAACGAGCCGGCCCTCGCGGGCGATGTGCGGGGACTCTACCGGAAGTACGCGATCACGCCGCCGATGCTCGACGAGATCATCGATGGCGTGGAGATGGATCTGGGCGACGTCCGCTATCAAACGTTTGAGGAGCTGCGGCTCTACTGTTACCGCGTCGCGAGCGCCGTCGGCCTGGTGAGCATCGAGATTTTCGGCTATCGCAATCCTGCCTGCCGCAACTACGCGATCGAACTGGGGTTAGCTTTGCAGGTGACGAATATTATCCGCGACGTCGGCAAGGATTTGGAGAACGGCCGGATTTATCTGCCGCAGGCGGACCTGGCCCGCTTCGATTATTCCCAGACGGATCTGCGGACGCGTAATTACAACGAAGCCTTCGTGCGCCTGATGGAATTCGAAAGCGAGCGCGCGGAGGATTTTTTTGCAAAAGCAGCCGCGCTGCTGCCGCGGGAAGATCGCCGTTCGATGGTGGCCGCGGAAATCATGGCGTCGGTCTATCATGCTCTGCTGCGGCGCATGAAGAGGGACGGGTTTCGGGTCTTCGATAAGGAGTACAGGCTCAGCAAGATCGAAAAAAGCGGCCGCGTAGCCGGCCAACTTCTTCGACTTTGCTTGAATGCGAGGGGTTGAGCATCCGTCAGAATTTCTCCAACCAATTTACCAAGGGATTATGAAGAAGAATGTTTTAGTTATGATTGCCGTGGCTCTGTTTGTCGCCGTGGCCTTTACCTCGTGTGAAACGGCCACCGGCCAGGGCGCCGGCTGGGGGGCAGCCGCCGGGGCGGTTATTGGGGGACTCACGTCGCATCATAGCGCTGAAGGCGCCGCCGTAGGGGCATTGATCGGCGCCAACACCGGCGCGCTCATTGGCGCTTCGATCGACGAAGCGAACGCAGTCCGTTACGGTCCGCATCCTCGTGGCGGCTTTCCGTTTGCCCGGCCAACAGAGCGTCCAGGTCTATACGTGAGCCCGTATCCGCCGCATCGCGTTTACGATCTGCGTCACGTTCCGCACGGTGGCCTCGTCGACGACCCGGTCGGCGGCGGCTACTTCCGCAAGCCGTAAAGGCAGGGACGCAATGGTAGGGACGCCGCGCTGCGGCGTTCGCGGGCTTTGAGGATTCTCGGACATCGCAGCGCGATATCCCTACCGTTTCCGCAACGCGTCGACGAGCGCCTGGGCTTCGTCGGTCATCTTCAGCAGTTCCGGCCAGGAACGATGATAATTCTCGCCGGGCAGCTTTCGGGTCGCGTCGAAACCCATGTGCGATCCGATATTTTGTGAGCTGGGCGCGTGATCGAGCGAATCGCTTGGATTCCGAATGATGGTGCTGTCGCGTTCCGGATCCGTGTTCGCGCACAGGCGGAACAGAACCTCGCTCGTGTTATGGACGTCGCAGTCTTCATCCACCACCACGATGTATTTGCTGAACATCATCTGGCCCATCCCCCAGAGGCCGTGCATCACCTTGAAAGCCTGATACGGATACTGTTTCCGGATACTGACGAAGACCAGATTGTGAAAGACACCTTCGGGCGGCAGTGTCATGTCCACCAGCTCCGGGAAATTCATTTTGAAGACCGGCAGAAATATCCGGACACTGGCGTCGCCCATGTAAAAATCTTCCATCGGCGGGATGCCGACAATCGTGGTGGGATAAACCGCGTCGCGGCGATGGGTGATGGCCGTTAAATGAAAGACCGGGTAATCCTCGACCGCCGTGTAATACCCAGTGTGGTCGCCAAACGGTCCCTCCGGGCGCATCTCCCCCGGTTGGACATAACCTTCCAGCACGAAATCGACATCATTTGGCACTTCCAGATCGACCGTCTTACACGGCACCAGCTCGACTGATTTTTTTCGAAGAAATCCGGCGAAGAGAATCTCGTCCAGTCCGTCCGGCAACGGCGCGGTGGCGGCAAAGGTGTAGGCCGGATCGCCTCCCAGGCAAACCGCCACTGGCATCCGCTCACCGCGCTCGTAGTAACGCTTCCCATGACGCGCCCCGACCTTGTGCACCTGCCAGTGCATCCCGGTTGTCCGGTCGTCATAAACCTGCATGCGATACATGCCGACGTTGCGCGCCCCCGTTTCCGGATCGCGCGTATGCACATTCGGCAGGGTAATGAATCGCCCGCCATCCTTCGGCCAGCATTTCAAGATCGGCAGATCGCGGAGAGAGAATTGTTGAGAGTTGCCGTTCGACAGGCTCAGGCCCTGAGCGGGAGCCGAAGGGAGAGTTGAGAGTTGAGAGCCGCTGGTAGTTGGAGCTTCTTCAAACCGGTGGAACACCTCCTGGCATGCGCCCTCCTTCGCATGCTTTGGCCGGGCATGGAGCAAATTGAGACCCTGTTTGAGGAGGCTCCAACCTTCGCGGAGATCGGTCGGCGGTTTCGCCTTGAGGATGAGCTGAATCTCCTGGGCGACATCGTCGATATTGCCGACCTTCAACGCCATCGCCATCCGTTTGCGCGATCCCATGGTATTGATCGCAACCGGGAACTGGGAGGGCTTGCCGTCGACGGTCGGATTCTCAAAAAGCAGCGCCTTGCCGCCGCCCGGCGCTTTCATCTCACGGTTCGCCCACTCCGAGACCAGCAAATCGGTCTCGACCGGCGCCGAAACGCGGGTCAGTTCCCCCGCCGCATCGAGCGCCTGGATAAACTGTCGAAATGAGGCGTACGACATCGGCCAAGCATCGCGTGTTCCTGGCCGAACAACAAGAGTCTACAGCCCGGCTCCGGAGAGCTTCTGGCGATAACTCTTGGTCTCCGGGTCGGTCGCCCCTTCGGTATTCGCCATGAACTGACGAAAAACTCGCAGGGCGTCTTCGTTTCGGCTTAGCTCCTGATAGAGCGAACCGAGAAGGAACTGCGAACGGGCACAGTTTGGACTCGCCGCTTTATCGACGAGCGACTGAACGCTCTCGAGCTCTTGCAGGGCCAGCTCTTTGCGGTTCGTGGTGTAATAAATGATGGCGAGATTGGTGGAAATTTCGCAACGCCCGTACGGATACTTTGCTTTCGCGTTCTGGAGGATCTGTTCGCCTTCAGCGCCCTTCCCGGTCTGCTGAAGGGCCAGGACATTTTTCAACTCCGCAACCGGAGAGGGGTTAAGAGTCCTCGTTTCCAAGTAAGGAAAATCGTCGGGCGCCGAGGCGCGGGTGTCCGCGATGTTCCATTCCGACTCATTGATTCGCCGCAAGGTCTTCCAATCTTTTTCGGCCGTCGCCTCGCGCCGAATGGGTTCCAGACGATTTGCCGGGCGGAAAAATCGCTCGGCGATGGTCGCGCGCCTGAATTGGGTCTCTTTGTCATCCAGATTCGGCAGGAAGGCATACGTTCCCACCACGACAAAACCGGCCAGGACTCCAAGAACAAAACCGTTCCGTTGTCGCGCGTTCAGACAAACCAGGCAAATCACGCCCAGGAACGCGAGGAGGACGGGAAGGAGGCTGATGCCACTCGCCGGCAATCCGAGAGCATTTCCCAGCGTCGGCGTGAACCAATGTTCGTTGACGAGAAGGGGTCTCCAAAAATTGTTGTGGGGAAAACTGAATTCCGGCGGCGGAAAAGGGAACGTGAGGGCCGGGATCGTGCAGAGCAGAAAAGAAACGGCGAACAACGCTCCCCGGAGAGGGACGGAGAATCGGGCGAGATCGCCGCGCACCAACGAGTCGAGCAGAAAGGGCAAAATCAGGATCAAATATCTCGCTCCCATCGCCCAGCCACCGTGCGCCGCGCCATGTCCACACATGAGGAGGAAGGAGAAAACGACGGCGCAGGTTTTGATTCGATGGCGGAGCGTGGAGCGTTCGCGCCCGGTGAAATGCGCGATGATGGCCAGGATAAGAATCGGCGAGAAAAAGAGCAGGCCGCGTGCGGGTGAAAGGAGAAGGAGGAACGCATTGGATGGGGTTGGAACGCCGATTCCGAAGACGCCCTGGCTCGCCACCTCGGCCCACTCGGGAAAACTCTCGTGCGCATAAGAGACCGAGAACGGTGAACCGAAAAGCGAGTTGTTGTAAACGAGAAGCAGAATCGCGAACGGCACACCGCCCAGGACGAAAAAGGCAATGCGCCGATAGCGTTCGCGTTTCCCCGTGAAGAGCAGCCCGGCGCCGAAGATCAGAATCGCAAAGAGCGACGAAAGTTCGCAAGTGACCGCAAGCCCGGAAAGCAGACCGGCCCAGAGGCATTTTTTCGGGGTGGCGCGGTCGGAGTCGTAGAGCAGGCAAAACGCGAAATAGACCACTACGGCAACGAAGACGTGGGAGAAAAACAAGAGGCTATAAAGAAAGAGCGGCGTCGCGAACAGGACCGTCGCGAGCGAGAATTCATTCCCGCCTTTTCGATGGAACCAGAGTGCGAGCAGAAGCAGCGGCAGCGTCCCAATCACCAGGCGCATGACAAACCAGCTTGTCCGGATGTTCGAAGGATTGGGCGGTCCGACAAAAATTCTGGTCAGCGCATAGAACGGTGCCGCCAGGACCGCGGTGCCCGGGGCTTTGTTGGAGTAGAGTTGCTCGCCTACCCGCGCCGTATCGACATTTTTCCCAATCAAGCTTTCCGTCCAGGAGATCTCAAACGACCGATGTTCGACTAGCGAAGCGGCCGTTGCCCAGCGGGTCAACTCATTCGCCGACCCGCCATGCGGGAACATCGGCAGGAGATAGACGGCAAGAAAACCGAAGAGCAGGAGAATGGAAACGCGCGCGGACAATCGTGGCATATTGAGAGGCTAATAAGGGTCGAGATTGCGGCGTTGGCGATTAAAAAAGGGCGACGGTCTGCGTCGAAGCTCCCTCAATTTGGGAAACCGCGAGGCCCGCAATCGCGAGTCGGGATTGTTCTCGGTCTGCGTAAGAAAAGATTGTGTTCGCTCAGCGTGCTGTCCATAAACCATCTCATGAAATGCCCCCGCCGTTGGGTGACCGCCGTTGCGGTGTTGGTTTTCTTCCCGGGGATTGGCGACGGTGGCGTTTTCACGGTTGTGAATAGCAACTCCAGCGGGCCCGGCTCGCTCGTGCAGGCCGTGAACGACGCCAACTCAGTTGCAGGTCCACATCAAATCGTCTTCGACATTCCGGGCCCCGGCGTCCACATCATTGACCTGAATAAGGAGGGGG
This sequence comes from Chthoniobacterales bacterium, assembly GCA_035274845.1. Taxonomy (NCBI): domain Bacteria; kingdom Pseudomonadati; phylum Verrucomicrobiota; class Spartobacteria; order Chthoniobacterales; species Chthoniobacterales bacterium. The sequence continues at coordinate 235,962 of DATENU010000011.1, forward strand.
TCGCGGTTGGTTCCTCCATCACCGTCGACGGGTACACTCAACCCGGCGCGAGTCCGAACACCCTGACCGTCGGAAACAACGCGGTGATCCTGATTGAGCTGGATGGTGGCGGGCCGTTCGCCAAAGGCTCCGGCGCCCTGCTGATGTACGGCAATGACAGCGTGGTCCGGGGTCTCTCGTTTACCGGATTTTCCGGGCCGGACGCGGACTATGCAGCCATTTCGATCGGCAGCGCTATTCCAGAATATGGCTTCCGGAACCGGGTCGAGGGGAACTTTATCGGCCTCACGCCGGACGGCGTTACTTTGAACGGCAATGATTACGGCATCTATTTTTTCGGGGGCACTGGGAACACGGTTGGTGGCAATACTCCCGCCGCTCGCAATCTCATCTCGGGGAATCGCGTCGGCATATTCGCCGGGGTGAATTCAACGATAATTGGCAACTACTTCGGGACCGATGCGAGCGGCTTCCGGCAAGGATATGGAAATGATACCGCCATAAGCACGGGGCACAGCATCATTGGCACCGGAGAACCCGGCGCCGGAAATGTCTTTGCTGACAATGGAATTGCGATTCAGGCATTTTCAGGAAATTCGATCATCCGCGGAAACCTGATCGGGCTATTGCCCGATGGAAGTCCATCTTTTGGCAACGGAATAGGAATCACTAGCGCAGGTTTTGACACCATCGGGGGCCTCGAGCCTGGGCAGGGCAATGTGATCGCCTACAACACGACTGGGGTTCTGGCTGGACAAACCTCGATTCTCTCAAACCTGTTTTACGGCAACTCATCCATTGATATCGACATCGGACCACATGGACGGACGGAGAACGACTTTGGCGACGTGGATCAGGTGCAGAATTTTCCGGTTATCCTGTCCGTCACGCGAACGCCGGAGAGCACAACCGTGACAGGCGGCTTGAACAGCACGCCTTCCACGGACTTCACCCTTCAGTTTTTCGCTAACGGGGCCACAATCACAGCGCCTCAAACCCTGCTCGGGACCGAGAAAGTAATGACGAACAGCTTTGGTGATGCGCCCTTCAGCTTTTCTTTCCCAATCCAGACATTGGCGGATCAATTCATTACCGTCACCGCGACCAACCCTGAAAACGAGACTTCCGAGTTTTTCCCTTCGGATGACAGGGTGGAACCCGCCAATATTTCGACCCGCGGGTACGTCGGAACGGGCAATGACGTTCTAATCGGCGGCTTTATCCGCGGGAATGGCTTCTTACGAACGTTACTCATCCGGGCCCTGGGGCCTTCTTTGAACGTGAGTGGCGCGCTGGCGGATCCAACACTCGTGGTCCGTCGCTCCAACGGCCAGATTGTCGCTCAAAACGACAATTGGAAAACTTCGCAGGAGCAGGAAATCCGCGATACCGGGTTGGCGCCGGCGAATGATCTGGAAGCAGCGGTGCTAACGCCTATCCTGGGCTCGCCCTTCGTGGATAATCGGCAGTTCACCGTGGAGGTGAGCGGGTCTAACGGAGGCGTCGGCATCGGCACCGTGGAAATCTATGAACTCGGCTCGGGCGATAACTCCACTGAACTTCTTAACATCTCCACCCGTGGCCGCGTCGGGACGGGCGACAGCGTCCTGATCGGTGGGACAATTATCCACGGGAGCGCTCCGCAGAAGTTAGTCATCCGCGCGATTGGTCCCGATTTGGCAGGAGCGGGGGTTCCTGGCGCGCTCCAGGATCCGACTCTCGAGATTCGCGATGCCGCCGGCACTCTGCTGGCTTCCAACGATGATTGGCGGAGCGATCAGGAGCAGGAAATCATCAACAGCGGACTCGCGCCGCAGGACAATCGTGATTCCGCCATCCTAATGACTCTGGTGCCGACCAGCTATACGGCAATCGTGCGGGGCAAAGGCGGCACAACCGGCATCGCCCTAATCGAGCTCTACAATCTCAATTAGCCCCGCGGATCCTTGTCCGCGGCCAACGAGTTCCGATGCGACGCCCGTCACTGCGCCTTCAGCGCTCCGATTTTTCTATCATCCTATCCTGGGGCGCTGCCCCAGGCTGATATTGAGGGCGCGCCCTTGACGCGGGCTTCGGTTAGTCGCAGCGGTGAGCGTTAGCGCCGCAGGCGCGATTCAAAGCTAGCCTGGGGCAACGCCCCAGGAATCCGTCATTGATTAGTCGCGAGCGCTGAAGGCGCGTATCAATCCGCGAGGTAATCGTCGCGGCGGCGATTAATGCCGAGGCTCGGTCATCACCTGAATTGAGACGACCCGGTTGCCGGTGAACGTGACCGTCTTCGATGGATAAGCGACTCGAGGCGAAATGTAGGAATAGAAAAATGGATCGTACCAGGGATTACCGATAATCGCGTAATGGTGGCCGTGGTGGCGATGGAACACCGCGCCGCCGCCAAAGTAGCCGCCATATCCATACGGCCCGTAGGGATACGGGTAAGGCGAATTAGCGTAGTAGTAATCGTTGTAAATCCACGTCTCGACTGAATGCCCGCGCGCCACCCCCGTTGCCTTCTGGTCCGGCGTCCCCCAGGCCAGATAAACGGCGTCAGGCGTCATGCCTTCCCGGATTTTGCCCGCCTTGACCAAATCCTGGTCGCGAGGAGAAAGGCTCTGGAAAATCTGCGGATGATCGGTGATCCGCTGTTCGGGAGTGGCACAACCGGAAAAAAACAACGCGCTGGCGCAAAGAGAAACTGTCAGCGCCCACCAAGAAATTTGACGCTTCATGTTGAAAAAGATACTTCGGTCGTTGGTTGAGTCAATCGGTGCCATCTTGATTCAACCCGGGCGCGACCGTAACGTTGCGCTTCCATGGAGGATCGATTCGGTCATCGTATTTCCTATCTGCGGGTGTCGATCACCGACCGTTGTAACGAGCGCTGCACTTATTGCATGCCGCGGGAATTACAGGAATGGCTCGCCCGCGAGGATGTCCTCACCTACGAGGAAACGCTTCGGTTGATCCGGATCGCGTCGGAGCTTGGGGTGACGAAGGTGCGGATCACCGGAGGCGAACCACTTACCCGGCGGGACGTGCTCGGTTTCTTTCACCAACTGCCAATGATCCCCGGGCTTAACGACCTTGGACTTTCCACGAATGGCACGTTGCTGGCGCGCCCGACCGGAACAGGCGAGCCGATGGCGCAGGCATTGCGTCGCGCGGGCGTTAATTCCATCAATATCTCGCTCGATACTCTCGACCGCGAGGCTTACGCCCAAACAACGGGCCGCGATTTTCTGCCGCAGGTGCTCGATGGAATTGAAGCCGCGATTGCCGCGAAGTTTCCGCTCATCAAACTGAATTGCGTCCTGATGCGCGGCCGGAACGAAGACCAGTTCGTTCCGCTCGTGGAATTCGCCGCCGCCCGAGATCTCATCCTGCGTTTCATCGAGTTGATGCCGGTGAGTCACAGCGACGTTCTCGATGAGAGCAATTTCTTGCCGGTGGCGGAAGCGCGCCGGTCGCTCGAGTCGCGCTACGGCCCGCTGATTCCCGAGCCGTCGTTCCGCACCAATGGACCGTCGACCTACTACCGGATCGCCGGGAGGGACCAACGCCTCGGTTTCATCGGGGCGATGACCAATCTGCATTTTTGCGAGAGCTGCAACAAACTGCGACTCACCTGTGACGGAAAACTGCGACCCTGCCTCGGCAGTTACCTCGAGTTCGATATCATGAAAGTCTTGCGTGCGGGAGCGACCGATGCCGAGCTGAGGCGCTTCTTCCTCGATGTGGTCGAACGCAAACCCGAGCAACACGACTTTCGCGGAAACTATTCGCCGGGCCGAATGATGGTGGCGATCGGAGGGTGATTGGGGAAGTGACATGTGACATGTGGCGTGTGACGTGAAGAAGAAAGGGCTGAGTCACATCGGTGGCGATCATCGGGCGAAGATGGTCGATGTCTCTGCGAAGCCGTTGAGCGCGCGCACGGCTGTCGCAGAAGGGCGCATTACCCTGGCGAAGGAAACGGTCGCGCTGATCCGCAAGAACGAGATCGCGAAAGGCGATGTGGTTGCGACCGCGCGCCTTGCCGGGATTCAAGCGGCCAAGCGCACCGCACACCTGATCCCGCTTTGCCACACGATCCCGCTGAGTGACGTGCAGGTCACAATCGAGTTGGCGAAGGATGGCGCGAAAGTCAGCTGCACCGCGCGCACAGTCGCCCAAACCGGTGTCGAAATGGAAGCGCTCACCGGAGTCAGCGTCGCGTTGCTCACGATCTACGACATGTGCAAGGCGTTGGATAAGGAGATGGTGATCGGCGATGTGCGGTTGGTGGAAAAAACAAAGAGCGCTGTGAGTCGTTGAGAATGACGAAGCTCGAATGACGAATGACGAAGGAATGACAAAACCCGAAGTCCGAAGCCACTGCCGCGTGGTCTTTTCGTCATTCGTGCTTCGTCATTGTTTCGTCATTCGACATGCGTCATTCGTCATTGGCCTCTCCTGACCATGCAAATCACCGTCGGCATCATCACTATCTCGGACCGCGCCACCTCCGGCGAATACGAGGACCTGGGCGGACCGGCCGTGAAAGAGGCGGCCGAGAACTATGGCTGGCAGGTTTTGAGTGAAGCGATCGTTCCGGATGAAGCCGCGCGCATCCAGGAGACAATTCGCTCGTTCTCAAATCAGGGGTGCGGCCTGATTCTGACGACCGGTGGGACCGGTGTAGCCGAGCGCGACGTCACACCGGAAGCTATTCGCGCCATCATGCGGGTGGAGATTCCGGGGTTTGGCGAAACGATGCGGCGTGAATCGATGAAGATTACGCCGAATGCAATTCTGTCCCGCAGTCTGGCCGCGATCGTGGACCGTTCGCTCGTCCTGGCCCTGCCCGGCAAGCCATCGGGCGCGGTGGAATGTCTCGGTTTCGTTTTGGGCGCGATCCCGCACGCGGTCGCGCTCGCGCAACGCGTGCCGACATCCTGCTAATTTCCGGGTAGGGACGCCGCGCTGCGGCGTCTCCGGATAATGGCGCGTTCCGACGGACGCCGCAGCGCGACGTCCCTACCTTAATCCGGAAAAGTCAGCAGCCGCATAAACTGCTTTCCTTTTTCCGTGAGATGGGCGCTCGCACCCCGGCCCGACAGCCGTTCGTTCGTGAGGAGGCCGGAATTGACTCCGCCCGGTTTCAGATACGAGAGCTCCGGTTCCGGAACCACTTTTGGGTTTGCCTGGACTTTGAGGGGAACCCCGGCCCGGTTGAACGAAATCTCCCAGCTGCCCTGTTCGCCCTCCGCTTTTTGTCGCACCATCCACGGATAGAGCTTTGCCAGGTCGAAGTTTTTCGAAGCCGGGACCAGCACTCGATAAAGTGTTTCCTCCTCGGCCAGGAATTGCGGAATGGTCAGGCCAGGCTGTTTTTGGAGAGCCAGATAGAGCCGGGCAATATCGAGTCCGGCCAGATTCAGTCCGTTATAGAGGCCGTTGTGGTTTGGATCGTTTTTGAAAAAATTGTCGTGCCACGCTTCAAAATGCCGGCTCAAGAGCAGGTTCAGCTCTAGATGGACGTGCGCGCGGGCCTGGTTCAAACCTTCGCCGGTATGACCCATCACGCCGAGCTGGTCGCGCGGCTGGACCTTTTGCCCGGTGTGCACGGCGATTGAGCTCAGGTGGCCGTAGAGGCTGTAATATTTGCAGCCGTCGAAATTATGCTCGACCACCACGTATCGTCCGTAATTCGAAAACCCGGGGACCGTGTTGGTATGCACCACGGTGCCCCCGGCGATGGCCCGCACGGCGTCCAGCGGCTCTCCCTGGGCGTCTCGCTGGAGGGGACGGATGTCGATTCCTTCGTGGAGACGGGTGTAAACTATGCCGCTCCCTGTCTCGACCGGATTGCGGACGAATCCATAACGGCCGCCTTCCCAGGGCGTCGATTTAACTCCCTGGTAATCCCGCTCGATGTATTGGTAAAAGGCCTCCCCATCCCCGCGGAAAATGGCGTCGTTTTCGGTCGGGAGAACGAGGTTGAGGGGCGTCTGGGTTTGCGCGACAATTGGCAGGCCGATTAAGGCCATGAGGGCGGCGAATCCGGCTGTTCTCATGGCGGGATTGATAAAGGGTTTGACACTATTTGCAACGTTTGGTGATTAGCCGCTCATGAGCCGTTCGCTTGTCTTAGCCCTGCTCTCGCTGGCACTTGCAGGCGATCTTTCCGCCCAGGAACCGACGCCCGAGCGGCGAGGCGGCTGGTTCACCCGGATGCTCCATCCCTTTCAGTCCAATCCGGTGCCGACTTATAAAGATTCGCGGCTCCGCGGTCTCGTCCTGGAGCTAAAACTTTCACCGCAACCCGTGAAACTCTCCGAGGTGCGCCAATTGCAGATAAACCTGACGCTGCGGAACGTATCGAAGAAGGCGGTGGTTCTCGATTTTCCCACTGAACAACGGTTCGAGATTTATCTGCGAAATTCTTCCGACGCTATTCTCACCACCTGGACCGACAACCATGCCTTCGAGGAGAAAGCTGGCACGGTCCTGATCAATCCTTTGGAGCACATCAATTATCCCGAAACGATCGCGACCCGCGACCTGACCGCGAACAAAGTTTTCATCGCCGAGGTTTTCTTTCCGCAATACCCTGAGCTCCGCGTCCGGCAGAAATTTCTGACGGCGCCGTAGCGCGCTCCGCGCGCCAAGTGAATAGTAATTGGTGATGAGTGAGTGGTTGCCTATCTATTCACCAATCACTAATCACCAATCACATTGCATTTATTCTCCGATTACCACAGCCATCCCCAGGGGCATCGCGTTCAACCCTTCACCCAGGCGTTGCTCCAACCGTGGGTGGATAGCGCGCGCGAACGCGGGCTGACCGATATCGCGTTCACGGATCACGATCGCTACCACGCCGGGATCGATTTCGATGAGCTCGAAAAATTGCGGGCCGCAAATCCTGACATAAAAATCCGCGCCGGGCTCGAGCTGGATAACGACCCGGAGACTTCGGCCGCAGGCCGGCAATGGGTGGAAAAGAATTGGAAACGTCTCGATTTCGTCCTCGGTTCGGTTCACTACCTGGACCGGCCCGATCAAATGTTCGACAGCGTCCCGGCCGGCGCGGAACAATTTTCCGGACGCGATATCGACGAGGTTTACGCCGATTATTTTCGCCGCATCCGGGAAGTTGCCGGGACTGGGCTGGTCGATTGCCTGTCGCATCTGGACCTCATCAAGATCCACGGCCATCGATCGAGGGCGCCGGTTCGCGATCTGGTTGCCGAAACGCTCGACTTCGTTGCTGCGCGGGGACTCGCCATCGAGCTATCGACGGCCGGCTGGCGGAAGCCCGTGAAAGAGCTTTATCCCTCCGATGAGATTATCTGGCTCGCCATGGAGAAGGGAATCCGGTTCACCACTGCCTCCGACGCCCATTCCCACGTCCAGCTCGGGGAGAACTATGCGCGGCTCGCGGAGAAGATGCAGGAGCTCGGGATTCGGGAGGTTTGTGTTTTTGAGCAGCACAAAGCGCAGCTCCAGCGATTGTAGGGCAGGCGCTCCGCCTGCCACGATTTTCCCCCGGCAAGCGACGCGCTTGCCCTACAGTCCCAATCCGCCCAAACCCAGGCCGCCGGTGATCTTGGTCATCTCGCTTTGAGCGAGATCCTTTCCTTGCGCGATCGCCTGTTTCACGCCGCTCAGGACTGCTTCCTCCAGAAATTCCACGTCCTCAGGATCGACGATCTCCTTCGCGATCTTGATCGAGGTCACTTCGCCGGCGCCGTTGGCGACCACCGTCACTTTCCCGCCCGCTGCCTGGACTTCGACCGTTTTGTCCTCCAGCTCGGCCTGCGTTTTCGCCATCTGCTCCTGCATCTTCTGCGCCTGCTTCATTAACTTGTTCAGATTCATAAGTGGTATCCTCGCGAAACGTTCGCAGTCAGTCCGTCACGGTTTTTATTTCGCCCTTGAAAATCTCCAACGCCTCGCGAATGAGCGGGTCGTCCTGGAAGGTCGCCTGGGTTTCCGCCTTTTTTGGCGCGGCCGTTTCCACCGGCGCGGTGACCGGCAGCCCTTCCTTGATCACAAACTTTATTTTCCAATCCTGGCCGCTCACTTCTTTTAGAACGGCGTCGATGTAATCGCGGGTCTTGGGGATGGAGAGCGATTCCATTGCGGCTTTTTGTTCGGGCGGGAACCCGACCATCAGAAAGCGACCTTCGATCCCCAGCGCCGTGCCCGCCTCTACCCAACCCGCGATCAAACGCCGAGTGGCGCGGACTTTCTCCACGGTCTTTCGCCAGGCCTCCTTCGGATCAATGGTCGGTTGCTCTTGCACCTTGTTGGAGCCGGGATCGGTGATCCCGGCCGGTGCAGGCGTTTCCACAGATTTTTCGGGAGCTTTCGTTCTTGCTGCTGGCGGGCCGGGATCACCGATCCCGGCTCCAAGGGAGCTCCCGGTGACCGTCGAGGCTTTCCCATTCCGCAACGCGGCCAGTTTCTCGATGACGTCGTTCAACGTCACCTGGCTCAGGGTTTGGATCGCCTTGATCACGGCGACTTCGAAATGGAGCCGCTTGTTGGGCGCCCATTTCATTCGTCCTTCCGCGGCCGCGAATTGATCGATCAATTCGAGGAGCCGATCCGTTTCGATCAGCGCCGCCTGGCTTTCGAGTGATTCCTGCAGATCCGGATTCAAGTCTTCCGCCAGCGCTTCCGGTTTCACTTTGCCGACGAGTAAATCGCGCAGATACGAAATCAGATCGGACATGAGCTTCATCATGTCTTTGCCGCTATCGGCTTCGGCATGGAGCAGCGCGAGCGCGCCCGGCGTGTCGCCGCGCAAAATCTTTTCGGTGAACTGGGCGACGGTCTGTTCGCTCGTAAATCCGAAAACGTTCAGGACATCGGACTCGGCAATGTTTTCTCCGCAAAAAGCGACGAGTTGATCGAGCATCGACTCCGCGTCGCGCAATCCGCCATCCGCGCCTTTTGCGATGGCGTGGGCTGCGGTCGGATCGAGTGCGATCTTTTCTTTCCCGGCAATGAATTGGAGATGCTGCGCGATCAGGTTTGCCGGGATGCGATGGAGATCGAATCGCTGGCACCGGCTCAGGATCGTAGGCAGCACTTTCTGCGGCTCGGTCGTGGCGAAGACGAATTTCACGTGCGCGGGCGGTTCCTCGAGCGTCTTGAGCAAGGCGTTGAACGCCGCCGCCGAGAGCATGTGCACCTCGTCAATGATGTAGATCTTGAATTTCCCCTTGGTCGGCGCGTAACGGACGTTGTCCCGCAGTTCGCGCACCTGCTCGACGCCGTTGTTGCTGGCCCCGTCGATTTCGAGAACGTCGAGGCTGTTGCCGGCCGCGATTTCCTTGCAGCTATCGCACACGCCGCACGGCGTAACCGTCGGCCCCTTCACGCAGTTGAGCGCTTTCGCGAGGATTCGGGCGGTGGATGTCTTGCCCGTCCCGCGCGGTCCCACGAAGAGATAGGCATGGGCGAGCCGGTTCTGGTCGACGGCATTCTTGAGCGTGCGCGTGACGTGAGCCTGGCCGACGAGATCGTCGAATGTTTGCGGGCGGTACTTTCTCGCGAAAACCTGATAACTCACACCTCGAATCTAATCCGGCCAATCGTCCGCGAAAACAGAAATCAGAAAACCGCCGCTCCTTGGTTTGCGTCTACGCTTTCCTCCATTCGGCGTTGGACGTTGGGCGTTGGGCGTTGGACGTTTTGCCCTTCGCTATGACAATCATCTCGCCACGTCTCTCCATTCTCGCGGTCGCTTTGTTTCTAACGCCGCCCCTCTCCGCCCGCGAACCGCAGACGTCTCCACCACCCAGCCAAACCGCGGTTCGCGCCCGTGCTCTCGGCATTCCTTTTGACGGCACCCCGGGCGCCCTTAATTCCATCACCGACGTGGCCGGCGTCGAGGTCGGCTATAGCACGTTGATCAGCGGCGAAGGTAAGCTCGAGGTCGGCAAAGGTCCGGTCAGAACGGGGGTCACCATGATCCTCCCGCGTGGGAAAACGGACGACCCGGTTTATGCCGGCGTTTTCAATTTGAACGGGAATGGCGAAATGACCGGCACGGCCTGGCTGGAGGAAGGTGGTTTCCTGGAAGGGCCCATCGCGATCACTAACACCCACAGCGTCGGCGTCGTCCGTGATGCGATCATTGCCTGGCGAGTGGCGCGGGGTGGTGCAGATACGCTCGGCTTTGCGTGGAGTCTGCCGGTCGTCGCGGAAACATGGGACGGTTTTTTGAACGATACGAACGGATTTCACGTAAAGCCCGAGCACGTTTTCAACGCGCTCAACTCCGCTCACGGCGGCGCCATCGAAGAAGGGAGCGTCGGCGGCGGAACCGGGATGGTCTGTTATGAGTTCAAGGGCGGAACTGGGACCGCCTCCCGCAAGATCGAGATGCGCGAGAAAAAGGACGCTCCTCCGCGTTCTTTCACCGTCGGGGTTTTGCTCCAGGCGAATTTTGGGCGGCGACCGCAGCTCACTATCGCGGGTATGCCCGTCGGGACGGAAATTCCGGGCAGCGTTTACAAGAGAGAAAACGGCTCCTGCATCGCGGTAGTCGCGACGGACGCGCCCCTCTTGCCTCACCAACTAAAGCGCCTTGCCCGGCGGGTTTCGCTCGGCCTCGCGCGCACCGGGACAGTTTCCGGCAACGGTTCCGGCGATTTGTTCCTCGCCTTTTCGACGGCAAACCCGGAAGCGTCCAATCCCGAGAAGCTTACCCGGTCAGTCGAAACGATTCCGAACGACCGGCTCGATCCAATTTTCGACGCCACGGTTCAGGCGACCGAGGAAGCAGTCGTCAATGCGCTCATCGACAATCAAAGCATGACCGGCCGGGACGATCACCGCGTGGAAGCTCTCTCGCACGACCGTGTGCGCGAGCTCTTGAAGAAATACAACCGCGCCCAGCCTGGAGCGACGCCGTGAGATGGAGCCGGCCTGCCACCAGGCCGGAGGAGAGAGGCTTGATCAGGAAAGAGGCTGGCTCCCGACGGCACGAAGGCGTGCCGTCTCCAGAAAGGCTCTGGTGACCTAGGCCAGCAATCGACGCGGATGTACGTTTAGGAAGCGGACCGCCGGTTTCCGGATCACACCCGCCGTGGGTTTACCAGAAGTGATTCGCACGCTCACGCAGGCGTCGCTGGGATCGTTGCCTTCGAAGCATCGCTCCCATTGGTCTTTCGCTGCGCCCAGGACCCGGGCGTAATTCACATCCAGAGCCTGCTTTAGGCCGGTAATCAGGCGGCGACTATCGATGAAGTTGTCGGAGAGGAGGTGGGCTTGAGATGAGCTTTTCATGGCGGCCCGCTTGAACAGCAGGATGTGAGCCGGGTTGTGCGCTTTTAAGCTCAAAATACGAAGCTCGGTGCCATCCTCCGAAAGAGCGAATAGTGCGAAACCGTTTTCCGTATTTCCGATTCGGTTATTGTTTCGGATTTCGAGTTTCGAGCTTCGAAATTTCCTCCTCCAGTTCCTGCTTGAGATGTCTCCTTGCCGATTTCTTGATGGCTCGCCGCTCCGCCGCGACCGCTTGTTTTTCGACCTGGCGCTGCTGGCGCGTCCGCGTCTCCAGCTCGCTCGGCGAATGCGAAATCTTGGGTCGGTTCGCGCCGATCTTTTTCTCTTTGGGCCTGGCGTAGGGATTCATGAGGGCGCGGTTAACGATCCGGGCGCTTTCGTAATTTCGCGAGTGGAAATCTGGCGGCTAGTTCTCTAGCTTGCGGCGAGATGAATTGGGACGCCATCAACGCCATTTCGCAGCTGATCAGTTCGATCGCGGTGGTGGTCTCGGTCCTCTATCTGGCGGTGCAACTGCGCAGCAGCACCCGCGTTGCGCGGGTCGCGGCGATGGACGCAGCCGCGGCGGCGCTGCGGGATGTTACCAAGCCGTTCATGGAAAACGCGGAGCTGGGACGCGTCTGGCGGACCGGCTTGGAGAATCTCGGCGCGCTATCTCCGGAAGATCAGGCCCGATTTTTCCACGCCGCCCATCAATTCCTCAAGGCCCTGGAAACGATCCATTACCATTACGTGTATGGATTGCTCGACACCCAGCTTTGGCTTGGTTGGCGTGAGCTGCTCCAGCATTACGTGAACACGCCGGGAATCGATTACTACCTGAGCAAACGCTCCGCGGTTTTTTCCGAGCGATTCTGCAAATTTATTGCCGAGCTTGAGCCGGTCTCCGAACGCATGACCGTGGGCAATCTGCTCGGCAAAGAAGCGCCTCCGCGCTGCTAATATGTCTGTCGACCTCGAATCAATTCGGGCCGCGCACGAGCGCATTCGGCCATTCGTCCACCGAACGCCGGTGCTGACCAGCGAGCGCCTCGACGCCGCGGCCGGAGCCTCACTTTTCTTCAAGTGCGAAAACTTCCAGAAGGTGGGCGCGTTCAAGGCGCGCGGGGCGACGAACGCGGTCTTTTCGCTCGAGGAGGAAACGGCCCGGCGCGGCGTCGCTACCCATTCCTCGGGCAATCACGCGGCGGCTTTGGCCCGGGCCGCGAAGCTGCGCGGAATCCCGGCCCATATCGTGATGCCGTCCAACACCTTGAAGGTGAAGGTGCGCGCGGTCGAAGGTTACGGCGCCCGGATTGTTTTTTGCGAACCGAACCAGCGCGCTCGGGAAGAAGCTTGTGCGCGCGTCATCGCGGAAACCGGCGCGAAGTTGATTCATCCTTTCGAAAATGAAGATGTGATGGCGGGGCAGGGCACAGCCGCGATCGAGTTGCTTGAGGAGGTCCCCAACCTCGATCTCATCCTTTGTCCAGTTGGCGGCGGCGGTCTCCTTTCGGGGACAGCGGTCGCGGCCAAAAGTCTGCGGCCGAGCATCAAAGTGATCGCCACCGAACCCAGCGGCGCCGATGACGCCGCCCAGTCATTCCGGGAGCAACGTCTCGTTCGCCAGGAAGACAAGAATACGATTGCAGATGGATTACGAACCGATCTCGGCGAGCCGAATTTCGACCTGATCAAACGTTACGTGGACGACGTCGTGACGGTCAGCGAGGCAGGCATTGTCACGGCCATGCGGACGATCTGGGAGACGATGAAGATCGTAGTCGAACCCTCCGCGGCAGTTTCCTACGCCGTAATCCCTGAGGGCATGGTTGATTGCCGCTCCAAACGGGTCGGGATCATCCTCACGGGCGGCAACGTCGATCTGGACGCCCTTCCGTGGCTGAAGTTTTGAGTGGCTTCTCGTGTCGCCGGGTCGCTATTCTCACGCCGTCACAATCCACTCCGTCCCATGTTGAAATCCATCATCGCGATCATCGTCAGTTACATCGTCATGTTCGCCGTGTTCATGGCGATCTTTACCTGCCTCTACTTTCTCCTTGGGGTGGAGCGCGTTTTCCAGACGGACAGTTACGAGGTTTCCATGATGTGGATTGTCCTGACCCTGGTCATCGGTTTTATCGTTTCGATGTTCTCCGGTTACCTGTGCGCGGCCATCAGCAAAAGCTGGCGGACCTGCCAGATTTTCGCGCTCATCGTGTTTCTCCTGGCGTTGATTCAGTGTTTCTCGGCGCTGAAACGCAATCCTGACGCGCCGAATGTTCGCGCCGGCGAAGTTGGAATGTTCGATGCAATGAGCCTCGCCGTGACGCCGCTCTGGCTGCATTTCGTTAATCCGATTTTGAGCGGCGCCGCCGTCCTGCTCGGCGCCCGAATGAAACGACGCGGCGACACCTAGGCCCGGCTCGGAGAGCCTGTTTCTTTCTGCGCACTATCCGCGTATCTCCGAAAAATCCTTTACCGTGTCGGGCTCCATGAATGTTCTTGTCGTGGAAGATGATCCGCGCATTTCGGATGTATTGGAATATGCGCTCAAGGCCGAGGGCCATGAAGTGCGGACGGCGCAGCGTGGGCGGGAAGCGATTGAAATAGCGAAGCGCTCGTCTCCGGCCCTCATTGTCCTCGACGTCGGGCTTCCCGATATTGACGGTTTCGAGGTTTGCCGCACCGTCCGCAAGTATTCCGACGTGCCGATTATCTTTCTTACGTCGCGCAGCGATGAGATCGATCGCGTGGTAGGCCTCGAAATCGGTGGTGACGATTATGTGGTGAAGCCGTTTAGTCCGCGTGAGCTGCTGGCGCGGATCAAAGCGATCCGGCGACGCCACGAGCGCGCCGCGTCTCCGGCGGCGGAGACGAAAAGCGAAAGCGAGTGGCGGTATGGCCCGATCACCATCGACCTGGAAAAATTTCGGGTCCGCTCCGGCGGGCGCGAAATTGTCCTGACGGCGCAGGAGTTCAAGCTCCTGGAACTGCTCGTCAAACATCCCGGCCGTGTCTTCACGCGCGAACAGGTGCTTAACCGCGCGTGGGGCGATGGAGGATTGGTGGCCGATCGCACCATCGACGTTCACGTGAAGAGTCTGCGGAAGAAGTTTGGCAAATTCGAATTCATCGAAACGGTCCGCGGAATCGGCTACCGGGCACGGGAGCTTTAGATGCGCCTGCCCGGTCTGCACAGTATTCACTGGAAGGTGTTCGTCTTTCACCTGGCGGTGTTGATCCTGCCGCTCGGTTACATTTCGTGGAAAGTGCGGTCGAGTATCGAGACGAGTTACCTCCACTCGACCGAGGAGGGAATGATCGATACCGCCGCGGTGGTCAGCGAATTGTACGCGCGCCTTCACGGGGAGTTCGGAGCTGATTCCGCGAAAGTAGCGGCGGAGCTGTCCCGGGTTTATTCGAACCTCAACGAGACTTACGAAATCAAGGCGCGGCTGTTCGACTTCACCCGGGCCGAGGTCGATACGCGACTGCTGGCATACGATTCCACTGGGCGTGTCCTTTTCGACACCAAAGGGGTCGCAACGAACCAGGATTTTTCGAAACTGGAGGATGTTCGCCATGCCTTGAGCGGCCACTACGGCTCCCGCTGGGAACTCGATAAGCCGCATCAGCGGGTAAACATTTACAGCACTCTGCCGGTGTTCGTGGACGGCAAAATTGTCGGCGCGGTCAGCGTTTCGAAATCGACCAACCGCATCCGGAATTTCATCTCGCGCTCGCTTGCGGGCTTCGTGCTGCCGGGGTTGATCGCGCTGATTCTGGCGACGGCGATGGCCTATGTCCTTTCGGCTTACATCACCCGGATCATCCGGGACTTGGCTTCGCGGGCGGAACGCGTGGCCGCCGGCGAAGGCAACGTGCGCCTGGAGACATGGACTCGGAGCGAGCTCGGCACCCTCGCGCGCGCAGTGGAGCGGATGCGGGAAAAGCTGGAAGGCAAAGCCTACGTCGAAGAAATGGCGACCAATCTTTCCCACGAATTGAAAACACCCCTGGCCGCGATCCGGGGCTCCGCAGAATTGCTGGAGGGGCCGGCGAGCAACGATCCGGCGGCGAGGGCGAAGTTCCTTACAAATATCCAAAGTGAGGTGGCGCGCCTCGATCGGATCGTAACCGAATTATTGAAGTTGTCGCGGATTGAGGCGCAGCCGGCGGCAACGGAAGTGGCGCCGATCGACGCCCGCCCGGTTGCCATGGAAATGGTGGAAATGTATCAGAGACGCGCCGCGGATTTTGGGCTGAAGTTCAATGCGAAAATTCCTGAGGACGCGATGCCGGTGCGAGTCGCGGAGATGCAATTGAAACAACTGCTCACGAACCTGCTCGATAACGCGCTTCAATTCACCGCGGCCGGGCATGCCGTTCGATTCCGCGGCCGCCGCCGGGAGGGCGTTGTCGAATTCGAGGTCAGCGACGAAGGAGCGGGAATCGAACCGGAACTCCTGCCGAAGATTTTCGATCGCTTCTTCACCACGGCGAATCCACGCACTGGGAATCGCGGCACCGGCCTCGGACTGGCGATCGCGAAATCCATTGCGACCGCCAATGGCGGCCGGATTTCCGTCGAGAGTGAAATGGGTCGCGGCAGCACCTTTGCGGTGACGTTTCCAGCGGCCTAGCGGCGTCGCTCCGGCAAGGGCTGCATTCTGTCCGGAAACTTCATCGAAGTTTCACGCGAGCTTCATCAAGGCTTCACAGTCCCGCGCGAATCTAGGGACATGGTTACAAAGATTCTTGCGCGGCTGGCCCTCCTGATGGCTGCAACGTGCGCTCTCGGCGCCCCAACCGCTCCGGTTCCCGATCTAAAAGCAGCCGAAGTCACCCTGCCGTATCCGGAATTGAAGGCGCTTTGGCAGGCGGCCCAACACGAGACGCCGGAAAGACGCAAACCGCCGGTGGAGTCGGCGCTTCTTTCCGCGCGTTATCAAGTTGCCCTGAAAGGCGAGGTCGCGGCCGGCGTCGTCGAATACGAGATCGAGAGCTTCACCGACGAATGGATCACGATCCCACTTCTCGGCGCGATAACCCAGGTCGACGAAGTCGAGCCTGTGGACGTGCAATTGATCGTCCGCGAAAACCATTACGCGCTCGTCACCAATCGGCCCGGGAAACAAAAGCTCCGTCTCAGGTTCGCCGTCAAACTCAATGGCGCGACCGAAGGCGCCCGCTTCGTCCTCGAAGCGGCGCCGGCTGCCATCAACACGCTCTCCGTCACCGGGCTTCCGGAAAAGCAGACGCTGCGCATTCCAGATGCAACCCAGCTCTCCGCGGAGAAGGACCGCATCACCTACCGATTGCCCGCGCGGGAACGAATTGAATTCGAGCTCGTGCCGGAAAAGCCGGTGACGCCGCCCATCCTCAGCCGCTGGAATCTCGATGCGCAGGCTCTGGTCAGCTTTGCGGAGGGAAAGCTAAACTACGAGGGGCGTCTCGCCGCGAATACGGATAACGGCTCCGGGTTAACGATGGAGCTGGAATTGCCGGCTGGGTTCGAGGTTACGAAAGTCACGGGCGCCGATCTTGATCATTGGCGGGTGAGCAAGGCGGAGAACCAGGCGCGCCGGCTCCATTTGCGCTGGCAAACGCGCGACGTTCTGCGGCGCCAGGTGGAGATTGCATATGGTGCGCCGCAGTCGCTGACCGGGAAGGAATGGAACTTGAAAGCGCCGCGTCTGCTCGATGGTGAAAACAATCCACCTCTCTTTGCGGTTGTAACGGAGCCCGGTCTCGAACTCTCTGGCACGGCCCAGGGTGCCGGGCCCCGTCAATTGCCCGCCTGGATGCTCAAGAAAGTGGAGGGAAAAACTTCGCTGATCGTCCTCGGCGACGCGCCGCTTGCGGCCAAATGGCTGCCGCTGGTGGAGACCGCGCAGGCGGTCGTGGAAACGGCGAACGCGAAGACGCGAATCGTTTCCGACGGAGCTTTGTTGACGGAAGTCGATTACAGCATTCGTCACGAACGCGCGTTGCGCTGGAGCGTCGACCTTCCGGAAGGAAGCGAACTGCTGGCGGCGAAAATCGATGGTCAGCCGGTAAAACCGATTGATCGCGGAGAACGCGTCCTCGAGTTCGCCCTGCCCGCAGCAAAGCAGGTGAGTGCCGTGTCCCTCTCCTACACCGCGAAAAAGCCGGCGTTCAAACCCGTTTCCGGCCAGGTTGCGGTCGAGCTTCCGCAAACCGACCTGTTGGTGCACTGGCTCGATTGGGAGTTGCGAATCCCGGTCGCCTACGAGGTGGCGGCCTTCGAAGGGAACGTCGAATCCACGCCCTGCGATAAGACCGACGCGACCTCGCGCGCCATCCCGTTGCACAAGGAGCTTTGCAAAAACGAAAGACCGCGCGCCGAATTTTTCTACCAAAAACCGCACCCTAACAAATAATGACCATGAGACTGACCCATATCGAAAAACGGCTCGAGCGCCTGCTCGCCGGCCGATCCAAACGCAGCCGCCTTCGCGCCAGGTTCCGGCGGCCCGGAAAAAATTCACTCCGCAAGAGAAAGGCTAACCGCATATGACATTCCCAAGACTTCTTGCCATCGGCTGTATCATTGTCAGCACCGCGATCGGCTGGTTCATCCTCGGCACCAGCGTTGTCGTGCGCTCGGGTGGTTCGGTGGACAAGTGCAGCCCGGCTGTGACCGGCGGGTGGGGGCCCATCATGATCCAGCCGCATCCCGTGACGTATTATAACTCGCCGGGAAGCGCGGACGGCCGTCATCTGGTTCAGCCTTCGCAAAGCGATGTCTCGGTTGATTTGCGCTACGAACCGAAGAAAAAGGGGTTGCTTTGGTACCGCACCTACCTCGTCGATTTTCGCGGCGAATACAGTGTCCAGAATCCCACTCAGATCACGCAAACGATCTATGTCCGCTTCGAGTTTCCCGCCGCGGAGGCAAGCTACAGCGACTTCTCTTTCACCATCGATGGCAAACCGGCCGCGGGAAATAATAAGACCGCGGAAGGCATTACCGACGCGGTGACGCTGGCGCCCGGGGCAAGCGCGAAGTTCGTGGTCGCCTACAAGTCCCGGGGGACCGAGCGCTGGGGCTACACCTTTGGCAACAGTTCGCGAATCCAAAATTTCCGCCTCGGCATGACGACGGACTTTGCCGAGTTCGATTTTCCCGCCGGGACCGGATCGGCCACCGAGCGGACGCGGACCTCCCAAGGCTGGCATTTCGTCTGGTCGTATCCCGACGTGATCAATGCCCAGTCGATCGCGATGGGGATGCCGTCAGTGGCGAACCCGGGTCCGGTCGCGTCGCGAATGTCATTTTTCGCGCCAGTGTCGCTCCTCTTCTTTTTCGCGGTGCTGGTTCTGATGGGAATGGTCTGGCGGATCAGCCTCCACCCGATGAACTATTTCTTTCTCGCGGCCGGCTGCTTCGCCTTCCAGTTGCTCTTCGCCTATCTCGTGGACCTGGTTCCGCTGGCCCTGGCTTTCGGAGTTTCCGCTCTGGTGTCGCTTGTCCTGGTGAACGGCTACCTTTTCGCCGCCGCTGGACGCCGCTACGCGCAGCTTGGCGCGATCGCGCAATTCGCCTACATGATCCTGTTCAGCTACAGCTTCTTTTTCGAAGGACTAACCGGCTTGACGATCACCATCGGCGCAATCGTGACCCTGGCGCTCCTGATGGCCGCAACGGCGAAAGTAAATTGGGCTGGCAAATTCGGTGCAAAGTCGAGCCCAGCGGTGTTCCCGCCGCCTATCCCGACCGCATGACGGCGAGAACGAGGAAAAAAGCGAACGGCTATTTAGCTTTCGCCGGCACGGGAATGACGTAATTGCCGTCTTTCTCCGCGACAAAATTCTCGGTCGAGCTCGAGGAACTGCCATTGGCGTCTTTGGTCTCCACCGAGATTTTGAGTTTCTTGGTCGGTTTCAATGGGAGCTGAGTCTTGCTGCCGTTAGGTCCTGTCTGAATTTCTCCTGCTTTTTTTACATCTTCCGGGGTGAGATCGACGAGCTCGATCTTCGATATCTTGGCCGTGCCAGCGCCCTCTGACTGCATCATTTTGAAAAACTCGAGCGCCATCGGATGTGCGTCCTTGGTGTAAAGAAAGGACTCAAGCGTAGCCTTGTCGCCCTTTTCGAAAGCGGCCTTGTATTTATCGAGGAAGGCTTTTTCGTCCGCCGGCGAGCCAGCGTGCAGGAAAAAGGCGGAGAGCGTCAGGAGAAGAGCGGGCAGAAATAATCTTGTTTTCATGGGTGTATCATTAAGGGTTTAGGTGTTTGGGTATCGACCCCGTTGCCAGTGGTTATTCTTTCTGGAAGATCCGTTGTCCTTCCACGGACATGCCGTGGGTGAGTTTGAGGTGGAGATGATCGCTGAGAAATTCGTCGACTGAGATCCACCGGCCGTCGATTTCAATCCGCTTTGTCCAGGCGCAAATCTTGAGCAGGCCTTTTCGCAGTTTTACTACCTCGGCCGAGGCCTCGCCGAGCTGGCGTTCGCTCTCCTTGCGACTGGTGATGTCTTGAATCTGACTGATGAAAAAACGGGGCTTGCCTTTGTCATCCCGCGCCAGCGACACGCTCAAGAGCACCCAGACAATTGCGCCTCTTTTGTGGAAGTACCGTTTTTCCATCTGGTAGGCGTCGATCTTTCCCGCCAGCATCTTTTTCACATTGGCCAGATCGAGATCGAGATCGTCCGGGTGAGTGATGTCCTGGAAAGTGCGCTGGAGCAATTCCTCCTCGGAGTATCCCGTGATCTCACAGATGGAACGGTTCACTCGGAGCCATTTTCCATCCGGCGCTACCAGTGCCATGCCGATGGCCGCGTGCTCGAAGGCGTTCTGGAAAAGGCCATCTTCGGACAGCGAGGGCGCAGCAGAGGCACGCGACTTTGAAGACATGACAGCGGAAAGAAGCTGAAAACGCTAGCGGGAGACCGGCGCGGTGTCCATACCGGATAATGCCGAGGCCTGCGCAATGCGATCAACTCGCAGGGACGCCGGTTTCGAAAGTGCTTCCGACAAACTTGTGGGCGGCCGCCCGCTCAGGTATGATCGCTCCATGTCGTACCGCAATCTTCTTCTCGTCGCCCTGGTCTTTTTCGCGACCTCTGTTGTGGCCCCGGCTGCTGACTGGCAGACGGATTTTGCCAAGGCCCTTGAGAAAGCGAAGGCAGAAAACAAACCCGTTTTGCTGGACTTCACCGGGTCCGACTGGTGCGGCCCCTGTATCGAATTAAACAACCAGGCGTTCTCCCGGCCGGAATTTCTCACTTACGCCGATAAACACCTTATCTTGGTCGAGGTCGATTTCCCGAAAAGAAAGAAGCAAACCGTCGAAGTGATGAAGCAAAACGAGCGCCTCTACAAGGAATTTGGGATCGAAGAGAAGGGGTACCCAACCATTGTTCTGCTGGATCCGGCCGGCAAAGTCGTCGCTGAGTCTTCCGGCTATTCGGGCGAAAATGCCGCGGACGTCATTGCCTGGGTCGAGGCGAAGACAAAAAAATGATGGTGCCGTCGCGGAGTTTGGCACGTCCCGAGGCGCTCGATTCCCGGCCGGGATTGGCGTCTGGCATAAGGCACATTGGGTGGATCGCGCGCTACGTCGCGCGATTTTTGACGCGTCGGATTTCTTTCGAACGGCGAATCTCCGCAGCGAACGCTGCAGTCATCGAGCGCGTAGCGCTCGATCCACCTTGAGACACGGCTTGATGAGCGGGGAAATTCGAGGCAGCTGTCTCTGCGGGGGAGTGCGCTTCGAAGTGGATCAGCCCTTTCTGCGAGCCAGCCATTGCCATTGCGATCGTTGCCGAAAACATTCCGGGACGGCCGTCTGCACGCAGGCGCGCGTCCTGAAGGAAGGATTCAAGCTGCTCCAGGGTGGAGAGCTAATCCGGGTTTATGGCAAAGGGGAGGGAGCCGTGAAGGCGTTTTGCGAGACCTGCGGTTCGAGCCTTTTCGGCGGCGACTGGCCGGACGGCGATCAGGTTTCCATTCGGATGGGCGCGTTTGACGATGACCCGGGCATCCGGCCGCAATTTCATACTTACGTGGATTCACGGGCGCCCTGGGACGAAATCACGGACGATCTTCCGCAACATCGCGAAGCATGGAGCGGCGCTTGAACCGCGGTTGACGAAAGCCGCCATTCCGCCGTTGTATTCTGATCATGCCCGCTGCTTCCCTTCGCGCTTTGCTGGCGCGCTCGATCGATTACGCGGGAATGTTCCCGCCCTGCGCTCTCGCACTCGAGCCGGCCCTGGCAAATCAAGCGCGCTACGTTCGCATGGAGGACAATTGGATGCTGAACGCGTTCGTTCTGCCGGTGGCGCAGTTCGAGGCCGCAAAAAATTTGCTTTCCCTGTTCGAACCAGCGCATCCGCTTTCGGTCTCTGCGCTGGGCCCGACGACGGAGAATGCGACGGCATTTCGCGCTTCGCTTGTCGAGATTCACGCGGCTATTCGCGCTCTCGCAACGCACAACGTCGATCTGGTTTCGATCAACCAGCTCGAAATGTTTTTGCCCGACGATGCCGATGCCGGCGTATTGGAAGAGGCCCGGTCGATCGTGGGAGATTTACCGGTGTTCTGGGAAGCACCGGCGGACAGGGCGGAACGAACTATTGAGTTACTCGCGGAACACAATTCCAACGCCGATTATTCGACCTTCGGCTACAAGATGCGCACGGGGGGAGTGACCGCTGACGCTTTTCCAACTTCGGCGCAGATTGCTCCCGCCCTGGTTACACCCTCGACCCATCAGGTTCCGGTCAAATTCACGGCCGGGCTGCATCACCCGCTTCGGCAATATCGGGAGGAGGTGCAAACCAAGATGCACGGCTTTCTGAATGTGCTGGGGGCGGCCGTGCTGGCAGCGGAACACAGATGGGAGGCCGCCCAGGCTGCGGCCATGCTCGAAGACGAAAACGCCAGCTCGTTCCGGTTCGAGGAAGAATTCTTTGCCTGGCGCGATTGGAAGATCGACACGGACCGGCTGGAAGACCGCCGGCGATGCGTCACCACATTCGGCAGTTGTAGCTTTGATGAACCGCGCGAAGATTTGCGCGCCCTGAAATTTCTCCAGTGATGGCTGCTCCCTTCAAATCATTCATCGAAGTCGCACCGGATTCGCATTTTCCGATCCAGAATATTCCGTTTGGAGTTTTCAAACCGGGGCAGGAACCGGCGCGGGTTGGGGTGGCGATCGGCGATTTGGTTCTCGATCTTTCCGTTCTCGAGGAAGCCGGGCATTTCGATTTACCCGAATTTCAGAAACGCCGGGTGTTTTCCGAGAGCGCGTTGAACGCATTTCTCGCGCTCGGCCAGCCGGCGTGGCGCAAGGCGCGCGAAGTGATCCAGCAATTGCTCGCCGCGGAGACCGCGACTGTTCGGGATGACGCAGGGTTACGCGCTCGGGCTTTCCACGCGCAAACCGATATCACGATGCTATTGCCGGCCCGGATCGGCGATTACACCGATTTTTATTCGTCGTATCACCACGCCCATAATGTCGGGACCATGTTGCGCGGTCCGGAGAACGCGCTGATGCCAAACTGGAAATGGCTTCCGGTGGCCTACCACGGCCGGGCCAGCTCCATCGTCGTGAGTGGCGCGGAGGTGCGTCGGCCTTACGGGCAAACAAAGCCGCCCAACGCCGAGACGCCGGTTTTTGGACCGAGCCGGAGTTTCGATTACGAACTCGAAACGGCGTTTTTCATTGGCCCCGGCAATCCACTCGGCGCGCCGATCCCGATCGAGCGCGCGACGGAGCATATTTTTGGCCTTGTCCTGATGAACGATTGGAGCGCGCGTGATGTCCAGGCGTGGGAATACCAGCCGCTGGGACCTTTCCTGGCCAAGAATTTCTGCACCAGCATTTCGCCCTGGGTTGTTACCCTGGATGCCTTGGAAGCGTTTCGGAAATCGCTGCCTGCCCAGGACCCGGAGCCGCTCCCGTATTTGCGGGCGCCGAATGATTACACCTATGACATTCAGCTCGAGGCGCGGATCCAGACCGCGTCGATGGGGGATCCGCATGTCATCACGCGGACGAATTTTCAAAACCTTTACTGGAGCATTGCGCAACAGCTCGCCCATCACACGGTTAATGGCTGCAATCTTCAGCCGGGCGACTTGCTGGCGAGCGGAACAATCAGTGGGCCGACGGAAGATTCGCGTGGCTGCATGCTGGAGTTGACCTGGCGGGGAGCAAATCCTCTGGCGTTACCCAATGGCGAAACCAGAAAGTGGCTGGAAGATGGGGACAGGCTGACCATCACAGGCTGGGCGCAGGGCGACGGGTATCGGATTGGCTTCGGCGAAGTGACGGGACGCGTCCTACCCGCCTCATAACAGGAAGATGATGGCGGCTCAGAGCCGCTCAATCGTCTCCACCATGCGCTGCCTCATCTTTGTGTCAGGTAGGTTTCCGACGCCGCCCTGCATGTTGTCTTCCAAGTGACGGGCGTTGCTCGTGGCGGGAATCGCGCAGGTCACTGCGGGATGAGCAATGATCCACTTGAGAAGAAACTGGGCCCACGAAGAGCAGTCGAATTCGGCGGCCCACGCCGGCAGCGGTTTCTGGCGGACGCGAGCGAAGAGGTTACCACCGGCAAACGGGCGATTCACGATGACCGCAACGCCGCGTTCCTGGGCGAGGGGTAGAATTTCCCTTTCGGCCTCGCGTTCGAGAAGCGAATAGTTGATCTGCACGAAGTCGACCTTTTCTGCGCGAAGAAGCTTCGCTACCTCCGGGTAGGCGCTGGAAGTGTAGTGAGTGATTCCGAGGTAACGGGTGTGATCCCGAGCTTTCCAATCACGCAAGGTTGCGAGATGCGTCGCGGCATCGACCAGGTTGTGCACCTGCATCAAATCGATGCGCTTCGTCTGGAGTTTCGTGAGCGATTTTTCCATCGAGGCGATGCCTTGCTCTTTTCCGGTCGTCCATACTTTCGTCGCCAGGAAGAGCGATTTGTGTAATCCGAGTTTCGTGGCGATCTCGCCGACGACCTGTTCGGCCCGGCCATACATCGGTGATGAATCCACGATCCGGCCGCCCAGTTTCACGAAAAGGCCCATCACCTCCTCGAGCGGTCCGCGTTCAGCGGGATTTGGCCCAACGTCAAACGCCTGCCACGTGCCGAGGCCAATTACCGGGACCGATTCCTTCGAAGAGGGAATGATGCGTTCCAGGATGGAGAGCTTTTCCATGGCGTTCGTTTTCCCGGCGGCGAGGACGGTGTTCGCCAAAATTGCGCCCGCCGCGCTTCGACCGAGCAAACGGGCGGCTTCGCGGCGCGACATTTTCTCGGCCTTCATCCGCGCAGGTCAATATCGAAACTGATAGTTAGCTGACGACAGGTTGCCGACGTGGGTCAGACCGTACGGCATGATTACATAACCGCGCAGTTTTCGTTGGTTTCGCTTGGAGACGAAAATGCCGCCCTCGTGAGGCAATCCACCATAAAAGGAGCGCTCCCGAATCTTTTGCGGCGCCCGGTAGTAGTAGCCATTGCCGTCCTCCGAATCGAGAACGTAGACGCCGCGGGGAAAGTGAAGTGTTGAAGCGGAAGCCTCGGAGCGCAGTTCAAGGTAGTGCGGCGCGGACCTCGTGGCCGCTTGATCCACGGGATGACGGCGGTCAGTTCCGCCGCAGGCGGTAAGGAAAAGCGTCGCGCCCAAACTGGCGATTATTAATAAGGTCCGCATAGCGTTACTTCCAACCGTGGAGAATACCGCCGATGATCGCGCCGCCAATCGTCCCAATGATGAGGATCGGCGCGTAGGCTTTGGTGATAAGCGCGCTGGGGATGCTTAGGAGAAGTCCGAAAACCACTCCGACCAGCCAACCGGGCCAGGGCAGTACGACGCAGCCAATCGCGAGACCTATTCCAAATCGGCTCGTAAAGGCTGCGAGCAGCGCGGTGGGTTTGTCTGGAAATTGCATTGGCAACATCGTCGCGACAGCGATCGCGCCGAAGATCAAACCGCTAATCAGACCGCCAGTGAGGTTTCCCATGGGGTGATTCAGCGCGCCGGTCGCCTCAGCGTCAACGATAAAGAGCGTTGAATGGTTTGAAGGAACGGCGCTGAGGCGCGCCGTCTCCAGTTGCGCTCCTCGGAAACGCCCACCATGCTCCTGGTTCGCATGACATCCACCACTCGAAGAAATTTCATCAAGGTCTCGGCCGCGGCCGGCGGCGCTCTCACTCTCGGATTTCCTGGCCCGGCGCGGGGAGAAGAAAAGCCCAAGCCGATGCGCATTCTTATCCTTGGAGGCACGGGCTTTACCGGACCGTTCCAGGTTCGTTATGCCCTTGAGCGCGGACATAAGGTTACCGTTTTCAACCGGGGCAAGACGCATCCGGGTGAGCTGCCCGACGGGGTCGAACAACTGATCGGCGATCGTAACGGCCAGCTCGATGCCTTGAAAGATCGCAAATGGGATGTCGTAATCGATAACCCGACGTCTGTTCCCGTCTGGGTGCGTGATGCTGCCCAAGTCCTCAAAGGCAACGTGGAGCGCTACGTCTTTATCTCCACGATTTCCGTGTACGGCGATACCACGAAAGCGGGGATCGAAGAAAACGCGCCCCTTGCCAAATACACCGGCGCAGACGCCATGAAGGAATCGCGCGAAAGCATTATCGCGTCGAAATTCGCGTTATATGGACCGCTGAAGGCGCTGTCGGAGCAGGAGGCGGAGAAATGGTTCCCGAAACAGACCCTGATTGTTCGGCCGGGTCTGATTGTCGGGCCTCGTGATGAGACAGACCGGTTCACTTACTGGCCCGTGCGGATCGATCGCGGGGGAGAGGTTATGGCGCCGGGCGATCCCAGCGATCCGGTTCAGTTCATCGACGGGCGCGACCTGGCGGAGTGGGTCATTCGCATGGTGGAAAAACGCGAGACCGGCATCTATAACGCCACCGGCCCGGACAAGACCCTCGGAGTGGGCGCGATGCTCGAAGGAATCAAGAGCGCCAACAAATCGAGCGCGAATTTCACCTGGGTGAACACCGACTTTCTTGAAGCCGAGAAAGTCGCGCCGTGGTCGGACATGCCTGTCTGGGTGCCGCCCCGCGGCGAGGAGGCGGGAATGGGGCGAATCAGCATCAAAGCGGCTCTCGGCAAGGGACTAAC
Source organism: Chthoniobacterales bacterium (assembly GCA_035274845.1). NCBI lineage: Bacteria > Pseudomonadati > Verrucomicrobiota > Spartobacteria > Chthoniobacterales > Chthoniobacterales bacterium. The sequence goes on from DATENU010000011.1 coordinate 262,355, forward strand.
TTTTCGTCCTCTCGCCGAGACAGCGCGGGATACGCTGGCCTGGTTCAAGTCGCAGCCGGCCGAGCGCCAGGCAAAGCTAAAGGCCGGGCTTTCGCCCGAGCGCGAAAAGGAAGTTCTCGCTGCCTGGCATAAGCGCCCCTCCTAGCCTGCCTTGGAGCTAGCTGAGAGACTGCCATGAAAAAATTCGTCGCAGGCACTCTAAAGAAATTCGTCGATGTTCGGCCAGGCGAGGTCCGTGCCCTCTGGCTTGCCTTTCTTTTCAATTTCGTTGTCCTGGGCGGCTACTATGTCATCCGCCCAATTCGAGATGAAATTGGCGCGAGCAGCGGCATCGAGAATCTACCCTGGATGTTTACCGCGGTGCTTATCACCATGCTGGTGGCCAACGCTCTTTTCGCCGCCATCGTCGCGCGCATGTCCCGTCGGCGCTTCATCCCGATCGCCTATCGTTTCTTCATCGCGAATCTCGTTATTTTCTACCTGCTGATGCGCGCTCTTCCCTCGGCGCAGCAACCACTGCTCGCGCGTTGCTTCTTTGTCTGGGTCAGTGTGTTCAATCTTTTCGCCACCACTGTTTTCTGGGCTTTCATGACCGATCTCTTCACGGCCGAGCAGGGAAAGCGGCTCTTTGGTTTTATTGCGGTCGGCGGATCGCTGGGTGGAATTCTCGGCCCCATCATCACCGCATCTCTGGTCCATCGCGTTACCACCGGAGTATTTCTCCTTATTTGTGCGGTCATGCTTGAGATCGCGGCCCAGGCGGTGCGCTTTTTTCCGTCGAATCCCGCCGGCCAGGAGCAGCCGCAGTCGCAGAGTTCCGAGAAACCGATGGGAGGAACTGTCTGGGAGGGCCTCGTCCATATCTGCCGGTCGCCTTACCTGATGGGACTGCTTGTCTTCATCCTCCTCTATACCTCCACCTCAACCTGGGCCTATTTTCAGCAGGCCGATCTGACTAAGTTTCAAATTCAGGACAGCGCCACCCGCACCGCTTTCTTCGCCAAGCTCGATCTCGCGGTCAACACGCTCACCGTTCTGATCCAGATTTTTCTCACCGGGCGGTTGCTGAAATGGCTTGGGGTGGGGCCAACCCTTGTCCTGATGCCGGCGCTGAGCCTGATCGGTTTTGCCGCTATTGGTTTCACGCCTATTCTAGTTGTGCTCGCCGTTTTTCAGATCGTGCGCCGGGCCGCCACTTTTGCCCTGACGCGACCGGCACGGGAAGTCCTTTTCACCGTCCTGCGGCGCGAGGACAAGTACAAGGCGAAGAGTTTTATCGATACGTTTGCCTACCGGGCCGGAGATCAAATCGGCGCATGGTCGTATCGCGGTCTGCATGATCGCGGCTTCGACATTAGCGCCACGAGCTTCATCGCGGTCCCTTTCGTTGCCCTTTGGTGCGGGCTCAGCATCTGGCTTGGCCGAAAACAGGCCACCATGGCCCGTCTTCAGGCATCTGCCAGCTGACCAGCTGAGTTACTCTATCGGTAGGGTGTGTGTCGAAATGGGCGGTGAGGGTTTCGAACCCCCGACCTACTGGGTGTAAACCAGCCGCTCTACCACTGAGCTAACCGCCCGTCGAAGTTTTCCAGTATAACTAGGTAATGAAACCGTGCTTGTAATTTCTTTTGGTATTCTTCTTCTACGTTGAACAAGTAACTACGTCTAGCTTGGTCAAGTTATTGTAGTATTTCGCTTGCAGTTCCTGGATCGATAGCTATCTACTGCACCATGGACTTATCTCTTCAAAAACTAACGCAAGCACTTTCCATCAGGCAGCAGATTGCCGCGCTCGAAAATCGGTTGTCGAGTCTCTTTGGTGGCTCAACCAGTTCCGGTGGCGCGCGGCGATCCCGCCGTCGCTCCGGAGGTACTCGGCGCCCGATGTCGGCTGCTACCCGCGCCAAACTGGCCGCCGCCGCCAGGGCGCGCTGGGCGAGACGGAAAGGAACTACCGCCTCGGCAGCAAAGCCGCCGGCTAAGACAGGTGGCCTCACGGCCGCGGGCAGAAGGAAGCTTTCCGAAGCCATGAAAGCGCGCTGGGCCGCGAGGAGAAAAGCTGGCGGAGGTAGCCCTGCCAAGTCGTCCGGTAAGAAAGGTGGCGGCCTTACTGCCGCCGGCCGGAGAAGGCTTTCGGAAGCGATGAAGGCCAGATGGGCGGCCCGACGAAGAGCTGCTGGAAGGAAGTAGCCGAAATTTCGACTTAGTGCATCAACGCGAGCTTCCTTTCGGAGGCTCGCGTTGATTGCTTTTAGGAGACAGCCGTCAATTCCGAATGGGCATCCCGAGTGGTCCGGGTCGCGACTTATTCAGGTCTGGCCGATCCAGGTAGCAGGAGCGATCTCTTCCCACCGATCTCGGATCGCGGTGAATTCCGCATCGCTTAACAGGCCGGCTTCAACCATTTTTGCGTTTTGCGACCAGCGTTCGGGTTTTGCGGTTCCCACAATGGCCGTATGAACACCGGGAACGCTGAGAGTGAACCGCAACGCGTGGGCGATCGATTCCTCGAGATCGCGCTGCCGGATGAATTCATAATGAAGTTTGCGCAACCTGTCCCAGTAAACGTGATGATAGGAATCGATGGGCTTGTGATTCTCTTTCCAGGCCGCATTGGCGATCGGACGCTTGGCAATAACTCCTAGCTGCTTTTGCCGCGCGAGGGGCAAGGTCAGCTGGAGCGCTTCCTGGTCCGCGATGTTGATCGACGTTTGCAGGGTATCAAACGCGCCGGATTCTACCGCGTATTTCGCCGCGAGACTGTCGCCGCTGTAGCCTAGGTAGCGCGCGAATCCTTTTTCCCGTGCGGTTTGCAGCGCCGTGATCGCGTCCCCTTTTCGCAGGACGGCTTCCGAACAACCATGGAGCTGGATAAGATCGAGACGATCGGTCTTCAACCGCCGCAAACTTCGCTCGATGCTTTCGAGCAGGGACGGCGGCGACCAGTCTTCGCTTCCCACGCCGCGGGGATGGCCGCACTTGGTAAAAAGATAATAGTCCGCCCGGCGATCGCCAACGGTCTTCCCGATGAGCTCTTCACTCCCTTCATAGCATTCGCCCGTGTCGATCACATTCAGTCCGGCATCAAGCGCGCTGCGCAGAAGGCGTTCGACGGTCTCCGGGGTCGCTCCTTCGAACCCAATCTCGGCGCCACCAAAACCAAGGACCGAGACCTGCATGTCCGTCTGGCCGAGCTGCCGCTTTTCCATCTTTTAATTGTAAGACGTTTCCCGAAAACGCCAATTTCTCAGGACCGCAGGCTTTAAAACACGAGCCGCGTCCTGCCGCGGCCGCGCTCGATCCGGCCGATGCGCTTCGCTTTGAGACGCCGCGCGGTAACTTCCGCGTTTTTTTCCGCCACCATCGCCACCATGCCGATTCCCATGTTGAAAACCTGGTACATCTCGGCCGGATCGACGTTTCCCTGTCGCTGGAGGTACTCAAAGATGGCCGGAACACGCCAGCTTTTGGTCTGGATGACCGCGTCACAATCCTTCGGCAGAACGCGCGGCGGATTATCGATCAACCCGCCGCCGGTGATATGGGCAAGACCGTGAATGGTTCCGGCGGGCAATTTCGCCAGAAGCGGCTGGTAATTCCGGTGGACCCGCAGAAGCTCCGCGCCTAACGAATGCTTGAGTCCCGGAATTTTGGAGGCAGGGGTCAGGCGCATTGTTTCGAAAAGAATCCGGCGCGCGAGAGAATAGCCATTGGTGTGCAGACCGTTCGAGGGAAGCCCGAGGACGACGTCGCCCGGCTTGATTTTGCTCCCATCGATCATGCGCGATCGCTCAACCACGCCCACGATGCAGCCCGCCAGGTCGTACTCGCCCTTCCGATACATGCCGGGCAATTGCGCCGTCTCTCCGCCAATCAAGGCGCAACCTGCCTGTTTACACCCTTTCGTGAGTCCGCTCAGCAGCTCCGCAAAAACGCGGGGCTCCAGCTTGGCCGCGCCGATGTAATCGAGGAAAAAAAGCGGCCGGGCTCCGAGGACTGCGATGTCGTTGACGCAGTGGTTAACCATATCGGCGCCAACGGTGTCATGGCGGTCGAGCGCAAAGGCGACCTTCAGTTTCGTCCCGACACTATCGACGCTCGCGACCAGCACCGGTTCGCGCATTCCGGAAAAATTCGGAGCAAACAAGCCGCCGAAGCCGCCAATTTTTCCCAGCACTTCCGGGCCATGTGTGCTTTTGACGCGCGCTTGGATGCGGCGCTTAACCAGATTGCCCAGGTCAACGTCTACGCCGGCGCGCGCGTAAGCTTTCTTTTTCTTGATCATGTCGAGCGGATTCGATTCTGTCTTTGTAGGGCAACCGCCTCGGTTACCAAGTCCTCGGCAGGCGGTGCGCCTGCCCTACAATCATTTCAAGTTCGCGAAGAGGTTTGGGTGTCCTTCTTCCGCAGCCAGCGCTTTCGAGCGGCCCTCGCGTTTTTCCATGATGAATTTGTCGAGCTCCGGATCGACGGGCAGCGGGTAGTTACCGGTAAAACAGGCGAGACAAAACTTGTCTACCGGTTTGCCCGTCGCGCGGACCATTCCTTCCACATCCAGATAACCGAGGCTGTCGACCCCGAGGTATTTGCAGATCTCCTCCATTGGCATTTGGTTCGCGATCAGTTTTTCCGGATCGGGAAAGTCGATCCCGTAATGGCAGGCGAAACGGTGCGGCGGGCAACTCACCCGCATATGCACTTCCTTCGCGCCCGCTTCCCGCAGGTTCACGACGCGGGCCCGCGCGGTCGTGCCCCGGACGATCGAATCGTCCACCACCACGACGCGTTTTCCTTCCACTGCTTCCTTGATCAGGTTCAATTTCACCCGGACATCGAAATCGCGGATGAGCTGGCTGGGCTGAAGAAAGGTCCGCCCGATGTAGTGATTGCGGACGAAGGCGTGCTCGTAGGGCAAATTCAATTCCTGGGCGAAACCAAGGGCGGCATAATTCCCCGAGTCGGGCACCGGCACGACGATGTCCGCGTCGACGGGGAATCTCCTCGCAAGCTCGCGCCCCATTTCGGTGCGGACCTTGGCGACGTTAATGCCACCGATGATGCTGTCCGGCCGCGCGAAGTAAACGTACTCGAACATGCAGAACGCCTCCGTCTGCTGGGGGAACGGCCACTCGGAGCGAATGCCGTCTTCACTGATGATGACGACTTCGCCCGGTTTCACTTCGCGAATGTATTCAGCGTGGACGAGATCGAAGGCGCAGGTCTCGGAGGCCAGAATGTAGGCGCCGTCGAGCTTGCCAAGAACCAGCGGGCGGAAGCCGAACGGGTCGCGCACGCCGATGATCTCGCGTTCGCTCATGATGACGAGGCTGAACGCGCCTTCGAGCCGGCGGAGCACGCTCAGGGGCGTCCCGCCATTCTTCGAGGGCTGGGCGAGGAGGTGCGGGATGATCTCGCTGTCGGCTGTGGTTTGGAAAATGGAACCTTTTCGCTCCAGCTCGTCACGGAGAAGCGCGGCGTTGATGAGATTGCCGTTATGGGCCACCGCGATTTGGCCGCGGAAACAGTCGACCACGAACGGCTGCGCGTTTTTCAGGGTGCTGGATCCGGTGGTGGAATACCGTGTATGTCCCACCGCGCGCGTTCCCGCCAGCCGATCCAGCTCCTCGGCTCCGAAAACCTGCGACACGAGTCCCATGTCGCGATGCAGTTGAAAGGTCGACCCGGGGCCCTTGCTCGTGACGATGCCGGCGCTTTCCTGGCCGCGATGCTGGAGCGCGAAGAGCCCGTAATAGGTCAGGACGGCGGCGTTCGGGTGGCCGAAGACCGCGAAGATGCCGCACTCGTGCTGGGGAAACGGATGCGTTTCCGGCGTTTTAATTTCCTTCGGGAAATCAGGCGACATTGTAGGCGTACATTCCATCAACCGAGCCTAGGTTCAATCACTCCTTCGGCTCGGTTCCAATAATATTCTGGTGTCGGCGCGACATTCGGCTAAAACGGAGGGGCAATGGGCGATTTCTCCCCGGTTCAGGTCACCGCTCCGATTGTCAGCGCCGGACTGAATTGCTGGCAAATCCGCAACTTCTATGTGACGGCGCAGCCGACCGAAGCCGGCCTTGCCGTAGCGCGCGAACTGGGGATTCAGTCCGTCATCTCTCTTAGGGACGCCACGGAGATCGCCAAGCCTCCCTATCCGGCTTTCGACCCAAAAGAAGACACGACGCTCACCCAGTTGGGAATGAGTTTTGCAAACATCCCGTTTCCCCATGGAATGCCCCAGGATCAATTCAATATCAGGGCCGGAGCTGTGCTGGCCGTGCTCAATCAACTTCCTAAACCGTTGCTGATGCACTGCTCGAGCGGCGATCGCGCCTCGGCGCTCTGGGCTGTCCATCTCATCGTCAACTGCGACCTCACTAACGAGGAAGCCGTCGCTTACGCAACGTTGAGTGGCCTGGCTGTCTTCCTGCCCTACGTCCAAAACTTCCAGGCGTAAGCGGTATTTTTTGCCGCCTCAATCCGCAGCCAGAGTTCGTTCGATGGAATTGTCCCAGTCGTCGTGCAACTCAGCGACGGGCCAGCGCACCGATTCCTGGTCGATGGCGATTGAAAGAGATTCACCTCCCGTCACGCCCAAGCGTTGCGCCGGCGTGCCGGATTTCTTGAGCCGTTCCAAGACCTCGGCGGCTTTGTCCTCCGCGACCGAAATCAGAATCCGGGATTGCGACTCGTTGAAGAGGATTTGTTCGATCCGCAGGGCGTTGCTATCGAGACGGATTTCGGCGCCGAGGAGTCCCGCCGGATTGAAGCAGCACTCCGCCAACGCGACGGCGAGGCCGCCCTCGGAGCAATCGTGGGCGCTCCTGACCAGCCCGGCTCGAATCAGTTCGCGGACCGAATTTTGGACGGCAAGTTCACGCTCGACGTCGAGCCGGGGAGGCAACCCTTGCTTGCGGCCGTGGCAAACCTTCAGGAAATGGGTCGCGCCCATCTCGTGGCCGATTTCGCCCACGAGAATAACGACGTCCCCCGCGGCTTTGAAAAACTGTGTCGTGATATGGGCTTCGTCGTCGATCAATCCGACCATTGCGACGGTGGGCGTGGGGTCGACCGCACCAGCGGGGCTTTCATTATATAAGGAAACATTTCCGCCAACGACCGGGGTGCCGAAGGCGCGGCAGGTTTCGGCAAGACCCTCCACCGCTTCCCGCAACTGCCAGAAGTTTTCGGGCTTGTATGGGTTTCCGAAATTCAGATTGTCGGTCACGGCGAGGGGCGCTGCTCCCGAACAGGTGAGATTGCGCGCCGCTTCGGCGACGGCGATGCGCCCGCCCTCGCGCGGATCCAGCGCGCAATAGAGCGAATTGCAATCGGTGGTCGCAGCCAAAATCTTGTTTGCTGCCCGGACCCGGAACACCGCGGCATCCGATCCCGGCCAGACCACGGTGCCGGTTCGGACCATGTGGTCGTATTGGCGATAAACCCAGTTCTTGGAAGCGATCGTCGGTTCGCGCAGCAGTTGGCGAAGAGATTCAACCGCGGATTTCGCGGATGACTCGGATATTTTCTGCATCCAATCCGCGTCATCCGTGTTATCCGCGGTTCCTTTCTTCGCTTCCCGCGAATAGAGCGGCGCTTCATCCGCGAGCGGTTTCGCTGGAATTTCGGCGGCCAGCGATCCGTTGTTTCGGACGCGCATCATGCCGTCATCCGTGACCCGGCCAATCTCCGCGCACGGCACATCCCACTTATCGAAAATCTCTCGCACGACATTCTCCTTGCCGCGCTTGGCAATGATCAACATGCGCTCCTGCGATTCGCTGAGCAGGATTTCGTATGGCGTCATCCCCGGCTCGCGCTTGGGAACCTTCGCCAGGTCGATTTCGACGCCGGTCCCGCCGCGGCTGGCGGTTTCGCAGGTCGAACAGGTCAACCCGGCCGCTCCCATATCCTGGATGCCGGCCACCGCGTCCGTCGCCAGAAGTTCGAGGCAGGCTTCCAAAAGCAGCTTTTCCTTGAACGGGTCGCCCACCTGGACGGCGGGCCGGTCCTGCTTCGATTCGTCCGTCAACTCTCGCGAAGCGAACGCCGCGCCGGCCAGCCCATCGCGACCGGTTTCGGCGCCGACATAAAAGACCGGGTTGCCAACTCCACTCGCCGCGCCGCGAGCCAGTTGCTCGTGGCGCAGCACGCCCAGGCAAAAAACATTCACCAGCGGGTTTCCTTCGAAGCTCTCGTCGAAATAAATTTCGCCGCCGATCGTCGGAAGGCCGATGCAGTTTCCGTAATGCGCAATCCCGGCGACGACGCCACTGAACAGGCGGCGGTTTGACTTCACATTCGGCGAGTTGCCGGTGATCGGGCCAAAGCGCAACGAATTCAGGCAAAACTCCGGGCGCGCGCCCATCGTGAAAATATCGCGAATGATCCCGCCGACGCCGGTGGCCGCGCCCTGGAACGGCTCGATGGCGCTCGGATGATTGTGGCTTTCGATCTTGAACGCCACCGCCCACCCGTCCCCGATATCGACGACGCCCGCATTTTCCTCGCCGGCCTTCACCAAAATGTTCGGGCCCGAGGTGGGAAATTTCTTCAATTCGCGCCGTGAATTTTTGTAGGAACAATGCTCGCTCCACATTACGGAAAAAATGCCGAGCTCGGTGAAATTTGGGTCGCGCCCCAGAATTTCTTTGATGCGTTCGAATTCCTCGGGCATCAGGCCGTGTTTGGCGACAATTTCAGGGGTGACTACTGGATCAGTTGTAACGGACATCTGTTGCGCACGTTAGCTGATGTGCCGGGGCGCTCAACCCGCTAAAAAATTGGAAAGATTGAATAGGAGCGGCCCGGCTCGTGTCTAACCTTGGACCGGCATCGCTCTGCTCGAGCGCCCCGGCGGCTGCGTTGGAATGAAACCCGCAGTCAAAACAACAACCCATAGGAGGGAACTAATATGAAAAAGGGAATCCTAATTCTCGCTTGCGCCGCGATCGCGCCATTCGCTTTCGCCCAAACGAGCACAACTACCACTGAATCGACGACGACCAAGAACCCCGTCACGTCGGAATCAACCACCACCACCACCACGACCTCGACGGATGGGACGGTGACGACCTTCGAACCAGGCAAAACGATTGTGGTCCGTCGGAATGGTCCGGACGGTCCAATCAGCTATGCGCTGAGTAAGACAGCCCGTTTCCTGAACCGTGCCGGTGCCGAGATCCAGGCCACCACGATCAAGCCGGGCACAAAGGTGCACGTTTATTATGACGGCACTGGCGAGGCCCGCGTCGTGAATCGCGTCGTGGTCGACGATTAATCAACGGCAATAATCAAACTTGAGGGCCGCGGATTTCCGTGCGAAGTCCGCGGCCTTTTTGTCTCTGGGCCGGGCGGCGCGCGTTGCGTTTCGCCCCTAAATCGGCTAAAACCAACCCCATGGCATTCGATCTGAAGGAAATCGTGGCAGCGCGGCTGGGGGAGAATTACCAGCTGCACGAGCGCCACCTCAACCGCACCCTCGTCGCCGCGCAGCGGGTGATCGGCTTCGACAAGGTCTATGCCCGCGCGGAAGGCGCTTATCTCTATGACATGGATAACGCCGCCTACCTCGATTTCCTGAGCGGCTACAGCGTTTTCAATATTGGGCGGAATCACCCCGTTCTGAAGAAGGCCATTCGCGATGTCCTCGAGCTCGACCTGCCGAACATGGTCCAGATGGATTGTTCGTTGCTTAGCGGGCTCCTGGCCGAGGCGGTCACCAAACGGACACCGCCGCATCTCGACGCGGTTTTCTTTTGTAACTCCGGGACGGAAGCAATGGAGGGGGCCCTAAAATTCGCGCGGGCCGCTACGCAAAGGAAGCGCGTCATTTCACTCGAGAGCGCCTTCCATGGCCTCAGCCTTGGCTCGCTCTCCCTGATGGGCTGCGAAAGTTTCACGGAAGGGTTTGGGCCGCTCATGGCGGGATTTGAGACGCGCGTTGCTCTCGACGATATAGAGACTCTGGAGCGCGAGCTGGCGAAACGGGACGTGGCCGCCTTTGTCATCGAGCCGGTCCAGGGAAAGGGGTGCAAATCGCCGAAGACGGATTTTTTCATCCGGGCGCAGGAGCTTTGCCGCAAACACGGGACGTTATTTCTCTGCGACGAAATCCAGACCGGTCTAGGGCGGACGGGAAAAATGTTCGGGTTCGAGCATTGGAATCTCGAGCCGGACATCATCACGCTCGCGAAGAGTCTGAGCGGCGGATACGTCCCGTGCGGCGCGATCGTGACCCGGCGCGAAATTTACCAGAAGACTTTCAGCCGGATGGACCGGTGCGTAGTTCATTCGACCACCTTCGGCCGCAACAATCTGGCCATGGCGTGCGGGCTCGCCTCCCTGGAGGTGATCGACGACGAGAACCTGGTCGAAAACTCCGCGAAGATGGGCGCGCTGTTGCTGGAGCGTATCGATGCCTTGCGCTCGAAGCACTCTTTCATCAAGGAAGTCCGGGGCAAAGGGCTCATCATCGCCGTTGAGTTTCATGAGCCCACCGAATTCAAACTGAAGATGGGCTGGAAGCTCCTTCACAAGGTGGACAAGGTTCTCTTCGCCCAAATGGTCGTGACCCAGATGCTGAGCAAGCATCGCATTCTCACCCAGGTCGCCGGTCACGCGATGGACGTGATCAAGATTCTGCCGCCGCTCATCATCCGCGAACGGGAAGTCGAGCTGTTCGTCAACGCGCTCGACGATGTCCTCACGGAGTGCCGCAAATTCCCCGGCCCGATGTGGGAAATCGGCCAGAATTTTGTCCGGCATGCGCTCGGTTCCAAGCGGCCCGCGGCAGATCGTCAGCCAATCTCGGCGTAACCCCGATCGCTAATTGGGAATTGTCTCGACCGAGGCTTCCTCCCCCAATAGAACGACCTCGAACAGCCCACGGTGTCAGGGATAACCCAGATCAAAATTCGTGAGGCGACGAGCAACCTACAATTCGATTCGAACCCAAGTCCTTCCCTTTGAACCCGGCTCAGCGACTCCTTCCAATCTACCGTTTGGTCATCTCCCGTAGCCTCACTCTCGTGTCGCTGCTCACGTTCGCCGCGACCGGTTTCGGCCAATCGCACTGGGAGCTGAAACCGAGTAACTTGAACACGCCTTTGAACGCGGTTGCGTTCGGGAGCGGGCTCTTCGTCGCTGTCGGCGATTACGGAGTCATTTTGACTTCCCCCGACGGTGAAGTGTGGACTCGCCGCGGCAGCGGCACGGGGGACCGCTTATTGGCGATTGCTTTCGGCAACGGCCGTTTTGTCGTTACGAAAGAGAATCAAAACGCGCCCATCCTGACGTCGCCCGATGGAATTACCTGGGTGCCAGGAGTTGTCACGAACACCAGTGGCACGCCCATACAAAGTTCTGCCTTCGCGACCGTGGCCTTCGGCGAAGGGCGCTTCATGACGGCCGCGCCCACCTCATCCGTGGTTTTGGTTTCGACCGATGGAACGTCGTTTAACCCCGTCACGATCGCACATTACCCGGACCCCGGAGCGCCGCTCAGCGGCCTTGTGCATCTCACTTATCTCGACCACCAATTTTTCGCGGCAACGACCGGCGGCGGTATCCATTCATCGGCGGACGGCATCAAATGGAAATGGCGATCGAATGGCTATGGCACCCTCATTGCGACTGACGGCGTTCGCCACGTGGCGGGAGCCGGGAACTACGCGAGTTTTTCGGTCGACGCCGGCCACACCTTTCAGGCGTCCGATGGGCCCAAAGATCGATATTTCAATCTTTCAAGTAACGTCCACGCTATCTGCTGTGGAGCCGGCGTTTTCGTGGCCGTGGACGGGAGCGCCGGCATCTGGACCTCAGAACGAGGTGAGTACTGGACGGGGCGGGGGCACTACGGCAGTTACGTCGACGACTTCCGCGGGGTGGCCTTCGATGGCGCTGGCCGTTTTGTAGCCGTCGGTTGGGCCCTGAATTTGAACCAGGCTATGATCGCCGTGTCATCCGCCGACGCGCCTCTTCCTCCTCCCCCCGCCTACACCGTCTACCGTCTGCAGGATTTATCGAATGGGGTTTTTAACGGCGAACCACGCTCGATCAGCGATTCTGGCGTCATAGGAGGCACACTCAAGGTGAACAACAAAAACATCGGAGCGATATTGCGTGACGGCACTGTAACGACTTATCCCGATCCCGTTTATGGTTCATATCCGACCTCTGTAATTTCAGTGAACAGCAATGGATCGGCCGCTCTGGAAGTCGAACTGGGGTCGGGCTATACCCTCGGCGTTGCTCTCCCCCAGGGCGCTCGCACTTTCCCAGGAGGTGGAGTTTACAGTACAGCGCGCAGCATCAATTCAAACAGCTCCATCGTCGGGACCTATTATGATTACGCGAGCACGTTCCGGAGCATTTATCGTTACGACGGAAACACAGGGGAAACCGTCGATCTCGGAAATTTTGGGCTTTATAAACCACGGGTCACCTCCATTAACGATGCCGGTGACATCGCGGGCTATTACACCACGTCGGACTATTACGAACATCGCTATCCTTTTCGGGTTCTGGCCGACGGACAATTGACTCTGATTCCCACTTTGGGCGGCGAGTTCGTCTATGATCTTTTCATCAATTCCTCAGGAGCCGTTGCCGGGGCCTCTTCATTGCCTTCCGGGCCGGTCATCGTAAGCAACACCCATGCTTTCCTTTTTAAGGATGGGGTCACGTCGGACGTCGATTTGTTCAATTCGGGATTCAGCCAGGTGAGTGGCCTTAACGATTCGGGCGACGTCGTCGGACAGTTTGACGCGAAGAATATGGAGGTTTGGCAGAGCACTTCAGGTAACGCGTTTCTTTACCACAACGGAGTCATGTACGACCTGGACAGCCTGCTCGATGCCAGCGGCGATGGATGGGTGTTTTGGCGCGCAACCGGCATTAACAACAACGGCTGGATTGTCGGACAGGGGTGGTTCCACGGGCCCTACCATCTCGAACCTTTTCTGGCCGTTCCTACAGCGGGAAGCCCCGCCGGAACCCAAACCCGCTTTGCCAACGTTTCCACACGCTCGCGGACCAGCACGGGCGATGATGCGCTGATCGCCGGATTTGTTCTCAGGGGCGGACCCAAACGACTGATCCTCAGAGCGATCGGTCCCGGACTGGGAAACGTGGTCCCCGATCGTCTCGCTAACCCGACCCTGGAACTTTTCAACGACCGCGGCGAACGGCTCGCGTTCAATGATAACTTCACAGACCTGCCGTATTCAGATCAAAGTGAAATTGGCAGTTATCGTTTGTCACCTCCGTGGGGCGGGACGACCACAGCCGATAGCGTGATTGCCGCCACGCTTCCGGAAGGGGCCTACACTGCCGTCGTTCGCGGAAAGGACGGCACCAGCGGGAATTGTCTGGTCGAAGTTTACAACGTCGATACCGATTATTCCCCCGGGCTCCTCAATATCTCCACCCGCGGCCCGGTCGGCACCGGCGACAATGTCATGATCGCAGGGATCATTATTAAGGGCGAGCGTCAACGGCGGGTCATCGTCCGGGGGATTGGACCGAGCCTGGCGCAGGCCGGCGTGGCCAATCCTCTCCAGGATCCGACGCTGGAAATACACGATCAGGACGGGCAAATCGCCGCCAATGATGCCTGGCGTTCCGATCAGGAAGGAGAAATTGTCGCGACCGGTCTTGCACCGGGGGATGATCGCGACGCCGCGGTGATTCTCTCTCTTTGGCCGGGCAATTACACAGCCATTGTGCGCGGAAAAGATAACGGGACTGGAAACGCCCTTGTTGAGGTTTACGCCTTGCCCTGATCCGGTCCGCGATCGGCCGTAGTTTCTCGTTGTCGGCCTTTTTTGCCGGCGTTACGTTATCAGCGAAGACGCCCGTAAATGCGCTTTCGCTCTCAAGGAGGGAGCCACCGTCATGACGACAGCCACTGCCGAAGAAAAAACTGAAACAAAACTCAGCCAGCTCGAGCAGCTGAAAAAATTCACCGTGGTCGTCGCGGATACAGGCGACTTCCAGACCATCAAGGAGTTTCAGCCGCGGGATGCAACGACCAACCCGAGCCTCATCTATGCCGCGACGCAGAAGGAACAGTATTTCCAACTCCTGAATGATGTGCTGGCGGAGAGAAAGAATTCCGGATTATCGGGAGCGGCGCAGATCGAAGACATCATCGATCACCTGCTGATAAAGTTCGGCTGCGAAATCCTGAAAATCGTGCCCGGACGCGTCTCGACCGAGACCGACGCACGGCTCTCGTTCAATACCGAAGGCTCGATTAGCAAAGGCCGGCAACTGATCAAGCTTTACGAGGAAAAGGGGATCGAGCGCGAGCGCATCCTGATCAAGATCGCGTCGACCTGGGAAGGATTGCTGGCCGCCGAGCAACTGCAAAAAGAAGGAATTCGCTGCAACCTGACGCTGATGTTTTCCCTCGTCCAGGCCGTCCGGGCGGCCGAAGCCAAGGTTCAGCTCATCTCGCCTTTCGTCGGCCGGATTTACGACTGGTTCAAAAAAGAAATGAAGCGCGACTACTCGGGCCCGGAAGATCCCGGCGTTCAGTCAGTGACGGAGATTTATTCGTATTACAAGAAGTTCGGGATCACGACCGAGGTGATGGGCGCTAGCTTCCGGAACACAGGGCAAATTCGGGAGCTGGCCGGCTGCGATTGCCTGACCATTAGCCCCGAGCTGATGAAGGAGCTCTCGGATTCCACCGACCCGATCGAGCGCAAACTCGATCCCGAGAAAGCGAAGTCGGGAAAGATCGACAAGCTTCAGCTTGACGAGAAAACATTTCGATACGGGCTAAACGACAACGCGATGGCTTACGAAAAGACCGGGGAAGGAATTCGGAAATTCGCGGCGGATATCGTGAAGCTGGAGAAATTCGTCGCGAGCAAGCTGTGATCTGTAGCGGCGGTCTCTGACCGCCGATTGCGTGAGCGGCAATGAGCGATCGCGGCGGTCAAGAGACCGCCGCTACAGCAATTCCAATGTTCAACGTCGTCCTGGTCGAACCGGAGATCCCGCCGAACACGGGCAATATTGGCCGGCTTTGCCTGGCGACGGGCTCGACCTTGCATCTGGTCAAGCCGCTTGGATTTTCGATCGACGATCGCGAACTGAAACGGGCCGGGCTCGATTACTGGAAGGAAGTCGACCTGCGGCTCTGGGATTCTTTCGAACAGCTTCGCCAGGATAACGCGAGCAGCCGGTTCTTTTTGCTCACCACGAAAACCGACCGGGCCTATTACGATATTCATTTTCGGCCTGGCGATTTCCTGGTGTTCGGACGCGAAACCAAAGGCCTGCCTGAACCCCTGCTTCGGGATCATGCCGACGAATTACTCACCATTCCGATGCGAGGGACCCGCAGCCTGAATCTCGCCACCGCCGTCGGAATTGTCCTGTTCGAGGCAATGCGCCAACGGCGTTGACGGCGAGCCGTCCCCTCTATGACCACCGGGTTTCAAATGCGTTCCGGCGTTCAGCCGACCGCCGCTACCGTGCTACGGCCCGAGGTCATAGACTTCAACGAGACCAACACCAGTGCCGTTATTCAGTCCCCTAAGCAGCGCGGTGTAAGGGCCGGGCGGTAGCGTCGCGGCTACACCGGACTCCAATTGGTTCGTCGGCGCGAGGCCTGCTGCTGTCAGTTCCGCGGCCTGGGCCGGGTTATCCTGCCAGTCATCGTTCGCAAGAAGGAGTGCTCCATTGCCATCGCGCAGCTCCAACGTTGGATCAGCCAGCGCCTTTGGGACACCAAAGGCGGTCAGGCTCGGCCCGATTCCACGGACCACTATTCTGTCCTCGATCACATTGTCGCTCAGCCGGAAGCCTGCGATGACGATGTCGTTACCCGTGCCGACGAAGGCGCGAGTGCTCAGATTGGCCAGCTTCGACGCAATTCCCTGATTGAGGTCGTAGACTTCAATCAGGATCAACCCCGAAGTGTTATCCTTACTTTGGACGATCGCGGTGTACGCTCCGGGGGCAAGCGTAGCGTCGATAGCCGACTCGAAGTCATTCGCAGGCGGCATGCCAGTTCCTTGGATTGTTGCCCCCAGAGTATCCTTCCAGTTGTCGTTGTTGATTGTGCGAAAAGCGCCTGGACCGTGCAGGCTCAGCACTGGATCGGCTAGAGAATCGGAGATACCTGATTGTGCCAACGAAGGTCCAATCGCCCGGACAAGCACATGTTTGGCAGCGCTTCCGGCGATGACAAACCCGGCAATGCCAACATTGTCACCTGTCTGAAGGCGCAGACGAGCGGATAGGTTGATGGTCTGCGTGGTGGGCAGCAAAGTTGGCGTCGCGATTTCCGCGGGTGCCGGGGCAGGTGTCGCCATCGGAGTTATCGTCGGCCTTGTCGTCGCCGCCGCTGTGGGGTCAGGGGTTGCTGCGACGACTGGAGTTGCAACGGGTGTTCGAATCGGTACTGCCGTCGTCGTTGGAATTGTGGCGGGTGTCGACGCCGGAATAGGTGTTGGCATCGGGCTAGATGTAGGTGGAGCTGAGGCCAAAGCTGAAGGTGTCGGACAGGCGAGGTCCGTTGTGAGGATCAAAGTCCATCCGCCAGTAATGAGGCCGACATCCTGGCGCGCAAAATCGCGAACGTACAGTTTCCAATCGCCGTTCGGGTTTGTCCCGCCAAACACGGAAGCGAAGGTCGCGTAGGTCGGCGCGCCTGCCGGGACAGGCCCTGGATTGCCGTATCCCATCACCTGAGGAAAAATATCGAGTGGGAAGTAGTAGTTGGTGGGGTTATACGTTCCCTCTGGCCAGGAGCCCAGGTCAGGTAATCGCATGACTCCGATGTCGTTGAGTGTGTAGGTAACCTCATCCATGCCGGTGTTGTCCCCCGCGCCATCTTGGACGAGCAGAGCTGCGCTGGTCGGCCCCACTAACACGACCCCAACATCATCGGGGGCAGTATGGGTGAACTGATGGATCTTCACCTGAACGCTGCCGGTTGGGGTGGAAATCAGGCCAAGGCCTGCGACCGTGACAATCGACGGGTAAGGCGTGGCATTACCGGAGCCGTCGCTCGGAATCAGATCAGGATCCGGAATCGTAATGCGGTCTGAGTTCGGGATCACACTGGTCGTGGAGCAGGATATCTCGTCCGCGCCGATGTCGGGCCGGAGGGGGGGAGTTGGTCTGAGGTCATTGTCAAAGTCTGTCGTGATAGAGCTAGGCGTGGCCATTGCCTGCACCGGCGTCCCTGGCAGGACATGGAGATTGACTGTTTCCGCAGTGCCGATTGGGGTTATCAACAATGGGTCAAGGTCGATGCTATTCACGTCCTGACCCGTGAACATCCGCCAGGCGGCGAGAGTCGGGAGGTCTTGTGGAGGATTGATAACCAATCCGGTAAGTCCAGCAACGCCGGGGGTGAGGTTAGCGCGAAGGTCGTTGAAATTCGAGGTTAACCGTCCGGTTCCGGCAATGGCAATCGCGTAGTTCTTGCCTGGACCGGTGTGACTGCGCTCATTCCAGAAAATATTGTTCCGAAGCGAGCTCCCGGGCGTGTTTAGCTTTTCACTGATGAACGCATAGCTGTTTGCGACGCCGGACCCCTCGCCGCCGACGTAAACAGTATTGAAAATAAAGTCGTTCGTTCCGTTAGTGAGCAGGGAGTCGCGTTCTCTGATTCCTGACACCGCTACGCCTGGCGAGACTGGCATACCGTTAGCATCTGTTCCAAGGTTCACCATATTATTTGCGTAAATTGCCTTTGAGTTCCCTTGGAAAAAGCTGCCATGGATACCCACCAACGATCCGGTAGCGGCTTTTATTGATAGCGAGTGGACAAAATTGCGCGTGACTGCATTACGGTTTTGTTTGAAATTCAGCGACATGCCAAAGATGGCACTGCCCCCTGTCGCGGACGCAACGGACAGAGAATGAACGGTGTTCTGCGAAATGGTGTTTGAGCCTGCACTGCCCCCGCAGGTAATGCCGGTCAACAAAAGCCCCGGACCGTTCGAATGGCTGGTCATGTTGCGGATAAGGTTTCCGCTGATTGGGCTGGCATGAGCACGCTGCGATCGAATTCCGGTCATCACATAGGTGCCAGTCTGCGTGTTAGTAATAACTCCATTGGGAAGTGTGCCACCGATGATGTTGTTGGTGATTGTCCCGTTAGTGTCGAAATTCGGATTGACGTAAATTCCGTCGAATCCCAACATCCCGGCGACGGCTGGCGGGCCTTGTATCGTTATTGAACCGATTTTGTTGCCGGAAATGGTGGTGGATTGCTCGGTGAAATTGGAAAAGCCTCTCACAGTAGCAATAGTCTTACGATCTGATCTGGTTGAGGTTGAATCAATTACGATGCTGGATGGAAGGAATCCGTCCAAAGTGCCATCCAAACTACCGATGGTATTGTCTATTGCATGGATCAATCCGCCGGGGTCATCGTTAAAAATGAAGTTGCTCATGTTTACCCCTATGAATACTGGAGAATTAAGATCATTGTGCTTGGCTGTTTGGCGAATGCCGGAAATGGTGTTGTCTTGAATGGTCGTCACCACAACTTTGCTGACGCTTAATATTTCAATGCCTCTAAATTGGTTTTCCAGGCCGTGTGGTCCCGTTCCGGTGATGATCGTTGTTCCGGTCCCGTCGGCTTCGCCAAACCCGATCCTGTTGCCCGTAATCGTAAAGGCGCCCGAAGGGGTGGCGGTATTCACCACAATTCCGGCATAGCGGCCCGCAGCGGTAAAGGTTCGACTGACCCTTTGGTAGATCCGGTTATTGGAGATCGTCCAATCGTCGTTCCCGTCGCCAACCCCAATGCCTGAGGTGTTAGTTTTGCCGGTGCCGAAAAAGTCGTAGATGTTGTTATTCTCAATCTTCACAATGCTATTTCGAATCTCGGCGTTTGTTATGCTACCCGATCCACGGATGGCTTGGGTCGGGGGGTGTAGCGGATCGGCTGGTCCGATATTGCACATGGAAATGGTATTGCGGTCATTGCCTGTGGTGGTTCCCGTGCTGAAGATAATGGTCGCGCCGGGATTAGTGTTCGAAGAAGTCGATGATCCTAGAATCGTACACCTCGTGATAATGTTGTCCGTCGCGTCATTGCGGAACCGAATCGTGTTGGCTCCCAAGGCAGCGCTGACGTTGGAGATCGTGAGGGAGTTCCCGGGCGTGCCTGGCGGGTTCAAACCGTCTATCGTCACTCTGTCCGCGCCGTCCAGGTCAATCAAAGGCTGGCCCGGAAGATTGCCGCTAATCGTCCATGCACCGCCACTCGGCTTAATCGAAATTTCGTCGTAAGAAGATGGAGGCGAGCCTGTCCCGCTGGCAAATAAGACTGCGGTGAGCGTTTCGGTCGTGTTGCCGGTAATATCAATTCTGATCACGCCGGTGTGCTGACGCTCATTGATCTTCGCGAACGCGTCTTTCAACGTGGTGTAGCTCGCCGTCGATATGGGGCCATCTGAAGTAACATGGACTTGTGCAAAACTGGGCGATGCTGAAAGAAACAGCGTAGGAACGAACAAAAGAATTGCGACATTCCGCAAACTCCAGCTACTGATTTGATTTTTCATGGGGAAGGGGTGGTGTTCAGGGGGACCGGAAACTCAAATGAGAATTCAGAAGGATGAAGGCAGAGGGAAAAAGGGAAGAGGAAAGAGCTCAGGAGAAGCTGACTGAGGAGTTCATTTTGGTGGGGGATCGCGTTAAGCGGCCTTCCAGCGAAGGTTCAGCCCCACGGGCTCCACGAGCCCGGCCGAAGATACGTTGAAACGTCGGGGGACGTAATCTGGGTCGGGTTTACGAAAACGGCTTCGAAGTGTCAAGACATTGATTGTTTTTCCACCGACGAAGCAGCGAGCCCCCTCGCGTTACCAAAGGAGTTGAATAAACGGTGGCGGCCTCTGTCTAACCTTTGCGAGTACAACTATGAAAACATTCCTACTTTCAATTCTTTCCTGCGCGATCTCGATGGGGTCCGTTCTCGGCGCCGCCGAACAGGACCAGGACGCGGTGAAGCAGCCGAAGAGCAAGAATCGCCCGGCGCCACCGGCGCCCCGGCAGGTGAACGCTCAGCCGCGAACCATTCCGCAGACCCCAAGGGTCCAGCGGAACGTGAACGTGACGCCGCAAATGCAGAACCGCGTTCAGCCGCCCAATCAATACAAGGTTTACAATCCCAACGTGCAGGCGCGGACCCGGGTGCCGAATAATCCGCCGGTCAGGGTGCCGAACCAGAATGCGCCGCGGTCGACTGCGCTGGCCCAGACAGACGTGACGACGCCGAACACCGATTGGCGGACCCGACGTCCGATGGCGCCGCAAAAACCGACGACCACGACGCAATCGAACACCAATGTGCAAAATCGCGATTGGCAGAACCGAACGGACCGGCACCGGAACTGGCAGAACCATAACAACACCTCGGGGACGTTTACTTTTGAGCAGGCGCGTCGCCACCATGACCGCCGCCACCACGACCGCCACTGGTGGAGAAGCCATTACAGCCGGATCGCCCTTTTTGGCGGAGGCTATTACTACTGGAACAACAATTATTGGTACCCGGCGTATGGCTACGATCCGTATTACAGCACCTATGCCTACGATGAGCCGATCTATGGATACAACAATTTGGATCCGGGGCAGGTGATCGCGAATGTCCAAAGCGCGCTCCAGGAGCAGGGCTATTACCGCGACGAAGTCGATGGATTAATCGGTCCCGCCACCCGGGAGGCCCTCGCTAATTATCAACAGGACCACGGTTTGCCAGTCACTTCCGCCATTGACGGGCCGACCCTGGAGTCGCTCGGGCTTAACTGACGACGGACATAACCAAGGTCAGCCGCCCGATGGGGATCCCGTCGGGCGGCTTTTTTTGGTGACAAGGCGGATTGCGCGCGGGGCCGATTCAGCCAATGCTGAGCCGCAATGCCTGACCCGCAACTTATCGCGCGCGATCTGCGGCGCTCTTTTCGGATCGGCCCGCGCCGGATCGAAGTCCTGCGCGGGATCTCCCTGGAGGTTGCCCATGGCGAAGCGGTCTTCCTCTGCGGAGCTTCGGGGGCGGGAAAAACGACGTTGCTCTATACGCTTGCCGGATTGGAGCGGCCTGAATCCGGCACCGTGGAATTTGAAGGGCGCCGGCTCTATACCGGCAGCTCCTCGTCCCAAGCGGAAATGCGGAACCGGAAGATGGGGTTTGTTTTCCAAGGGTATTTTCTGCTCCCGGAATTGACGGCGCTCGAGAACGTCATGTTGCCCGGAATGATCAATGGAAAAAGAGATCCGGCGGCGGGGGCGGCATCGTTGGGGGACGTCGGCCTGGGGGATCGGCTGCACCATCTGCCGGCCGAACTTTCCGGGGGCGAACAGCAGCGGGTCGCTATCGCGCGCGCCCTGACCAACGATCCCGATATCATTTTCGCCGACGAACCGACCGGCAACCTCGATTCGAAGACCGGGGACACGATCATCGATTTGTTGCTGGAGCTGGCGCGGAGCCGGAAAAAAACGCTCCTCGTGGTGACGCACGACACCCGGTTGGCCGAACTCGGTGACCGGCAGCTTCGCATCGTGGATGGCGTCCTCGCCTGAGTTGGTGTCGAAATTTCCGGGCGAGTGCCTCGGTAGCTTTCCCACTTGAATTGCCCGCCGAATCGCCGGAGATTTTTTCGTGCTAACAAAAACTTCGATTGGTGGTGGAGCGGTCATTGACGCACCGGAACAAAAGAAGACGACGGCGAAAGCTCCGGTTAAGCCTGCGGTTGATTCGCAGAAACAAACGGCGCCTGCCCCCGCGCGCGAACTCACGATCTATCTGGACGGGAAGTTTGTTCCCGAATCCGAGGCCAAAGTTTCCGTGTTTGACCACGGTCTTCTTTATGGCGACGGGATTTTTGAAGGGATCCGCTTTTACAACGGCCGGGTGTTCCGTTTGGAAGAACATCACAACCGCCTCTGGGATTCGGCCCGCTCGATTTGCCTCGAGATCCCGATCTCTCGGGAAGAGATGACCGAGGCCCTGCTCGAGACGATCCGCCGCAACGGGCTGCGCGAAGGTTATATCCGGCAGATCGTCACGCGCGGGGTTGGCAATTTGGGATTGAATCCGGCGCTATGTAAACGGCCGAGCGTCATCATCATCGCGACGACCATCGCTCTTTACCCGAAGGAAGTTTGCGAACGAGGCCTGACGGTGGTGACTTGCGCGACGCGGCGGACGAGCGCGGCGGCTCTGAATCCGGCCGTGAAGTCGCTTAACTATTTGAACAACGTCATGGCGCGGATCGAAGCGAACCTCGCCGGAGCCGATGAAGCGCTCATGCTGAACGACGCCGGCAACGTGGCCGAATGCACGGCCGACAACGTCTTCATCATCAAGCGCGGCCAGATTTTCACTCCGCCCATTGCGGCCGGGGCGCTGCGCGGAATCACCCGCTCGGTGGTATTCGATATCGCCGCGGAACTCGGCCTCAAAATCACCGAGACCGACATTACCCGCCATGATGTGTTCGTCGCGGACGAGTGCTTTTTGACCGGCACCGCGGCGGAATTAATCCCGGTCATCAAAGCCGATGGGCGCATGATTGGAAACGGAAAGCCTGGTTCGATCACGGTGAGAATGATCGGCCGATTCCGGGAAATGACGCGCGAAACCGGCACTCCGATCTTTGCCTGATTCCGCGCAAAACGCCGTCGGCGCAGAAGGTGCTCAAGAGTGCCGGGTTGAATGTTTCCGGCTTTCCGAGGTCTAATCTAGCGAGATGTTGTGCGACGTTTGCAAATGCAATGATGCGACAGTTTTCCTGACCCAAATTCTCGAGGGCAAAATGCAGAAGGTGAACCTCTGCGACGCCTGTTCGAAAGAGAAAGGGGTGCAGGATCCGACTGGATTTGCCCTGGCGGACCTCCTTCTCGGGATAGGGGCCGCGGAAGAGATCGAGAAAGGGGCGCCCGCGCAGAAGTGCCCGGTGTGCGGTTTCACCCAGGCGGATTTCAAGAAGACGGGCCGGCTCGGTTGCAGCGCCTGTTACCTCACTTTCGCCGAAGGCCTCGGCAGCTTGCTCAAGGCGATGCACAAGGGGACCGAGCATGTCGGCAAATTCCCGCAGCGCGCGCACCGCGAGATCGAGCTGGACGACCGGATGCGGGCGTTGACCGAGGACCTGGAAAAGGCGGTGGCCGACGAGAATTACGAAAACGCCGCGGCCTTGCGCGACCAGATCAAGCAGCTCGAACACGAGAAGACTTCCTGACCCAATGAAGTTCGCGAACATCATGGCCAGCGGGGGCGAATGGCTCCGGGGAGAAGGGCCGCACCACCAGATCGTGATCAGCAGCCGGGTGCGGCTCGCTCGCAATCTCAAGCAGCGCGCTTTCCCAGGTTGGGCGAAGAAAGCGGAGCGCACCCAGATTCTCGAATTGATCAAGCCGCGCGTGGAAGAACTGCCGGAGATGCAGGATTCGTTTTCGGAATTATTGCAGGACCTTTCCGCGCTCGAAAAGCAGGTGCTGGTCGAGCGCCATCTGATCAGCCGGGAGCACGCCGCGAAAGGCGTGGGCAGCGCCGTGATCATGAACCGGCGCCAGACCCTCAGCATCATGGTGAACGAGGAAGATCATCTCCGGATGCAATCGATTCGCTCCGGCCTCCAGTTGAAAAGCGCCTTCAAGCTCGTCGATAAGGTCGACAGCACGCTCGAGTCAAAACTCGATTTCGCCTACGACGCGCGGCTGGGCTATCTCACCGCCTGCCCAACCAACGTGGGAACCGGGATGCGCGCTTCCGCGATGCTGCACCTGCCGGGGCTCGTCCTGAGTGAAATGATCAACCAGGTCATTCAAGCCGTGAACAAGATCGGCCTGGCCGTTCGTGGTCTTTATGGCGAAGGCACCGAAGCGATGGGGAACCTGTTCCAGATTTCAAATCAGACCACCCTCGGCGAGAAGGAGGAAGAGATCATCAGCCGCCTCAGCAAAGTCATCGAGACCATCATCGAAAAGGAACACGACGCGCGCCAGATGCTGATCCAGAAAAAATCGAACACGCTTTGGGACCAGATCGGCCGGGCCTATGGCGTGCTCACTTTTGCCCACGCGATGACTTCGAAGGAGGCGCTCAACCTTTTGTCGATCATTAAGCTCGGGGTCGATCTCGGAGCTTTCCCCGAAGATCGCCGCCTGCCGATCGACGAACTTTTCATCGATACCCAGCCGGCGCACTTGCAAAAAAGTTCCCAGCAGAAGCTAAACGCCGAGGAGCGAGACCATTTACGGGCCCAGATTATTCGCGAGCGTTTGCGAGTCTTCCCTAAACCTGATATTACTAAAGTGGCGAAGGAATCGGAAAACGGATCGAGTCCCGAGCCGCAAACCAATGAATAATTTCACGCCGCGAGCCCAGCAGGTTCTGGCTCTCGCTCGAAAAGAAGCCGACCGCTTCAACCACAACTACGTCGGGACCGAGCATTTGTTGCTCGGCCTGATCAAGCTTGGCCAGGGCGTTGCCGTCAACGTTCTCCAGAAGATGGGTCTCGATCTCGAAACCGTGCGGATGGAGGTCGAGAAGCAGGTGGGTTCCGGGCCGGAGACCAAGATGGTCGGGAACATTCCCTACACGCCGCGAGTGAAGAAAGTTCTCGCGCTGGCCGGGAAGGAAGCGAAAGCGCTCAACCATTCCTATGTGGGGACCGAACACATTTTGCTCGGTCTCTTGCGGGAAGGCGAAGGCGTTGCCGCGCGGGTCCTCAAGAGCCTCGAAGTCGATATCGAGCGGACCCGAAACGAAATTCTCAAGGAACTCGATCCCAACTTTACCCCGGCGGAAGCCGACCAGGAAGGGGGCGAACCCTCTTCCGGGAAGAAGGACGTCAAGACGCCGGCCCTCCGCGCGTTCGGTCGCGACCTGACTGAGCTGGCCAAGAAAGGCGAGCTCGATCCGGTGATTGGCCGGCACAACGAAATCGAGCGCGTCATTCAAGTGCTCTGCCGGCGGACGAAGAACAATCCCGTGCTGCTCGGGGAAGCGGGGGTGGGCAAGACTGCGATAGCGGAGGGCCTCGCTCAGGAAATCGCGAGCGGCAACGTCCCGGAATTATTGCGGGATAAGAAAGTGGTCACTCTGGACCTCGCGCTGATGGTGGCCGGGACGAAGTACCGCGGCCAGTTCGAAGAGCGGATCAAAGCGGTGATGGACGAGATTCGCCGGTCCAAGAATGTCATCCTCTTCATCGACGAGCTGCACACGATCGTCGGTGCGGGCTCGGCCGAAGGGGCCATGGACGCCTCGAATATTATCAAGCCGGCCCTGAGCCGCGGTGAGCTGCAATGTGTCGGGGCGACCACCCTGAACGAATATCGCAAGTACATCGAAAAAGACGCGGCCCTCGAGCGGCGCTTCCAGACCGTGAAAGTGGATGCTCCGACCATCGACGAGACAATTCTCATCCTGAAGGGGTTGCGGCCGAAGTACGAACAGCATCACAAGGCCAAGCTGACGGATGAGGCCCTGGAGACAGCGGTAAAACTTTCCGAGCGTTACATCACCGGCCGATTTTTGCCGGACAAGGCCATTGACGTCATGGACGAAGCTGGCGCGCGCGCCCGGATCAACGCCATGACCAGGCCGCCCGACGTAAAGGAGATCGAAAAGGAGATCGAAGAGATCCGCGTCGAAAAGGAAGCGGCGATCAAAGCCCAGGATTTCGAAAAGGCGGCCGCGCTGCGGGACAAGGAAAAGCAGGCCAAGGAGAAGCTCGACAGCATTTTGGCGAAGTGGCGCGAAGAACGGGAAGAGAAGGAAGTGCTCGTGACCGCCGACGACATGATGCACATCATTTCGAAGGTGACCGGCGTTCCGCTCCAGCGAATGGAGCAGAAGGAAACGCAGAAGCTGCTCGCGATGGAAGCGGAATTGAAGCAGCGCGTCATTGGCCAGGACGAAGCGGTGACCGCGATCAGCAAGGCCCTGCGACGGTCGCGGGCGGATTTGAAGGACCCGAAGCGCCCGATCGGCTCGTTTGTCTTCCTCGGCCCGACCGGTGTCGGCAAGACGTTCCTGGCGCGCACGCTCGCGGAATTCATGTTTGGGGACGCCGACGCGCTCATCCAGATCGACATGTCGGAGTACATGGAAAAGTTCACGGCCTCGCGCCTGATTGGTTCGCCGCCGGGATATGTCGGTTATGAGGAAGGTGGCCAGCTTTCCGAAGCGGTCCGCCGCCGGCCCTATTCCGTGGTCCTTTTCGACGAAGTCGAGAAGGCGCACCCGGACGTGATGCATCTCCTGCTCCAGATCCTGGAAGATGGCAAAGTGACCGACTCGTTGGGCCGGAAGATCGATTTCCGGAACACGATCATCATCATGACCTCGAATGCGGGGGCCGATCTGATTCGGCGCCAGACCACCATGGGATTCGGAGCGCCCAAGGATACGCAGGATTACGAAACGATGCGGGAGAAGATTCTCGAGGAGACCAAGCGGGTCTTTAAGCCGGAGTTTCTGAACCGGCTCGATGAGATCATTGTCTTCCGCACCCTGGGCAAACCGGACCTGCTCAAGATCGTGGACCTCGAGGTCGACAAGGTAAAACGCCGGCTAAAGCTGAAGGAGATCGAAATCGTTCTCGACGAAGCGGCGCACGAGTTTGTCATCAACAAGGGATACGATCCGACCTACGGGGCGCGCCCCATGCGCCGAGCCGTCGAGCGTTACCTGGAAGATCCGCTCGCCGAAGAGCTGCTCAAGGGAGCGGTGAAAGCCGGCGATATCGTGGAAGTTTCAGTGGCGGGCGACGACAAACTCGGATTTCACGTGGCCGAGCCGCACGGGAGTGCGGCGGCTAGCGCAAGTTGAGCTTTCGCTAGCGTAAATGGTGATCAGTGACTGGTGAATGGTGTCTCCATTCACTGATCACCAGTCACCATTCACAGGTCGAAATCACGCTCGAGGATGCGCGTCAGAGTACGCTTTCTTCAACCGCTCCACGGTGACATGCGTATAAATCTGCGTCGTCGACAAGCTCGCATGGCCGAGTAGCGCCTGCACGCTCCGCAGATCCGCGCCGCTATCGAGCAGATGCGTGGCGAAACTGTGCCGCAGTTTGTGCGGGCTTACGGCGACCGGGATCGAGGTGTGCCGCAGATAGCGCTTGAGAATCAGCCAGATGGAGCGCGACGAAATCCGGCGGCGCAGTTTGTTGATGAACAGCGGTCCGCTCTGAACGTTGGCCGCAGCCCGGTAGCGCGAAACCGCCTCCAAGGCCGGCGCGCCAACGGGGCAAACCCGTTCCTTGCGGCCTTTTCCCAGGACACGGACCGATTCCGTGTAAACGTCCAGGTCCGCCACATTTAACGAAGCCAATTCCCCAAGGCGCAAGCCGCTGCTGTAGAACAATTCCATAATCGCGACGTCACGCAGCGGCATCCATTTTGGGGCGGTCCGGTGTTTCTCGATCCGCAAGGGAGCGGTCAACAATTCGTCGATCTGCTTTTGCGTCAGGACCAGTGGCAACTTCTTTTCAGCCTTCGGCAGTTGCAGCTGCCGGACAGGGTCGCTCGCCAGATTTTTTCGTTCGACGAGGAAACGGTAGAAGGTGCGAAAGGCGGAGAATTGGAGGCGAATATAAGAACGCGCCTGGCCTTTCTTCATCAGCTCGAACAGATAATCGCGAAAATCATCCGCCCGGTAGTTGCGCCACGACCCATTTCGCTGGGCGCGAAACCCCTGGAGCGCCTGGCGATAGGCGATCAGCGTGCGGCTCGAAGCGTTTCGCTCTACCTCGAGGTAGCGAAAAAACTCCTCGGCGAGTGGATCCCGGGAGTTGCGCGCCGCCACGATAACTACTCGGGCTTTTCTATCTGCATGCGGCCGATAGAGGCGCGCGCGCGGTCGCTGTATTGGCTGCGGAAAATCGGGGCCGGATTCGTCGAGATCAGCTCGTATCCTTTCAGGACGAATTCCGGATAAAAGCCGTTGCTGGCCGGCTCGTAAACCGTCTGGCCGCTGAACGAGCCAAAAAGTTTATATTCGTAGTTATTGTCGCTGCCGAAGCTGAGCTTTTCGCGGTCAGGCGCAAGTTTCTGTTTCTCGTTAAGCACGACCAGTTGGGCCGTGTTCCAGGGCTGGCCGGGCTTGCGGACGTAGCCCCAAAATTTGAAGACCGATCCTTTGAAGTAGCGGTGCCCGATAAAATAATCGCCGGGCGGCTCGGCGGCGATGCGCTGGGCCGCCTCGGCCCGTGACTGCTGGATTCCCGCCGAAGAGGTGGTTTCACATCCGGCGAGGAAGAAGGCCGCGAGGACGACATTGAGGGCTAGCACGAAACGGAACACGCGATTGATCATGGACAGTTTCCTTTTATCGCAGACCCGTCTGGCGCGCAATCGCTTTGGAGACGGCTCGCCGCGATTGGAGACGGCCTGCCCTCAGGCCGTGGTGGAAGGACGCAGCATATCTCTCCGGCACGATGGCGTGCCGGCTCCAGTGGGCGCGTTCGCCGCGATATGATTCAGATTTTGCATCGCGTGGCGCTCCCTTTTACGATGCCATCTCCAGATGTTCGCTCGCGCTTCCACCGCCCTCGGCACCTCGATTGTTTCGTTCTTCGTTTACGTGGGCGAGATCGTCGTTTTGGCGGCTGAGACCATTGCCTCGATCTTCGTTCACAAGGTTCGGTGGCGGCTGTTCATGCACCAAATTGTCGAGATTGGATTGCGCTCGCAGCTGGTGGTCATGATCACCGGCGCTTTCACGGGAGCGGTCTTCGCAGCCCAGACCTTTTTTCAATTTAACAAGCTCGGCATGGGCTCCGCGGTTGGCGCTGTGGTTTCCGTTTCGGTTTGCCGTGAACTCGGTCCGGTGCTTTCGGCCCTGATGGTAACCGGCCGCGTCGGGGCCTCGATGTCGGCCGAAATTGGGACCATGAAGGTTACGGAACAGATCGACGCCTTGCGCGCGCTTGCCGTGCATCCGATCGACTACCTGGTCGTGCCGCGAGCTCTGGCCATGATGCTCTCGATGCCGCTCCTGGTCGCGGAATGCATCGGGATCGGAATTGCCGCCGGATATTTCGTGGCGATCTACCTGTTAGGCGTGAACGGGACCTATTACGTCGCGAACATGGTCCGCTGGACCCAAATGCGCGACATCGTCATGGGTCTGACCAAGGCGTTTTGTTTCGCGCTCCTCATCGTTTTTATCAGCTGCCACAAAGGCCTGACGAGCCGCGAAGGCGCCGTCGGTGTCGGTCGGGCGACAACGGAAGCAGTCGTGAACGCCTCTCTCGCGGTCCTGATTTTCAATTTTTTCCTGACCATGGGCCTCAACATCATTTTCCCGGCCGGGTATCAGTAGGGCGGAGGAAAGTTGAGAGTTACTAGTTGAGAGTTGAGAGATGACTTTCGAAACGAACGCGACCTCGCCAGAAGCAGCGGCTCTCCCTTCGGCTCCCGCTCAGGGCCTGAGCCTGTCGAACGGCAACTCTCAACTCCAAACTCTCAACTCTTCTTCCCCCATGATTGACGTGCGCGGGTTGATGAAGCGCATCGGGCGCCAGGAGATATTGCGCGGCATCGACCTGACCGTCGCCAAGGGAGAGACGCTCGTGATCATCGGGCGCAGCGGCGGCGGGAAGAGCGTGCTCTTGAAACACCTGATCGGATTGATGCAGCCCGATGCCGGCGAGATTTGGATCGAGGGGCAAAATATTATCGGGCTCAGCGAACGAAAGCTGGCCCCGATCCGAACCAAGATCGGCATCCTCTTCCAGGGCGGCGCGCTCTTCGATTCGATGACGGTGGAAGAGAATATCGCTTTCCCGCTGCGCGAAGCAGGTGAGCGCAATCCGAAGATTATCGGCGAGAAGGTTCGCGAGATTCTCGAGGTCATCGAGCTGGAGGGTGAACAAAAGAAAATGCCGGTGAACTTGAGCGGCGGAATGAAGAAGCGAGTAGGCCTGGCGCGCTCCATTATTCGCCGGCCCTCCTGTATCCTTTACGACGAACCAACCGCCGGCCTCGATCCGGTCGTGTCGGACAGCATTAATCATTTGATTCGCCGCCTTCAGAAGCGCTTCCAGGTCACCAGCATTGTGGTCACGCATGACATGAAGAGCGCGTTTCACATCGCGGATCACATCGCCTATCTGCATGAAGGCCGGATTTATTTTTATGGCACGCCTCAGGAGCTGGATAATTCCCAGGACCCGCTAATCCAGGATTTCTTGCTCGGCCGCTCCGAGCGATAGTCAAAACTGGCTGACGCGCCAGCAACCCGTGATAAGCTGTCTCCGTTAGGCCCCTTGATAAGATGGCAACCGGTCAAAGCGAGAAGACATTGGAACTGAAAGTAGGCGCGTTTGTTCTCGCGGGCCTGGCGGTGCTGGCGGCGCTCGTCATTCAATTTGGCCGGGTCGGCGAAGGCTTCAAAACCTACTACGGGCTCACGGTGGAATTCCCGGACGCGAGCGGTCTCCTGAAAAGCTCCGACGTTTTGCTGGCAGGCGCCAAGATCGGGCGCGTTTCGGGCGGCCCTCGGCTCCTCCAATCGGGCCAGGGGGTCGCGGTGCCGTTAAGAATTTTCGATTACGTGAAAATCCCGGTCGGCAGCCGGTTTACGGTGGGTAGTTCCGGATTGCTCGGGGACCGGTTTGTTTCGGTAACGATGCCAGCGGGCACGCCGACCGAGTTCATTGGCAAGGACACGGTGGTCGAAGGCACTCGCGAGACAGGCCTCGACGATCTCACTCGCGAGGGCGGCTTCCTGGTCAACGATCTGCGGACGGCCGTCCAGAATGTGAATGCCACCATCACCCGCCTGAACGACCAGGCGCTGTCGCCTGAGAACATGGAAAATCTCAAAGTCAGTATCGAGCATTTGAAAGCCACCACGACGGCGCTCGCCGCGTCCAGCCAGAAGATCGACGGAGTGATCGAGAAGGCGGGCGGAACGATGGAATCCGCGAAGAAAGCGGCGGACGATGTCCAGGTGGCCATTGCCGATGCTCGCAAGACAATTCAAGCGGCGACCCAGGTTTTCCAGCAGGCGACAAATGGCAAAGGGATGTTGGCCACGTTGATGAACGACCAGGGCCTTGCCAAAGATCTGCGCGCGCTGGTCAGCAACCTGCGAGCGCATGGCGTTCTTTTCTATCGCGACAGCGCCGCGAAAGATGAGGCGCGCACCGCGGTCGAACGCGAACAGAACCCGCCGCGCAAACCCGCGAAACGCTGATGACACCGCTGCTCACCGTTAATCTGTTGCGGGCGCTGTTTGTCACCTTCTGCGGCGCGATCGGCGGAATTGTCACCGCGGAAATCCAGGGAAACTCGGTCCCGGGAGTTTTGATCGGAGTGGTTTTTGGGCTCGTCATCGTTTTGGCCGACCGTCTTCTCAAGGGTCTTTCGCTCCGCGCCTTTTCGTCCGCGACTTTTGGGCTGCTGCTCGGGCTGCTCTTCGCGAATCTCCTCGTCGCTTCCGACATCCTTCGTTACCAAAGCGACGGAGTGCAATGGGCGGCGCGGCTCGTTGTCTATTGCGCCTTCGGTTATCTCGGCATGATGCTGGCCATGCGCAGCAATCGCGACGAATTCTCGCTCATCATTCCTTACGTCCGCTTCGCACGAGAGACGACGCAACACGAGCCGATCGTCGTCGACACCAACATCATCATTGATGGCCGGATCGCCGAGCTTTGCGCCACCGGCTTCCTCAGCCGCGCCCTTATCGTTCCGCGCTTTGTTCTCAGCGAATTGCAGACCCTGGCTGACTCCCGCGATTCTCTGAAACGCGAACGAGGCCGGCGCGGCCTCGAAATCCTGAACAAGCTCCAGCAATCCCGCGAGCTGGAACTGACCATCCATGAAACAACCGGCGACGCCGACCTTTCCACTGACGCGCGCCTGGTCCGCACCGCCAAGGTTCTCCAGGCGCGCTTGCTCACGAACGACGTGGCGCTTTGCCAGGTCGCGCGCCTCCAGCAGGTTGGCACGCTGAACCTGGCCGATCTCGCCCGGGCGTTGCGTCCGAATGCGGTAGCGGGGGATGAGCTGGAATTGAGTCTCGTCAAGGAAGGCCGGGAAGCGCACCAGGCGGTCGGTTATCTCCCGGATGGAACCATGATCGTGGTGAACCATGCGCGCGCCTACCTTGGGAAAGTGGCGACGATTGTCGTTTCCAGCGCCCTTCAAACTGGCGCGGGCCGGTTGATCTTCGCGGAGCTGAAAGCGGGCGACTCACGTCCGCCGGCCCTCGAAAAAGCCGGGAGCTAGTCGCGGCTTGCCAAAGCTCGGGATTCTGGCAGATCGCACTTTGTGAAAGCGCTTCGCAAACTGGTGAAATACGTCTTGCCGTTTGGCGTCGTGGAAATCATGCGCAACCGGCGTCGCTTGCACGAGCTGGGGCGCGATTTGTCCATCGCCGATTGGTGGCGGAGCGACTGGCTCCTGCACGAAGCGGAGATTACCGGGCTCACGCTCTTTCCGCCCGGTCATTGGCCGGGTCTGCGTTACGTCGTCGATATCGGCGCGAACGTGGGCCAATGGAGCAATGCTTTTCTCGACCTGGTTTCGCCCGAGAAATTGATCATGGTCGAGCCGGGGCCGGTCGCCTTCGCGAAGTTGCAGGAAAAGTTTGGTCGCCGGCCAAACGTCGAGCTGCACAACGTCGCCATCGGCGCCGAGAATGGCACCACGACGCTGCGCGTCACTCGCGATTCGACCGGCGCCTCGGTCCTCCCGCCGCGCGAGGAAATGCGGGAGCTGATCGGCGGCAACTGGACCGTTGAGTCGGAGGTGGAATGCCCGGTCCGAACGTTGGACAGCCTTCTCTCGGGTTTGCCGGAGATTTCGCTGCTCAAGATTGATGTGCAGGGATACGAAAGGGAAGCGCTCGCCGGCGCCGCGGAGACTTTGGCGCGAACGAAATTCGTCCTGATCGAACTGAACTACTTGCCCCAATACGTTGGGGGCTCGTGGTTCGGCGAAATCCACGAACTGCTGACGGGCAAATATGGTTTCATCCTGGTGGACGCGACCAAGCCTCTTTGCCTGAACGGCCGCGCTTCGATGTCGGACGGCCTTTATGTGAACGAGAAGCTCGTCCCGAATTTCGCCAAACGGGATTTTTTCTGATCGTTGACCGGCGACCCCCGGCCACGCAGCCCCTCGGCCGTCACCGTTGGCTTGAAGAACAGGATTATTTCCACATACACTGCAACGCGAATGCAGCAGGCTCACGCAGCAAGAAGCGCAGCGCCTGGAATCTCTTAGACCCCTTACCCTCCGTGAAAAAACCGAAGAAAGAACCGGGCGATAAGTCTGAAAGTCCAGTTTGGAAAATCGTCACTGCAATCCTGGTCACGTTGGTCGCCGGCGGTACGATTCCCTGGTGGATTCCGAAACGAGAGAAACCGAAGGAACCGGAAAAGCCCGTCCTCGAAAAAAAGGTCTCGCGCGAATGCGATCCCCAAGTCCTGCGAGAGTCCCTGTTTAGAGCCGGTCCTCAGAGAGCGGCTTTTCTTACCGCCGCCGCCTCAACCATGAAGAACAAGTTCGGCGATCAGGAGTTCGATTGTGTCTTGGAGCTTGCCAGGGTTCTGGTCGAGCAAGATCCCGACAACGGCCACGGGCTATATTTTCAGGGGGAAGTCTGGCGATTGAAGGCCGCGAACGACGCTTCGCACTCCCTTTTGTGCAGGGATCGAATGCGCGAGTATTTTCTTAGATATCTCGCGAATGAGCGCCGTTTGCCGACGGGCGAACGGGACGGGGATAGCAGCGCGTGTTATCAGCGGGAGAGAGGGTATTGCAAGGAGCGCACAGCTTGGATAAACCACCTGATGGCGGTGGAATACCGCCAGTGGGCGGAGGACGTCGGCGACAAGACTACAAAGGTGAAGCGCCTTGAACTAGCTGCTGGGTTTTCGAGAGTCGACCTGGATTTCGGGGGTTTTGATGCCGTCACCCCTTCGGCAGTCTTAAGGGAAAAGATCGAAGAGGATTTTCAGAGAGTCGGCGCGCCCTATCCGCAAACGCCATAGCCAGGCACCCGCTAAGCGAGTCCCACGGCGGCGCGCACGCGCTTCATTACTTTGCCAGCTTCCTCGTTCGCGCGAGCTGCGCCGCGCTTAAGCACCTCGTCGATGTAACCGGGCTCCTTCAGGATTTCTTCCCGGCGTTTGCGCATCGGTTCGAAATACATCCAAAGCTTTTCGAAAAGCTGCTTCTTGAAATCGCCGTAACCGGTCCCACCCTTCTCAAAGCGGCCGCGCATTTCCTCGATCTCGGCGGGCGTCGCCAGCAGGGAATAGAGCTGGAAGATCGTGGAGCTGGCCGCGTCTTTCGGCGCTTCCACCGGCTTCGAATCCGTCACCATACTCATGATTCGCTTCCGCGTTTCCTTTTCGTTTCCGAAAATATCGATCGTATTCCCGTAGCTTTTGCTCATTTTCTGGCCGTCCACCCCGGGGACTGTTTCCGTCGTGCTTTGAATGTACGGTTCGGGAAGCTTGAGGCCGCCTCCGAACGTCTCGTTAAACTTGGTCGTCATGTCGCGCGTCATCTCGAGATGCTGCTTCTGGTCTTTTCCCACCGGAACTAGGTCGCTGTCGTAGATCAGAATGTCGGCCGCCATCAAGAGCGGGTAAGTAAAGAGTCCCGCCGAGGCCGGAAGGCCACGCGCGACCTTGTCCTTGTAGGAATGAGCGCGCTCGAGAAGACCTTTCGGCGTCACGGTCGACAGAATCCAGGTGAGCTCTGTCACCTCCGGCACGTCGCTTTGCCGAAAGAGCGCGTTCCGGGTGACGTCGAGGCCGCAGGCGAGGAAGTCCAGTGCTACCTGGCGGCTGTTCGCCCGGAGCGTCTCCGGATTATCGATCGTGGTCAGAGCGTGGTAATCCGCGATGAAATAAAACGTCTCGTTTCCCTTCGTTTCCTGGAGCTGGATCGCTGGACGCATCATCCCGAAATAATTCCCGATATGGAGAATGCCGGTCGGTTGAATGCCAGAGAGGATGCGCATGACTGAGGTTCGGATTGCCCAGAGATTCCGCGAGCGCGCTGGGGATGACAAATGGAAATGGCTCGTCAATTTTTCAACCGGCCAACAGGATCGGGCTGATAACGTGGAGGAACGATTGAGCATGGAAGAAAACTCGAAGGCCGGTTTGCCACCGGCCCATGACTCCGCTTTTTCTGGCGCGGAAGAGTCGTCGGCAATTGTTTGTCCCGTCTGTGGGGCAAAGGCGTTTCACGAGAAGTGCAAGGTGATCTGCCGGAGCGAGATCTGTCGCGGCCGCGTTATCATGAATTGCGCGGAGTTCTAACCGGGGTGAGCCAGCTGAGATTTTGAACCTTTCCCTCTCCCGTTGTTTCGATGTGCTGCGGTATGCCCCCGGCGGGCGCCGCTTCGCCATTGCTGGAATGATAAGACGCGCTCTCGCAAATAATCCGCGGCCGGCGACCGGCCGGTGCTTCGACATCGGTGAATTTGGGAGCTTCGAGCAATTTGAGATTAAGTATCGCCAGCTTGCCGACGAGCTGGGGTGCTCCGGCAAAATTCCGCCGCCCGGCGAGCTCGATTTTCTTCACGCCATGGTCGATCGGGAAAATGTCCGGTATCCGGGAGGCATCGGCTCGCGCGATTATTTCTTTCTCACGGCCTTGGTTAGCATCCTCGCTCCTCACTGTGTCCTGGAGATCGGAACGCTGACCGGTTTTTCCGCCGCAATTCTCGCCGCCGCCATCCATCGCCAGCATGGAGCCCGCTTGGCTGGAGCCGGCCTGCCCTCAGGTCGCCCGAGGAACATCACCGTCGAAACCATCGACGCCCAGACCCATTGTCTCATCGATGAAACCAAAGAGGTCGGCTTCGAAATTCCCAACCTGATCCCGGATCTAGCGTCCACGGTGCGCATTCATGCCGGACGCGAATCGGATTTTGTCCGGCAACTTGCCGGGCCCGATGAATTCGGCCTCGCCTTCATCGACGCCGACCACCGGCATCCCTGGCCGTTGCTCGACGTGCTTCGGCTCGCCCCGTATGTGCGGGGCGGGGGTTGGATTGTGTTGCACGACATCCAGCTCGGGACCTGTGGGAAGGAAATGCAGGAAGCGGGCGCATCGCTGGAGGCTGGCGCTCCTTACGGCGCTGAATGGTTTTTCGACCGCTGGCCGTTCCGAAAAATCCGGTCGTTCCACATCGGCGCCATCGAACTCCCCCGACAAAAGGACGCTCTGATTCCTTTTGCATTGAGGCTGATGGACGAACCGTTCGAACTTACCGGCAAAGCCGCCAAACGAATTCGCCGCGCCCTTTACGAGAGCTTCGCCGATTTGGTCTGAAGCCTTCGATTTGGGGCGGTGTTCCGGGCGGGATCGCCAGGCGGAAACACATCCGGCGCCGCAACGGTGGCCGATGCATTAGTGTTGGCGAACCCTGAGGCTATTCGCTTTGGTCCATGTCTTCTCGTCCCACTACCGTCATCGCAGCCATTCTGTTGCTTTTAGGCTGTGGAGAACTCAACTCACTGGCCATTGATCCGGCGGCCGCCGCGGCGCCAGCGCAAAGTTGCCCTTCGACAATTACCCATTCCACCAGCCAGGCCATTACTCCGGGCTCAATTGCGTGCACCAACGGAACCAATCATTTTGACACTAGTTACTGGCGGGCCTTCAACATGGCCACATTCACGGGCTCGCAGCAATACAACGTTACGGGGGTTTCCTTCGGCATCGAAACCTGTAGTAGCGGAAACGGGTTGGGGCAGCCGGTAACCGTCCGTCTCTACACAAACAGCGGGGGAGCATTCCCGGGCGGCAGTCGCACCCAGATCGCCACGAAGACTATCACGGTGATGGATCAGTCGCAGAGTGTCCTCAACGTGCCGTTGACCGTTACGGTCCCAGCTGGGACGTCCGAACTGGTGATGGAGGTCTTTACCCCAAACGGAATGGCCGCCAACAACGCCTTCTATATCGGTTCGAATGCTGCGGCCCAAACCGGCCCGAGCTATGCCAGCTCGGCAAACTGTGGGAACCCGACGCCGACTGATACCGCGGCGCTCGGTCGCCCCAACATGCACATCGTTCTCAACGTCCATGGCAATTGTGGCACGGCAACATCGGCCAAGGCGTTAAATATTTCCACGCGCCTGCGAGTTGAGATAGGAGACAACGCCATGATTGGTGGCTTCATTATCACCGGGAGCGATCCGAAGACAGTGGTGCTCCGGGGGATTGGTCCTTCCCTTGGCAGTTTCGGCATCGGCGATGTTCTGGCTGATCCCGTCCTGGAGCTGCATGGAGTCAACGGCGCGGTGATCTTCCAAAACGATAATTGGCGAGACGCCCAGGCAGCTCAGATCCAGGGCACCCCCTATCAGCCGACCGATGACCGGGAATCGGTGATGCTGGTTACTCTCCCGCCCGAAGCGTACACCGCCATTCTCACCGGGAAGAACCAGACTACCGGCGTAGGCTTGGTCGAGATTTACGACAACAGTCAGGCTGCTAATTCGCAACTGGCCAACCTCAGCACGCGGGGATTTGTTCGGACAGATAACAACGTGATGATCGGTGGCTTCATCCTTGGAGGCAGCAGCGGCAATTCACGAGTGGCTATCCGTGGCATCGGGCCGTCCCTAAGCCAGGCAGGGCTGAACAATGTCCTGGCCGATCCAACTTTGGAGTTGCACGACAGCAATGGGGCCACACTGATTGCGAACGATAATTGGCAGGATGATGCCGCCTCGGCAGCGGAGCTCTCAGCCCGCGGTCTGGCGCTTCAGGATAATCTGGAAGCAGGAATTTTCACCACGCTGCCTCCGGGCGCGTTCACAGCCATCCTGGCCGGCAAGAATGGGGGCACCGGAATCGGTCTGGTTGAAGTCTATAATCTTCAATGAAATCTCGGACCACTGACGAATTGGGGAGTATGCTCCTTCGGCCGTTGGCTCTCGGGTTGCTAATCCTGGTCATCAACCTGGCGTCGAGTGGCCCGGCTTCAGCCGCGAAGGCGCCGCCAATAGGATCTCATATCCCGGAGATCGAGCACCCTTTCGCGATTCCTGACGCTCTCTGGCGATCGCTCTTTGCCGCCACCACGCCCGACGGGAGGCAATTGTCAGCCTCACAGATCGCGCCGCTGGTTCGACGGCAATATTGGCCGGCCGGCACTTACACGAGCACGAATTGGCATCTGAAGATCGGGATTTTCCTGCTGAACGTTCGCAGTGACGGCACCGTTGCCAGCGTTGAGATTCTTCAATCCACCGGGCACAAGATCCTGGATGGCAATTGCGTCAGGGCCTTTTCCCGGTGGCGATTCCAACCCAATTCTGTGAAAGAAGTCCGGCTCCCGGCCTATTATACCAGCGGCAGGTAAAACGCCGCTACCTCGGCTGCATCGTTCCTTTTTCTTTCCGGAGGGTCTTTTGCTTCATCGAAGTAATCCGCGGCACGCCGTCCGTGATCGCGATTTGCAAATCCACCAGCACAGCAAGATTGATCCATTCTCCACGGGTCGGATTTTCCACGTAATAGTCTGCCTCGAAGCGGGCCGTGTAATTTCGATCTGGCGCCTTTTCACCCAGCTGGACGTCTCCGCGAATCGTCGCGCGGCGCGACGGCCAACGCGCGTTGTAGGCTTCCGTGTCTCGCCGGATGGAATCCAGTTGTTTTATGCCTTCCTCGAAAAGGTCTACCTTCGGCGCGAAAAACGAGGTGGCGAGATCCACGTCACTCGATTCGCTGCTTCGGACGTAGCAATGGACAAAATCGTCGATCCACGCCTTCCAGGTTCGATTGTTCCGGGGGGCGGGACCTGCCTTGTCCGGGTGGGTCGGTGCGACGCTGCTGGCCGGGGTAACTGTGGGTGAAGCAACGGCCAGCGTCGGCTCTGGGGTCGAGGTTGGACTTGGCCTTGGCTCGGGCGTGCGCACCGGCTGAACGGTTGGGGCCGCCGTTGGCTCACTCTTTGGGATCGCGGGCGCCGGCTGCCGGCGCAAGACAAAGGCAGCGGCCGCGAGGGCGAGAACGACCAGCACCGAGGCGATCGCCAGCACCTTTCCGCGGCCAGCAGATTGGGTTGCATCGGTCTGCCGCTCACTCCCGGCCGCAGATGATCGCGGCGGCGCGCTAGCGACGACAGCCGCCTTTGCGCCGTCGTCTTCGGCCGCTTGCTCGAGCAATTCCTTCACGGCCAGCTCGAGGCGCGGGATGTGTTTCGATACCGGACGCGTCAGGGCGTCGAGCCAATGAGGCGTGCTGAGGTAATATCTCAGGTCGTCGGTGAGCGGGACATCCTCGATCCGGAACCGGACGATCGGCAGGTGGGAATCCACCGCCAGCTGCACTTCCCGCAGCACCTGTTCCGAGGCGTTCGAATGGCTGGAAAAGACCAGCACCATCACTTTGCATTGTTGAATGGCCCGGGTGATTTCGCCCGGGAACGAACGCCCCGGCCGGACATCGCGCGGCGCCACCCAGCACCGGATCGCCGCATTTTCCAGGGCCGTGCAAATGGCTTCCGCTACTGTTTTATCCTGGGCCGAGTGGGAAATGAAAACGTCACGCGCCATAGAGGAGGCCAAGCCCGCCCGGTTTTACTTGCCGGGTGCCCAAGAGGCAACGGAATTCAATGAGCGGCAACCGTCTGCGCGTCGCTCGCGCCAGGAATTATTGCGACGACTCCCGCCGCAGCGGCGCGTGCGTGTATTGGAATGGCATTGACGCAATGGGCTCTTCCAGCTTTGCGCCAGCCGACCGGCGGCCGATTACGCGAACGTAGCCCAGGTAATTTCCGGCATCCGCTTCCACCGCCTGAATCTCGGTGGCATTTTCCGGGCAGATCGTCCGCTGCCATTCCCGCCATTCCCGCCAGCCTTCCGGCATGTCGTCGGCGATTTCCACCGTCACGATACCGGTCTTCTCCCAATGGCGCTTCCACCAGGCCGCCGAGTGGAGGCACCAGATTCCCGGCTCCCACCAGGCGCGCAGATGCTCGGGCACCTCGCCCTCGATCTCCTGCATCAATCCGCACCCGGCGATGCCGATCGCGCCGCCCGGTTTCACAAAGCGGGCGAGGTAATTCAGATAACGGTCGTCCGTTCCGTAATAGACGAACGAGTCAATCGAGACCACCGCGTCGAAGAACTCCTTCGCAAAGGGAAGCGACCGCGCCTCGGCGTGAATTGGGAAGACGCCGCTTTCCGCGCCGGCATCCCGGATCCGCTGAAGATTCTCCGAAACGTCGAACCACAGGTCGGTCGCCCAAACCTGCACTCCGAATTCGCGGTTTAGAAAAATGGATGATGCCGCCCGTCCGCAGCCGAGGTCCAGCACGCGCATGCCCGGTCGCAGTTCGAGTTTCTCCGTGAGCCATTCCGTGATCCGAAGGGCATTCGCGCCGCTGCTGACGCTGGCGACGACCCACTCCGGACTGTAAGCCGACGAACGCGGGAATCGTTCGGAGAGGAAACGCTGGTCCATGAGTGGAGGAAAATTTTAACGCAGTCGCAGAAGCAGACAGGCAACGATAGCCAGGACCAAGGCGACGACGATTTCCAGCGTCGCCACCAGGGAACCGACGTGGCTGGGCTCGTAGGCGATGGCGACCAGGCAGATCGCAGCCCAAATTAAGAGCCCGGCAGCCAGCGAAATCAAAAAACTTCTCACGGAGCGCATCCTGCCCGAAGCAACCGAATTGGGCAATCGCGATGGTTGATCAAGCCATGGGCAACCCTGTTTCCCCTTTTATCCTCGACATCCTTTGCCCTGCCGCCACTCTCCCTCACATGACGAACCTGATCCGTGGCATCCTGCTCTCTTTTGTTCTCCTTGGGGCCGGTATGGCCTATGGCGGGGTCCCTCCCATGGACGTGACGGTTTCGGACGCCGGCGGCAAAGCCGCCTTCAAAGGCGCGACTAATGCGAACGGGACCTTTGCGACCGCGAATCTCAAGCCCGGCAATTACGTCGTGCAGTTCAAATCGAGTAGCGGCGGAATGAAGGGCAACCATTACGCGATCGTCGTCTCCGCGGGGACGAAGAAGGTCGCGGCTGCCACTGTTCCGGGAGAGAATTTCTTCGGTGGCGGAGTGGCCCTGAAGGTAGTGGTCGGAGCTGGTTTGAACATCACTGGGCAGGTGGCTCCGACGGCGGACAGAAAGACGGCTGAGGACTCACGCAACGTCACCAAGGAACAGGTCAATAATCTGCAGCAACACCAGGATAACAATTTGACGAAGGGGATGGACCGGAGTCGTTAGACCGCTGATGAGGGCGCGGTCTCGCGATCGGCTCCGTCGATTGGTTAGGTGGTTCGTGCGGGCAGGCCAGTTGCAACGAATGGCCAGGCGATAGCCGCGCTTGAGGAGCTTTTGCGCCGTCGGAACAGACGCGCGAGCGGGAGTCCGAATGAAATCCTGCCTGGTGTCGGCTAAACCAGCTCGCGAAACTCCGGGTTGAGCGCCGTGATCCGAGCCAGCATCGCCGACCCCGGAGAAACCATCTCGAAATCCTGAAAATCGAATCCCGGGCCGACCGTGCATCCCGCCAGGCTAAATTCACCGCGCGGCTTCGCCGCCTGCCAGCATCCCGCCGGAACCACGCAAACAGGACGGCCCTTTCGCGCCCCGCTGGCGAGCACCTCTTCGTGCACCCCATTCTGCGGATCGATCCAATAGACCACGAGCGGATCGCCTTCGTAAAAATGCCAGGCCTCGTCCGAAGCGACCCGGTGCCAGCGGCTGTGCTGGCCCTTCAGGAGCAGGAAATAAATCGTCGTCAACGCGGACCGCGCTGATCTGTCATCCAACGGCTGGACCTTAAACGCCGATCGGAAAATCTCCCGGAAGTAGCCCCCCTCGGGATGAGGCTCCAGGCGCAGCTCACTAATCAGCTCTCTGGCCCGGTCATGCATCGGATCACGGTGCATCGGGATGACTGGCAAGGTATTTCTCGCTTTGCTGCCGACAGACCGAACACACCGCCCCTTTTACAGCCTTGCGGTACTCACGCGACTTCTTGAGCTCGAGTCTTAGTTCGGCGTTTGGAAATTGCCTCTCAAGTTTGTAAGTCGTCAGGTTCGGATCCGATGGCACGGAGTCACTGAATTCGTACATCGTAACCCGGCGAAGCGGGACGTGGTGAATTGTGCAAACGCCGGAGTGAAGTGACGCGCGCCGAATTTCTCCCGCAGCCTCACGCGAACGTGTGCATCCGTAAAGCGCAAGGCTCGGCAGAACCAACAATGTTGCCATGGCCCGCTTCTGACCGGAGTTCATGCGAGAGACTCTAATGAAACATCGAAATCACGGATTACTTAACCGGGTCGAGGCGAATTTCGCCGAGATCGATCACCGGAGTATCCGCTGTGATCCGGAAGGGAATATCTTTGCCGGCATAAGGCTGGAGCGGCGCAAAATCGTCGCCCCGTCGCGCCGCTTCTTCGACGCTCGAATTAATGTGGAGAACATAATAGCCGATCGGCAGTCCTCGGTAAGGCTTGTCCTCGTCGAGAATCACGCGATAATCAGGAACTTCCTTGCCGCCCTGGAGAAGGATCCATGAAGTCTCGCGTTCGCCATCGGGGCGGATCGGCTCGAAACGGAGATCTGCGCCCGGGGCGAGGGAAACGTGGATTGCTCCTTCAGGCATTACCGCGTCGAATAGGCTGCGATGTCGTGCCGAGCCAGATGCCAGAACCTCCAGGTTATACGTGCCCTTCTGGATAGAGAAAACGACGGGCTCGGCAAGAGGCGCTTGAAATTCGTTCATTGGCAGGTCCCAATAAGCTTCGCCCTCCTCACTATCCGGTTTGTTATGTTTCTGAATACGTACTCGCGCCTCGGATTGCTCCGGAGACTGCTTGCGGCTTGGCTCAATCTGCAATCGCATCGCGACCACGTCGACGTTCACGTCTGTCAGT
This sequence comes from Chthoniobacterales bacterium, assembly GCA_035274845.1. Taxonomy (NCBI): domain Bacteria; kingdom Pseudomonadati; phylum Verrucomicrobiota; class Spartobacteria; order Chthoniobacterales; species Chthoniobacterales bacterium. The sequence continues at coordinate 305,250 of DATENU010000011.1, forward strand.
TCATCCAAATTCTGTGGAATCGGAAGCTGCACGGAAAAAGTCAGCGCCTTTACGTCCCTGAACTCGCCGTTACGGAGTTCGATGGTGATGGCATCGCGACGATTCACAAAATTCTCGCGAGCCAGGTTGAGAATGCCCGTTGAGTCCACGTCAGCGAAAGCGGAGAGGAGGCAAGTCCCTGCGAAAAGCCCCCAGTTCACTGAAGTGCCAGACGGAAGCGGTTTGCCGTTGGCAAGAATTCTGAACCGAACCGGCCGGCGGGCAGGTGGAGGGACATCTTCGCCCAGTTTTCTGAGCGCCTTTGCGGCGTCTTCGGCGACTCGCTCAGACGGATTATTTAACAAAACACGCAAGGCGGGTTTCGTCTCCGGGGAGTTGGCGCGGGCCAGAGCAGCCACAATCGCTTCTGCTATGTCCCGGTCCGGATTCGATTCGGCAAAAGTACGCAGAAGGCTGACAATCCTGGCCTTCGCTTCAGTAGGGATTGTGATCGCGACCGGACGAATAATGTCGCCCGATGACCAAACAAGCTTGTCAGGATCCGGCGGGAGAAAAGCCATCAAAGCATAAGTGTACTCGCGCCGTTCTCTGGGGTTTGCCCGCAGCGCTAGTTCGGAGATGAACGCCAAGGAGCGTTCGGAACCGTAAGCCGCAAGTTCGGTAAGCGACGGTGTGTACCAGAGGCCAGGGAATTCAGAATCGTCGACCTTCAATAAGCTTCCGGCGAGAATTGCTTCCCAATCGAGGCCGCACTTTTTCAAAAACTGAATTCGGGCACTCGGATTCTTGTCCCCAACCCTAACGGGCCTTTCGGTTGCCATTCGAATCGCGGCTCCCACGGCTTCGTCGAGACGGCGCTCCTGCAAGAGCGCCATGAACTCTCCGATCGACTGTGGTTCGCCCAGGGAACCAGCGCCCGTTCCACACCAGCCGCCCCACGTGAATTCAGCCAGTCGTTCGACTAATTTGTCGCCGCGCTTCAGGAGCACGTCATCGATCAGTCGATGAAACGCTGCTTCATTTGTCTGGAAGCTGATCGTGCGCGCGTCCGGTTCTCTTTGCAGGAGCTTGTCCGCCTTGCGCGTGGCGTTTTTGTAAAGCTTCCACGCGGAAATCAATTCCGGCGATGCATCCTGAATGCTTGGGTTAGGCGATATGTCTTCCTGCGGGATGGTTACCTTTAGATCCAGAGGGGCGATCTCGCGCGCAATCCAGGCCGCGGCCAACGTCGGAAAAGGAAATGTCTTGGCATTCGCCCCCTGCGGGAGCCGCACGTAAATGTCGATGACCTGGTCCAGCTCTTTCGAGGTCGCTTTCTCGCAGGCTGCCTCGAAGAAGCGGGAGAATACTATCCAGGGAGTTGGAAGATCTTTGTCGGAGGCATTTTTTTGTTCGTCGCCCAGCTTCGCTGTCATCCTGATCAAGTCCGCGGTGGAATATTCTTCAAGCGAGGAATCCGCGTCATCGGCCGCTTTGAACAACGCCGGTCCCTTCAAGGCCAGCAATTCACCAACTGATGGATGGTCTGTGGCCGCCACCGCTTGCGCAGCGACCAATCCGGCAACGACGATGGGGAGAACAAGTCTCACGAGGTAATCGTATCGAATTGCCAGCGCCTAGTCTACCCGAAGCAAACCGCCGAGATTTAAAGATTCTCAGGAGACGAATTCGCCGTGTCCGCCGGTTGGACGGACTCGCGGTGGCGAGGTGAACCGCCTGCCAGTTCTCCCTTGTTCAATTGATTACCGGGGGGCTGCTGGCTGGAGCGGTTGGTTGACCGATGTTTGAACAACCACCGTTCCTGCTATGAAATCGTGGATCGCACGTCGTTGTGGTTAGTCAGCAATACGACGAGCTCGCTCAAGACCCAAGTATGCGTAATCCACCGCAAAGGCGTGGCCCATGCAGGCGCCAATTGAATCATGCGCCTGTTCACTTCCCGAAAGGGCAGAGACTTATATTCGGCATCGCTGACCTGAAGCCTCGGAAGAATCATAGCGACGGCGGCAAGAACGCCAAGAACGGCGTCCGGAAGGTAGCGCAGGACCGCCTCGCGATATCCAGTTGTTTCGCCGTCCAACCTGCGGATGCGAATGCCAGCGATAAGCTTTCCTGGGGTGCCGCCGTAACGCTGGACGAGGTAGACATGGTAAAACAATCCGAACAACGTCCCCGGCGAAATGTAGTAAACCCCGAAGAGGCGGAAGTTTGAACTGGCCCAGGTGGTCAATGCCAAGAGCGGCAAGAAAAAGACGAAATCCAACAGGTTAGCAAGGAAACGTACGCCAAACCCAGCATACTGGAGGGGATCCTCGCTCATGAATGTTGAGCCTGATGACATTCAGCCTGACTCGGCCGGCTGTATAGATAAGCTCGCAGCGGGAACCTGGCCGGAGCATATTCTTACCGTCCCTGGCGACAATTAGAAAGTCGCCTTGCCCGAGTGATGACGACGTGAAGACAGGCCCAAGTGGATCGAGCGCTCCGCCGCTCGATGATGTGTTTCGGCTGCGGGGCTTCAATTATCGAGCGGCGGAGCGCTCGATCCACCTTGGCAACCGAAAATCGCTCGCCAAGGAATCGGTCTCGAATTAAGAAATGCGGAGCATGTCCGCACAAAAAGTTTCAGTCGTCACCGGTGGGGCGGGGTTTTTGGGATCGCATTTGACGGACCGGCTCCTGGGGGAGGGGCATCGGGTCATTGCGATCGATAACCTCATCACGGGGAACCCGGCGAACATCGCGCATCTGGGCGGGAACGAGAATTTCCGGTTCATCAAACACAACGTCTCGAGCTACATCCTGGTCGAGGAGGAAATCGATTACGTGTTCCATTTCGCCTCGCCCGCCAGCCCGATCGATTACCTGGAACTGCCGATCCCGACGTTGAAAGTCGGCGCGCTTGGGACGCACAACACGCTCGGGCTCGCCAAGGCGAAGAAGGCGACATTCGTCCTCGCTTCCACCTCGGAATGCTACGGCGATCCGCTCGTTCATCCGCAGACGGAAGATTACTGGGGGAACGTGAACCCGATCGGACCCCGCGGCGTTTACGATGAAGCGAAGCGGTTCGCCGAGGCGATGACGATGGCATACCACCGCTATCACGGGATCGACACCAAGATCGTCCGGATCTTCAACACTTACGGCCCGCGGATGCGGTTGCGCGACGGGCGGGTGGTGCCGGCGTTCATCGGCCAGGCGTTGAGCGAGACGCCGCTCACCATCTTTGGCGATGGCTCGCAGACGCGCTCGTTCTGTTACGTGTCGGATCTAATCGATGGAATTTTCCGGCTGGCGATGAGCGATTTTCATGAGCCGGTGAACATCGGGAACCCGCGGGAAATGACGATCAAACAATTCGCGGAAGAGATTATTCGGATCACCGGAACGAAATCGCAGATCGAATACAAGCCGTTGCCGGTGGACGACCCGAAAGTCCGCCAGCCGGACATCACGCGCGCGAAGAAAGTGCTCGGTTGGGAACCGAAGGTGAAGTTCGAGGAGGGGATCGTGAAAACGATCGACTATTTCAAGGGCTGCCTGGAGCGCGGCGAGCTGGGCGAACGAATCGTCTAACGCCGATTCGAAATCCCAAATCCCAGGTAAGCCTCAAAATCCAAAAAGGGGAAAAAGCAGTTTGCTTCCCCGATTTGAAAACCAAGGAGGGGCGCTTTTCAAACCGCCCCAAAAGCAACGGCGGTTTGTAACCGCCGTCGCTTGAATCTCGGCAAAAGTTCCCGCGCAGAGGGAGTCAACGCCGATCACCTCGCCCTACTGGGTGCTTTGGAATTTTCCTGGGATTTCGGATTTTGTGCTTGGGGTTTCGAGGGACACCAGATAGGGCTGGGGAGCATTCGATAGCGTTTTTCGGCCGCCACAACCCAGAAAGTAAATCTCTCCTCTTATGAAAACCTCATCGCCGACAAAATCCGGTCTCCTCACCTTATTCCTCGGCGTGATCTGCGCCGTTTTCGTCGATAGCGCTTTCGCTGCCCAGACTCGGACTCTGCCGGAGATGCGTGTCATTCCGACGCGGGTATTGCAAAGAACGATCAGTCCCAAGTTCTACCAGAGTCTGCTCATTTCCCCGGTCAAAGGATGGATCGTGGTCCGCGCGCAGTTGACCGGGACCCATCTCTCCGGGATCAGAGTAATTCATTCGGAGCTAAACCATGAGTGGGATTGGCTTGCCGTTAAGCGAGCGCAGGAGGTGCTGATCGCGGGCAATTCTACAGCCGATAGTCCGAACCTCGGCGCTTCGGTTCTGCTGCACCTGCTCATTTATCAGATTGCTGATGGCACGATGGCGCTTTCCTTCGCGCATCTCGACGAACCAGGCGGCGACCAGGCGCAATATTATGGCTGCTCCCGCCTCGCCGTCTTGAAAGCAGACGGGAAATGGACGGATATCAAGGGGCCGGAAGGTCTCGAGGGAAAAGGCTGGGTGGTTCGGCGCGGAATCAAGGATAACATTGAAGCCGTGTTGAAGATGGAGCCACACCTCCCCGGCCCCCGTTGAGCGGCTGCTCACCCGGGCTCGCTAGGTCCTCGGCTGGGAGCCGAAGGTTAATTTCGGAGAGGGAATCGTGAAGACGATCGATTATTTCCGCGGCTGCCGACCCGTCGCTGGGCGCGGGCGACGGGTCCGAAAGCAAATCTGACGAGCAACGGCCCGAGGCCGCCCGTCATTAGGGCGTCTGGTCGCAAACTACTACGTTTGAGTCATACATGCCCAGTTTCCAGGCAACCATCCGGATATGGGTGCTGCCACTGCTTCCAATTGGAACGTGGGTGCCATTGGGAACCGCATGGGTAACGCCGTCGCTACATGGGGTGCTTCCAAAGTGGCAAGGATCGGTATTGTTCGCCACGTTAAAGGTTATGGTATAAAAGATGGTCGCAGCGACGGGACAATCCGTTTCCAGTTCAACGGTCACGGGGTTGCCGTAATACAGTTCACAAGTTGGATCATGAGCCGGATTGCAAAGATCTCCCAGGGCGGTTGGGAGCGCGGCCAACACCAGGAGCCCGAGGAGGGCGCCGATTGAGCGAACAAGCGAGGGTTTCGTTTTCATTGTGGGGTTTTCCAGGGGTTTCTTTCTGTGGGTTGTTTTTGGGGTGGGGGGCGGAGGAAGGGGTGAGCGGATTGGGGGCGGGAGGAAATTCGAAGGGGTGACTTGATCGTGGTTGGCTCGAAGCGCGCAGTCAACTGCAAACGTTTCGTCTTTTCGGCTTGCCTTATCTGACGCGCTACGACCAAATCATGGAACTCAATCCAGTTCCCCCTTCGCCATGTCCCCCCGGACACGCATCATCACGCTCAATCTTGGTTCGCAGAGCATCGAGCTCGCGGAGTTTCGCGCCCAGCCGCCAGGCGGGTTGATTCTGTGCCGCTATTTATCGCGCGACGTTTTTGTCGAACCAGCCAGCAAAGGGATAACGCCAGCCCAGGTTACGGCGGCGGTTGGCGACATGCTGAGAGAGCTTCAGATCACGAGCGGCGACGTCAATTACACCATTGCCGAAGAATGCGTCTTCTCGCGGTTCGTCGAACTGCCCGCTATCGGCCAGGAAAAAACCGAACGGATCATCGCCTTCGAAGCGCAACAAAACGTTCCGTTCCCGCTCGAGGAAGTGGTCTGGGATTACCAGCTTGTTGGCGGCGGCGCCGGTCAGCAAATCGAAGTGGTGCTCGTCGCCGTAAAGGCGGAGGTGCTGGACGAGATCAATCGTGCCGTGGAAGCAACGGGACTGCGGACCCGGGTTGTGGATCTGGCGACGATGGCGGTCTATAACGCCTTTCAATTCAGTTATGGCGAGTTGAACGGATGCTCGCTCCTCGTCGATATCGGGGCGCGCACGACGAACCTGCTCTTTGTCGAGCCCGGCAAAATCTTCACGCGCAGTGTTCCCCTGGGCGGAAGCTCAGCGACCGCCGCCATCGTCCGGGAATTTGGGGAATCATTTGCCGCAGCCGAAATTCGTAAGAAGCGCAATCCGGTAGCCGGCTCCAATGGGGAAGAGCCTTCGACGAATGAGGATGCTGCCCGGGTGGCAAAAATTACCCAGAACCTCCTGGGGCGGTTGCACGCGGAAGTGACGCGCTCGATTGGGCATTACTGCTCCCAGCAACGCGGTAATCGCCCGGAACACGTTTTTCTCGCCGGTGGCGTGGCCGGCACGCCGGGCATTCTGGAATTCTTTCAGGAAAAGCTGCAACTGCCGGTCGATTTTTTTGATCCTCTGCGCAAAGTGGCCATCGCCGGCTCAGCGGCTCTGGATCCCAAGTGCCGCCATCTGCTGGGCGAACCGGTGGGTCTCGCTCTGCGGGCCGCGCACCCTTCCCCGATGAAGCTAAATCTGCGGCCGTCCAGCGTCGCGCGGCGGCAGGAACTGGAGCGGCGCCGCCCGTATTTTGTGCTGGCGGCGGCCTGCTTCGTCCTGGGGCTGCTGAGTTGGGGCGCCTATTTCAGTTGGGCGAGGCAGGCCGCGGACCGCGCCACGGCGCGTCTCCAGGAAAAGGTTGAAGCGCTGCAACGCATCGAAAGGCAATTGAACGGGGTGCGTAAGGAAACCGGGGCGCTGGATGGCGTTTCCGGGCCGCTCGTGGCCGCGATCAACGATCGCAATTTCTGGCCTCAGATCATTGAGGACCTCAATGCCCGCCTGCCCAGGGAAGACATCTGGATCACCGAACTTGTGCCGACGTCGAACGGGAAAGAGATCGCCTCTTCAGACCATTACCCGACCCGGCCGATCGCGGCGCCGATGCCGGCGGTGTCGCCCTTGCGCCCGGGAACAACTCCATCGCCGCCGGCCCTGGACGGTCTGCTGGTGCGCGGTCTCTATTTGTTCAATCCAAGGCAACAGGAAGTGGTGGTCGATTATTTTCGCAACCTGGTCGAGTCGCCCTGGTTTGCCATCGATCCGAATAACCAGGCCAAGGTGATCAAGCCGGCCACGCCGAATGAGACGGAGTGGGCCTTTCCCTATGAGCTGCGCCTCGATTTGAGGAAGGCGGTTTCGTTGCCATGAAAGCGTTGACGAACTGGCTTCGCGCGAACCGTTTCCTCGGCGCGCTTCTCATTTTATTTGCGCCCGGTGCGCTGGGAGCCGCCTGGTTTCTCTTCAGCACGAAGAGCCATTGGGATGCGGCCCGAATGCGATTCGATCGCACCTCGGCGGAGCTGAACCGACTGGAACGGCTCACGCCGTATCCCAGCGAGGAAAATCTGCGGACGGTGAAAGCAGACGCTGAGGAGTACGCGATCGCGCTCGCCAAACTCAAAGAGGAGTTGAGATCGCGCGTGGCGCCAGCGACCGCGATGAAGCCGAACGAATTCCAATCCCGTCTTCGGGTGGCGGTGTCCGCGATCGTCCAGAAGGCGCGGGCCAGTAAGGTAAAGTTGCCGGACAAGTTCTATCTGGGGTTCGAAGAATTTGCCGCCGCGCTGCCGAATGAATTCGCGGCGCCGCTGCTGGGGCAGGAGCTCAGCCAGATCGAGTGGTTCCTGAATGATTTGATCGAAGACCAGATAGAGGCGTTGACTGCTTTTCGTCGGACGCCGTTGCCGGAAGAGCAGGGATCGCTATCGACGATTCCAACCCCTTCGCCGGCGATTACCACGACGTCAGCGAGGCCGCCGCCCCCACCATTCGCCCGCAACGTCGTGGAAGCCACGTTTGTCTCCACTCCGGCCGCGGCTCGCCGGGTCCTCAATCAAATTGCCGGCGCGAAAGAGCAATTCTGCATCATTCGGCTTTTGCATGTCCGAAACGAGAAGCTGAAGGGGCCTCCGCACGAGCCCGTCCCGGAGGCCACGCCGGGGATTATTTCCACCACTCCGCCTGGGCCTCCAGCCGCAAAGTCTTCTCCGCAACCTGGGCTCAATTTCATTGTGGGAAACGAGCGGATCGAGACGACGGCGAAAATCGAGATTGTGAGGTTCGTGTTTTGAAAACGGCGGTGCGCTGCCTTTGCTGTAGCCGCGTCCCTGTGGGACGCGCATCAAACGCTCTGTGCGCGACGTTTTCTCTCACGCGTCCCACAGGGACGCGGCTACAGAAGAATTTATGACCTGGATCCGCGCTCATTACGATCGGGGGGCGGCGCTCGTAGCCGTATTATTTCTCCTGGGTTCGGCGTTCTTCATCGTGCGCAATCTCTCTGGATTCAGCGCAGAATTTTCAGCGCGGCCGTCGTCGCCTCCGCCCAAGAACGCGTCGCCACCGACGAAAGCAGTCGAAATGAGGGAAGCGATGGAGAGCCTGCGGCGGCCGGCCCAATGGACTTTCAATGGCCGTTCCGGCCTTTTCGTTCCCGAGAAACATTTTATCGGCGCGAATGGCTTGCCGGCAACGTTGCAATCCGCGGACATCCATCCGCCCGTGCCTAACGACTGGCTGGAACAGTTCGCCCTGCCCATCGCAGAAGCGGATGTCCTTCGGCAGGATCCGGATGCCGACGGCTTCAATAACCTCGAGGAATGGCAATACCGTACCGATCCGAGGGACAAGGCTTCACATCCGGCCTTCATCGCGAAGCTCAGGATGAAATCATCCGCCCGGGAGCCGTTCCATCTCGTTTTCGCTTCCTGGGTCAACGACACCTTTGCGTTGAACTCGAATGACCTGAAAGAGCCGACGCAGTTTCTCAGGATCGGCGATGTCATTCGCGGGACCAAGTTCCGGCTCGTGAAATTCAGCGAGAAATACGAGACGAACCGCTACGGCACGAAAGTCGATGTCTCCGAGTTGCTTCTCGAGAATTTGGAAGCGCGCGAGCAATTCAGCCTGGTGAAGGAGAAGGTGATGATCTCCCCGGAGGTGGTGGCGAATTTTGTCTATCTCTGGGGAACGCGGCGAGAGTTCGCGGTAAGGAAGGACCACGAGTTCAGTTTGAATCCGGAAGGGCAAATCAAATACCGGCTGGTGGAAGTACATCCGGACAAAGCCGTAATCGTCGACCTGCAAAAGCCGAACGAAACGATCGAAGTAGGTCCGCTTACCCCATGAAGAACGTGCACCCGAGGAGAAAGATTTGGGAGGGCGTCTTGGAAAGCGGCCCTCCTAGTTAGAAATAAGACCCCCTACTTGGTTCCCCCCTTATGAAAACAACATCAGACAGCTGGTCATGGAAATTCATCGCGATGGCAATTGTGCAACTGTCCTGCGCGGTGGTGTTCGCCCAAAACAGCCGCACGGTCGCGGATCGTGAAGCGGCGCGGCGCCAGGCGGCGTTTCCGCGAGGCGAAGAAGCGCTCGCACGGGGCAAGGCGGCCATGGCGGAACGGAATTTTGTCGTGGCCCACGAGGAGTTTCGGCTGGCGTTGCAATATCTGCCGGACGCCCTGGTAAGCGAAAAACCTCACGACGAAGCCGTGAGCGGATTTTGTGCGAGCGGACTCAAGCTGGCTGAGCAGCGGATTGCCGAGGGCAAATACGCCGAGGCGGAAGCGATTTGCCGGGAAATTCTGGGCAATCGCTACGATCCGAATTGCCGGCCCGCGGCTGAGTTGCTGGCCCACCTCCAGGAGCCCGGATATTTCAACCGGACCATTGGACCGAGGTTTATCGCCAGGGTCGAGGAAGTGAAGAAACTGCTGAGCGACGCCGACGGCTATTACAACAGCGGGCGTTACGACCTCGCGTTTAAGAAATACGAGCAGGTCCTGAATCTCGATCCCTACAACGTCGCGGCGCGGCGAGGGGAAGAGAAAATCAATCTGACGAAAACGCACTACGGCGAGGAAGCCTACAACGAAACGCGTTCGCGCCAGTTGTGGCAGGTGCAAAAGGCCTGGGAAGAGCCGGTGAAAAAATATGGCGAGACCATCGGAACTAACACCGACACGTTTCCGAGAGACGCGACGGGGACCGCGCGCATCACGCACAAATTGAACACGATCGTCATTCCGCGAATCGAATTCCGGGACGCAAGCGTTCGCGAAGCCTTCGAATTCCTCCGGCAACAGGCCGAGGAAAACGACCCCGGAGCGGACGGGCGCAAGGGCGTCGATATTGTTCTGCGTCTGAACGCGCCGGGCGCTCATGTCGAAACGATCGCGACCTCGAGCCCGGCGGCGGCAGATCATTCCGCGGAGCCTAACGAGTCTGTTGCAGCAGCCCCACATTTGCCGGCCGACGCGCGGATTACCATCACGCTCAATCAAATTCCTTTGGGAGAAGCGTTGCGTTACATCGCCAGCCAGGCCGGCCTGAAAGTGAAGATCGAGCCCTATGCCGTCTCGATCGTTCCCCTGAGCGAACTGAGCAATGAGTTGATCACGAAACAATATCGGGTGCCTCCGGGGTTTATCAGTGGATCGCTCAATCCGAGTGGCTCGGCCTTGAATCAACCCTCGACCACCGGCGCCAAAGCGGCATTGACCATGACTGGAACCGCCAAGGACACGCAGGAATCAACGGGCGGCCGTTTGCTCGTAAACCGCGAAGGCGCGAAGGAGTTTTTGCAGGGCCAGGGTGTTTCCTTTTCGGTGCCCGGATCGAGCGCGAACTTTCTTCCGCAAACCAGTCGCCTCATCGTGCGGAACACCACCGACAACCTTGAGCTGGTGGACGCGATCGTGGAGCAGGCCAACATCTCCGGGCCGAAACAGGTGGAGATCGAAGCAAAATTTGTCGAAATCACCCAAACCAATCTCAAAGGATTGGGTTTCGATTGGCTCCTGGGCCCGTTCACTTTTGGGGGCAACAACCAGTTGGCCGGCAACGGCGGCACCACCGGGACTGGGACGGCGGTCAACCAGGCGGATTATCCATTTCCGGTCTCCGGTTTGAATCCGGTGACGGCAGGGAATCGCAGTGGGAATCTGGCGATCAATGGCAGCGCGATTGATTCCCTGCTGCAGGGAGTCAGCGCTTCCCAGGCACTGACTCCCGGCATCTTTGGGCTCGGTGGATTGTTGACGGATCCGCAATTTCAAGTTGTGGTGCGCGCGCTCAATCAGAAGAAGGGGGTCGATCTTCTTTCCGCGCCGCGGGTCATGACCAAGAGCGGACAGCGCGCCATCATCGAGATCGTTCGGGAGTTTCGTTATCCGACGCAATTTCAGCCGCCGCAGATCCCGCAGACGGTTGGGGCGGTGAAAACGGACAGCACCAACGTTGTCGGAGACCTTATTCCAATTGGCTCGACCACCAGCGTGCCGGTTACTCCCACGACGCCGACGGCCTTCGAGACGCGCAACACCGGTGTGACCCTGGAGGTGGAACCCGTCATTGGCCCGGACGGCATCACGATCGATTTGAATCTCGTGCCTCAGGTGGTCGAGTTCGAGGGCTTCATTAATTATGGCAGTCCGATCCTCTCACCTTCCTCATCTTTCCTGGACACGGTGGCGAGCGTTGTTAGAACGACCCCCCAAAACGTCATCACGCCAAATGTCATCAACCAGCCGATTTTTAGCACGCGCAAGGTAACCACAAGCGTCAGTATCTGGGACGGGCAGACCGTGGTGCTGGGCGGCCTGATGCGCGAAGACGTGCAAAAGACCGAAGACCGCACCCCGTTCCTCGGAGACATCCCTCTGGTTGGCCGCCTCTTTCGCACCAACATCGATCAACATATCAAACGGAACCTCATCATCTTCGTGACGGCACGCCTGATCAGTCCCGGAGGCCAACCGGTAAACTCGAATGAAGAAATCGAAGAGTCGGAGGATGTGATCGAACCTCCGATCCTGCCTGAGGTGCCGTTCACGAAGAAATAGCATTTAGGGCGGAAAAGCGGCGGTTGACACGTTCCGTAGTTCGCGTAAATACACTGCTCGTTTGCTGGCTTAAAGAATGGGATTCTCCTATTCGATACGCCGGGAGCGATTACTTTACCGTGTATTCGCTCATGATGATGCCCTTCAATGCGCTGCGTTTGCCGATAACAGCCGCACTTTGCCGGGCTGCGCGAGCGATTTTGCCGCTCTTCGTCGTGCTTAGTGTGGGGGTGATGGGAGTGCCGCAGTCGAAGGGCGACGTCGGGGGTTCGCCGATCACGGTCCCGCCCTATGACATGGGAGTGAGAGAGCGCAGCGTTCTCGCAAACAACCCGCCGCCCGCTACCGCCGGGGAGCCTGAATCTTATACCGCCCCAACTTTGAAGCCTCAGGCAGGATCCGCCCCGCAGGTTCCCACCACCGGGCTCGTGATCAATCCGACCTTCGACACTTCGATCACGAGCAATCCAAACTCGGCCGCGATTCAATCGGCCATCAACCAGGCCATCGCGAATTATCAGGCCCTGTTTAGCGAGTCGATGACGGTCTCGATCTATTTCCGGTTTGCGTCGACCAATCCCGGCGGTACCCCCTTGCCTGCCGGCGTCGTCGCTTCGAGCCGGTTCGTTTTTTATACGATCCCGTGGAACACCTACGTGAACGCGCTTCGAGCGGATGCGAAAACGGCGAATGACAGCAGCGCAAATGCCACCCTGCCGACGAGCCCGCTCTCCACTTCGGTGGAGCCCTCGAGCGCGGATGGCCGGGCCGTCGGGTTGAACACCCCGCCCGCAATGTTTTCCAACGGGAATGTCGGAGCGGGCGGTCCGTACGATGGGATCGTGACCTTGAATTCCAGCGTCGGCTTCCAGTTTACCCGTCCGACCCCGTCGAACAAATTCGATGCGGTCCGCTCTCTCGAACACGAGATCGATGAGGTCCTCGGTCTCTCATCGTACATCGGAGTCAGTTCCAATCTTGAACCCCAGGACCTCTTCAGTTGGGCTTCCCCCGGGGTGCGCAACACGACGAGCAGTGGCTCGCGCTATTTTTCGATCAACGGCGGCCAGACCAACATCGTCGATTTCAACCAGACTGCCGGCCAGGATTTCGGAGATTGGCTCAGTGATCCCTGCCCGCAGGTCAACCCGTATGTCCAAAATGCTTCAAGCTGCCCGGGCCAGTATTCGGATGTCACCGCCACGTCGCCCGAAGGCATTAACCTCGATGTCGTGGGCTACGATCTGGTCGGGGGCGCCGCTCCGACCCAGTTACTAAACATTGCCACCCGGCTCAATGTCCTGACCGGCGACAACGTATTGATCGGCGGCCTCATCATTACCGGGGGTTTCTCGAAGAAAGTAATGCTGAGGGGGATGGGCCCATCAGTGCCGATTTCAGGCGCGTTATCCGATCCAACCCTGGAATTGCATTTCCCGAACGGCAGTGTGGTGACCAACAGCAACTGGAAAATCAATGACGCGACCGGCCAGTCGCAGGAGGCTGAGCTCCGGGCGACCGGACTTGCTCCAACGAGCGACCTGGAGTCGGCCATGGTCCAGACGCTGCCGCCCGGCGCCTACACCGCGATCGTCAGAGGAGCGAATGACGGGACCGGCATCGGCTTGGTCGAAGCGTACGACCTCGACCAGGCAAGCGCCTCGAAGCTGGGCAACATCAGCACGCGCGGATTTGTCGATATGGGCAACAATGTCATGATCGGCGGTTTGATTCTCGGACCGGCCGGCACGGGTAGCGGCAAAGTGTTGATGCGCGCGATCGGTCCCTCCTTGTCTGTCCCGCAAACGTTACCGGATCCCACTCTTGTTTTGCGCAACGCCAATGGCGACCCGATTGCCACGAACGACAATTGGAAGATCAACGATTCGACGGGCCAGTCGCAGGAAACCGAAATCCGAGCGACGGGCCTGGCACCCTCGAACGATCTCGAATCGATCGTGATCACCATTCTTCCGCCGGGGAGCTACACCGCCATCGTGGCCGGCAAAAACGGCCAGACCGGCGTCGGTTTGGTGGAGGTCTACAAGCTGGACTGACGCATTTTTTCCGGAGCGCGGGAGTAAGAGAAAATTGAAAAAAGAAACTGCTTTGGTGCGCATCCTATGTAAGATGTCTCTCAGAGCTCGCGTTACGCGCGAACCGTCGTCTTGACGGAAGGGATGCCTCGCTTTCCGAACAGACATAAACCGCAGGATTACGACAATGCTTAGAAAAATATTCGCTTACTTCACGCTGCCGTTGCTTTTGCTCGTCGCCTTTTGCTGGCAGAAATCCGCGGGTCGTGTTCCGCAGGAAAATTCAAACGGGCAGACTGGGACCTTCGAAAAAATGGTCGTCACGAAGGGAAGTGTGGCGATGAATCTCGATTTGGACCGGCTCAATGGGAAACGCACTGACGCCTCGGAAGCGAAACGGGAAACGCTCCGTTTCGACGTGGCGCCCAATTCCTTTTTCACGATCAAGGTTTTTAACGACGCGCTCCGTGGACCCGAGGCCGGGTCGATGCCGTTGATCGGCCAGAACTCCGTCATTCTTCCGGAGCCGCTGAATTCGTCATCCGGCCAGCTCGTCCTGGAACAAATCGCCCCGAACGAATCAAATGACCTGGTGGTGCGCGACGCGAAAACGGGCTTTGCCTTTTTCAATGTCGAAGGACATCTCTACGAATACGATGCCGCGACCCGTTCACTGAAGATCGAGAGCGGAAGGCTGTTGATGTCGCGGGATTATGCGGCCAAGGTGGGCCGGCCAGCGGATGCGGGTGCGATGGTGGGCGAAATTTCCGTCAGCACGAACGTGTCTCCGATCCAGGTCACGACGCTGGTCAACGGCGCGGCCCGCTCAACCACCCTGCCGGCTGAGAGCGATCCAGATGGCGCTCTTGTCCCGGGACCCGATATCATTACCGGAGACCTCTCCGGGCTGGTGCAAGTTTCCGGTAGCACTGTCGGCACGCAGATAGCGCTTACCTGTGCACCGACCTCCTGCAATAAGGGCGACGAGCCAATCAATTTCTTCCAGCTGCCGAATGTCGATCATCCGGTGATTATGCAGAGTCTCTACCGAGTCAACGGCGGAGCAAGCAACACCGAGCGTTTCGAGCAAATCGGTGAGGGCTGGGCAAAGCATGCGTTCGGGGCCGACCAGTTCCAGGTCTGTAGCACCGCCTGCCAGGAATATCCAGACCAGTCGAGGCTTGGGCAGAACTGCTCCGACACCTACGCGGCCAGCACGGGCGCGCTCTTTACCCAATTAGGCTCGCGAGCCTGGATCAATCCGTTCACGGGCGCCTTCCCTTCAACGGCGAACAGCCATACCGGCCACACCCATAACGGGGTTGCCCATCGGCTCACGGTGGAAATGGCCGATTTGAACACGTCGCTGAATCCGGGCGCCACCTATTATGCGGAGGTCCAGTACGTCGCCCCGCACGAGTACACCTGGTGCCAAAGCCATCCCGGGCAATGCAACATGTATAACAACGCTTCCTACCGGCGTTTCAATGTGACCGGCACGACCAGCTTTTCGTTCAGCACGGTGGGTTCCACAGTTCGAATGTCCCCGGCAGTCAACGCCTGGACGGGAGCGACGGTGGTCCCCATCGAGCCCGCGCCCGGCGTCGATGGCCGTGCCTTCATTGCTTACAAAGTCTCGGGCCCGACGTCCGGGCTCTATCATTACGAGTACGTTATCTACAATCAGAACCTCGATCGCGCGGTGCAGTCGCTCAGTGTTCCGCTGGGATGCCAGGCCACGGTAAGTAACGTCGGTTTTCATGCGCCGCAAAACAGTCCCGGTTTCGCCAACGATGGCACGGTGGGCAACACAGGCTATAGCAACACCCCTTGGACTCCCGCCCAGACGGCCAGCGATGTGACCTGGACCACGGAGACGTTTGCGCAAAACCAGAACGCGAATGCGGTTCGCTGGAGCACGTCCTACACTTTCCGTTTCGATTCGCCCGAGCCGCCGCAGTCAGCCAATGCGACGGTTGGTTTCTTCAAGACCGGGACGCCGATGACCGTTCCGATTCAAGCTCCGGCTTCGGATGGGACCTGCGGCAGTCCGACGCCAACGCCGACTGCCACGCCGGCACCGACGGGAACCCCGGCCCCGACTCCAACCGCTACGGCTTCGTCAACTCCAGCGCCAACCTCGACGCCGACGGCTACACCTACCCCCGCGTCGCAGCCTCTCAATCTCTCGACGCGCCTGAATGTCCAGACCGGTGATAATGTGGGGATCGCGGGCTTTATTGTTACCGGCACCTCTCTCAAATCGGTCCTCATCCGGGGTCTCGGACCTTCCTTGGCGAGTTTTGGAGTTCCGAATCCGCTGGCCGATCCCATGCTCGAGCTGCACGGTCCAGCAGGGTTTGCCACCATGACGAACGATAATTGGCCGGAAAGCGGTTGTTTTGACTTTGGTGGCTCCCTTCAGCCGTCGAATAGTCTCGAATCAGCCATTTGTGCGACCCTGCCTCCCGGAGCCTACACAGCCATTATCAAGGGAAAAAATAACGGGGTCGGGATTGGCGTCGTTGAGGTTTATGATGTCGGCCAGTCTCTTCCCTCGAAGCTGGCTAATATCAGCACGCGAGGTCTTGTCGGCACTGGGGCCGACATCGTAATCGCCGGCTTCCAGTTGGGAGGTAATAGCGCGAGTGATAGAATCGTTGCGCGCGGAATCGGGCCGAGCTTGACCAGCTTTGGGGTGCCGAACGCGCTGGCGAATCCGATGCTGGAATTGCGGGATAGCAATGGAACGCTCCTGGTTTCGAACAACAATTGGCAGGACAGCCCGGCCCAGGCGGCGGAACTGACCGCCGCTGGCCTGGCGCCGACAAACCAGCTCGAATCCGCGATCGCGGCCACCCTGCCACCGGGCGCTTACACCGCGCTCCTTTCCGGAGCGGACAACGGCACCGGCGTCGGTGTTGTGGAAGTCTACGATCGCGGCGCACCGTAGGCCTCGAGTCCGAAAGTAGCGGAACGCCTGGCGCGGCTCGTTTAACCAGACGCTCCGGAGGCACGGTTCTTTGACGCCGATGTGGCCGCTTGCACTTTAGGATTGAAAGTGAGCACCATTTCTGCCCATTTTTCATGCGACCCTTCCCCCAGAAACCCCTCTCGTAATGACGTGCCTCTCTCCAGCCCGAAAGCTCTGCCTGAGGGGCGGAATCTTCGGTGAGTTCTGATGGCTGGTAATGGAGGCTAACGATGAGAACATTCGGACTGGCTGAACTGCTGCATCCGCTGTCGCCGGGCGAGTTCATGGCCAAGTACTGGCAAAAGCAACCGTACGTCGGGCACGGTTCGATAAAACGGTTCAGCCAAATCGCGGAAATTCCAGCACTCCGGAGTATCGAGGCAATCCTGGAGGTGTGGCGCGGCACCGCGGAAGCTTGGGCGCCGCGGGATACCAAGAACCCATTGATTAAAGCCGAGGCGCACCAGTTATCGGATTTTTATGAGAGCGGCTACACCCTTTACCTGTCGCATGTGGAAGAGCACGTCCCTGCCCTCGAACCGTTTGCCCGCCGTCTCGAACTCGATTTGGGCCTGAGAGGAGACGAGGTGTTCTTTGAGGCGTTCGTATCAAAGGGAGCGGGCTCGGCAGTTCATTTTGATCCAAACGTGACTATCAACATCCAACTAATTGGCGCCAAAGAATGGCGAATGGCAAAGAATACTCATCTCAGGCATCCGCACGCTGGCTGGAGTGTTGGGATGGAGGTGGACCCCGAAATGGCGGCTTATACAAGGCAGCCCTTGCCGTCGAAGATGCCGAGAGGATCCAAGAGCTTCGAGGCGCGCGCAGGCACCCTCGTGTATCTGCATCCGGGCTATTGGCATGCGACTGTCAATCACGAGCCATCGCTATCGCTTCTTTACACCGTCGAGCCGCCTTCATGGGGTGACCTGCTTGGCGATGAAATCAAGGCGCACTTGAACGCAGTTGATGACGCTCGTGAACTAGCCTTTGGTCTTGGGTCGACCGCCGGGCAGGACCAGAAGCGGCAGCGCTTGAAGAAGTTGATCCAAGAAGTCCAGACTGCAGCGGATCGGATGAGCGCCGACGACCTGCTGGCGAAGTGGGGCGCATCGCTAACGGCGTCATTTGAGCTAAGAGCACTCAAGTATCGCACGCAGGTGATCGAAGCGGACGGCGAGAAGAAGGTCCGGTTGATCACGAAGATCGGCCGAAAAACCAGACGAACCGAGTTGCCCGTTGAGGGAACGCTCGCGCTCAAATACATTGCCCGGAGGCGACGTTTTTATGGCCATGAGGTGGCATCAGCAGTTGAAAGCGTGTCCGCGGACCGGATCGGCGAAATCCTCGAGGGATTGGAGAAGTCCGGGCTCATTATCCGAGAGGCCGTCGCCTAGGAATATTGGATGGTTGTTTTCGCTAAATAACGTCGATCCAGGGTTTCGACATTGCCGCAGCGAAGCGAGAGGTGTTCATATCTGCGCATGCCGGCTATAGGAATTACGGGAGGAATTTCGACGGGGAAAACGTGCTTCGTGGCCGCCTTGCGCGAGATCGTTCCGAGGGCGCGGTTCTTTGACGCCGATGTGGCCGCGCGAGAACTGGCCGATCGCGACCCGGAGGTGAGGGGACTGATCGAGGCAGAATTCGGCCCATCCGTTTATTCTGGCGGCGGGGACTTGAACCGGGCGGCGATCCGCTCGATAGTGTTTGCCGACGCGGAAAAGAAACGCGCGCTGGAGCAAATCCTGCATCCGCGCATCCGCCGTCAGTGGAGCCTCGAAGCCGAACGCTGTCGCCACTCCACCGAGCTATTTTTTGCTGACATTCCTCTTCTTTATGAAACCGGCGGTGAAACGTTGTGCGACCAGGTCGTGGTCGTGGCCTGCTCGCCTGAGGTGCAGCTCGAGCGCCTTGTGCGGCGGGGAGCTTCCCTGGATCGAATGACAGCGCAACAGATGATCGATGCGCAAATGCCACTCAAAGAAAAGATCAGTCGGGCCGACCACGTGGTTTGGAACAACGGCGGACGCGAACCGCTGGCAGAGCAGGCGCGTTTGCTGACGCGACTGTGGACCGAGGGACGTTAGAACTTAGATGAACGAAAGCGAAACAACTCCGGAGGAGGCGCCTGCTGCCGCGTCGGCGGCAGACGCAACCCCGAAGCATGCCGGGAACACGGCCGCGGCAGACCTGCCTGAAGCGACCCGTGAGGGCCCGGTCCTTCCCGCGAGCCTCGACCTCAATGAGCTCCAAGCCCTTGATGCGGCTGAGATCGAAAAGCTCTGCCGAACTTTTGAGCTGCGGGTCCACGCCGGCCGTTCGCGACATCATCTCGTTCTCGACCTGCTTCGCGCCGCCCTGGGCCGCCGAATTCCGATCACGACGAATGGTTTTCTCGATATCGGCCCTGATTCATTCGGTGTCCTCCGCTGGCCGCGCCTGAATTTTCTTCCGGTGCCGGAAGACGTGGGAGTGCCACGAGCCGTTATCCAGAAATTACAGTTGCGCCCGGCCCAGAAAATCAGCGGAACCTTGCGGCTGCCGCGCGATCGCGAGAAGCTGATCATGCTCGATGAGATCACGACCATCGAAGGCGTTCCCGCGGAAGAATGGGAAGCCCCGACCGCGTTCGACAATCTGACGCCGCTTTATCCGCAGGGGCGAATCTTGCTGGAGAACGCCAAGACGAATTCGATCAGCGCGCGAGCGGTGGATTTGCTCACTCCGCTGGGGCGCGGTCAGCGTGGTTTGATCGTGGCGGCGCCGCGGGTGGGAAAAACGATTTTGTTGAAAGAGATCGCGAAGGCGATTCGGGTAAATCATCCCGAGATCGTCCTTATCATTCTGCTGGTGGACGAGCGGCCAGAAGAGGTCACCGACCTGCAGCGCGAAGTGGATTGCGACGTTTATAATTCGACCTTTGACGAGAATTCACGGCGCCATGTCGAAGTTGCCGAGCTGGTGCTCGAACGGGCAAAACGCCTGGTCGAAAAGAGGAAGGACGTGGTGATCCTGCTCGACAGCATCACGCGATTGGCGCGGGGTTATAATTCTCTCCAGACCGGCAAAGGCCGCACGATGTCCGGCGGCGTGGAAGCAAAAGCGCTTCTAAAACCCAAGAAGTTTTTTGGCGCGGCCCGTAATTGCGAGGAGGGCGGCAGCCTGACGATTGTCGCTACGGCCCTGGTCGATACCGGCAGCAAGATGGACCAGGTGATTTTCGAGGAATTCAAGGGCACGGGGAACATGGAACTGCATCTCGATCGCTCGCTGGTGGAAAAGCGGCTTTATCCCGCGATCCATTGCATGCAATCCGCGACGCGCCGGGAGGATTTGCTTTACCACCCCGAGGAATGGGAACGCGTGCAATTGCTTCGCAAGGCGATGGCCGCGCTGCCGCCGATCGAGGCGATGGAGAAACTGATCGACAACCTGCAGGCGACGAAAACGAACGCCGAGCTGCTGCTCAGCGGACTCCGCTGAGCAGAAATCCCAAGATCCAAAAACCAAATCCCAAGGAATTTTCAAATCACAATCCGGCGAAATGAAAAAAACGGCGACTCCGAGCAAGAATTCGGGATTTGAATATTGGATGTTATCTGGATTTGGTGCCTGGGATTTGGAATTTTGAAGAATGATTGAAACCGACGAACAACTCGCGGAGCTGCTTCCGAAACTGGAAACGCTCGATCGCGTTGCCGTCGACACAGAGGCCGACAGTCTGCACTGCTATTTCGAGAAGCTTTGCCTGATCCAGATCAGTGTTCCGGGCGGTGATTTCCTGATCGATCCGCTGGCGAAAGTCGATCTGGCGCCGCTCGCGGCGGCTCTAGCGCCAAAGGAGATCGTCTTGCAGGGCGCTGATTTCGATCTGCGTCTCTTGCGCCGAAGCCTCGATTTTGTTGCTTCCCGAATTTTCGACACGGTGATCGCGGCGCGCCTGCTGGGGATCCGCGCGTTTAGCCTGGCGGCGCTGGTGGAGCGTTACTTTGGAGTCGAGCTCGTGAAAGGCTCGCAAAAGGCAAACTGGGCCAAGCGTCCACTGCCTCATCACATGGCGGAATACGCCATGAACGACACGCGTTATCTCCTGCCGCTGGCGGAGAAGCTGGAGACGGAATTGCGCGATCACGGTCGGTTGGAATGGTTTCGCCAATCCTGCGAGCGGGCCCTCGAGCAAACGGCGGTGCGCCGCGTGCGAGACGAAGAGGAAGTGTGGCGGATTTCCGGCTCGGGAAAACTTGGCGGGCTTGCCTCAGCCATTTTGCGGGAGCTCTGGCAATGGCGCGACAGGGAAGCCCAGGCAGCGGACCGTCCGGCCTTTCACATTTTGCAAAACCATCTGTTATTGCGCGCGGCCGAAGCTTTCGCGGCCGGCGAAATTCCCGATCATCGCCATTTTTCCGCGCGTCGGCGTCAGGGTTTTCGCGATGCGGCGGAAAGGGCGTTGCGTTTGCCGGAATCCGAATGGCCGGTTCGCCGGCGGCGTTCGGGGACGCGCCCGACGCGGGAGATGGAGCGGGCCGCCGAAGAGCTGCGACGGCGTCGCGATGCAGTGGCGGACAAACATGGGCTCGAGCCGTCGTTTATTGCGCCCCGGGGAGCGTTGGATGCCGTGGCCGCGGATGAAAGCCAGAGCACGTCACTGCTGGTTCCCTGGCAGCGAAGTCTGCTGGAGCTGTCTTAGGCCAGGGTAGGGACGCCGCGCTGCGGCGTCCGAAGAAACCCGACAACTGCTGCGAAAACGTTACGGACGCCGCAGCGCGGCGTCCCTACCAAAAGCAGAGCGCCTTGGCGCTATTTCCTTCGCTGATCGTCGAGATACCCAGCTCCGAGAGCAACACCGGCCAGGATGAGCGCGGCGGCCGTGGCGAACGGGACCGGATCGAAAGGCGCAGGCGGCAACGAGACAATTCCCATCTCATCTGTGCGGGCCGGCTGACGGACATAACGCCCGCGTAGAGGGGCGCGAAACCTTTCCACGAAGCGTTCCATTCGAGCCGGCAATTCCGCATCGCGACGCGGGATGCCATGTCCGCACCCTGCGACATTCGGTCGCAGCTTCGCCAGTTCTTTGACTGAGAGCCGTGTCGCTTCCCAATCCGTGTTAAATGGAGTCCCGGCGCGGGAGAGAGTTTGCTTGCCCGTCACCAGTCCGCTCCACGAATCCATGTTCATGGTGGCGAAAGCGTCCCCAGCGAGAAGAACTCGATCGGACGGACGAAAGAACGAGACGTGGCCCGGAGAATGGCCCGGTGTTGCCAGCCATTCCCAACCAGCCAGGCCGGGCACTTCGTTTGGCTGCAACTCACGCAACCGGCCGCCAAGGTTGCGCGATCCCGACGGCATAAAGCGGGAAAGGAACGCGATCGCGCCGCCCACGGTCGGATCGGGAGGCGGGTATTCCGATTTTCCGTTGAGATAGGGTAGTTCGAGACGATGGGCATAAATCGGGACGTCCCAATGTTCCGCGAGCGGCAGGGCCGAACCGGCATGATCGAAGTGTCCATGGGTAAGAACGATCGCTTCCGGCCGCGCGCCGGCGCCAAACCGGGCTTCCGCCGCCTCCAGAATTTGAGTTGTTCGGCCTGGAAGACCGGCGTCAATCAAAGTCCACGCGCCGCCGGGCCGGCCGATGAAGTAGACGTTCACGAAGCTGACGGGCAGCCAACCGACATCGGGG
The DNA here is from genome assembly GCA_035274845.1 of Chthoniobacterales bacterium. Taxonomy (NCBI): domain Bacteria; kingdom Pseudomonadati; phylum Verrucomicrobiota; class Spartobacteria; order Chthoniobacterales; species Chthoniobacterales bacterium. The sequence continues at coordinate 327,684 of DATENU010000011.1, forward strand.
GCTATGCGAGTGATGGTGGTCATGCGGGGAGATCAAGATACAAGGATTACATCGTTAAAAAAGGCCTCAAAGGACGCCCTTAACTTTCGCGACCAATGTCTCCTCACGGGATCGTCAGCGTCATCCCGGGCTTTAGCTTGGCCGGGTCGTCGATCAAACTCTTGTTGGCGTTCTGGATTTTTTTCCAGCGGCCGGAGGATTTGTAGAATTTTCGCGAGATCGACGCCAGCGTGTCGCCCTCGCGGACGACGTAAGTCTTTGCCGGTGGTCCGCTTTTTTTGTCCGGCGGTTTGATCTCGGCTGCTTTCTCGGTCGGATGGCGGGCGCGATATTCATCCATCTCTTTGTGCAGCGCCAGGTTCTCATTTTTCAACCGGGCCGCTTCCGCCCGGCTCACGACGGAATCGCCCGACAAACTCGTCCCCAGCTCGATCTCGTCCTTCTTCATGAAGTTTTTGACCTCGGCCGCGTGCGGACCGTTGGGAGCGAGCGTCAGGTATCGCTTGAAGTGGTGTAACGCGTTGAGCGGATCGTGCATCTTGTCGTCATAAAGAAGCGCCAGCCGGTAGTGGATGTCCGCGGCGCGCGGCGAATCGTCGAGGGCGCTTTCGTAAAGCGTGATCGCCCGGAGATGATTGCCGTCCGCGGTTTTGGCTTCGGCGTCTTTGATGATTTGCGCGCTCCGGGGAGTGATCATCCGGTCGCAGCCGATCCAGGTGAGAACAAGGCCAAGGAGAAGAGCAGTCCCGAAGTTCTTCAGGAAACGAGTCACAAACATGAGATGTTTACTTGTCGCATGAACCACAACGGTGTCACCACGCCTCATCGTGTTTCCTTACGCGCGATTCCGCGCGCCGGGCAATATTTTTTCCTCATTGCCTGGGCCATGACGGCCACCCTTCAGGCCGTCCAGATGCGCGTCGGGAATACTTATCCGCTGACCTTTACTGACGTCGACCGGCGCCAGCTCTCTACCGCGGATGGCCACGTCACGATTATCACCGTCGCGACGCGAAAGGATGAAGAGAATGCGCAGGCGGTCGGGGATCGCGTTCCGCGACAGTATTACGGCGATCCGAAATTCCGGCTGATCACGCTGGTAAATTTTCAGCAGAACATTTTCCCTCCGTTTCGGGGCATGATCTCGGCCATGATCCGCCATCGGCTGGATGCGGAGGCGAAAGAATTGCAGAAAACCTATACGGAGCGGCACCTGACCCGAAATCCGAGGGAGGACATTTTTGTGGTGGCGGACTTCGACGGCAAACCTTGCACGCAATTAGGAATTTCCCCGACCTCCTCGGAATTCGCCGTTTTCATCTTTGACGGGCACGGGCGTTTGGTCCGGCGGTGGAGTGAGGCGCCGAGCGCCGAAATGCTGGCGCAAGCATTACAGGAAGCGCGGTAGCACAATCCCGCAGAGAAGGCCCTATGGAGACGGCCTGCCCTCAGGCCGTTGGGAGTAATCGTCGCTTGGCCCCCCGGCACGATGGCGTGCCGACTCCAACTTCAATATCGCGGCACGGTCGGGTCTATCTCAACGGACCAGGCGTCAATTCCCCCCTCGAGATTGTAAACATTTTCGAAGCCGGCCTCCTGCGCCAGGCGCGCGGCCGCCGCGCTTCTGCCCCCGCTGTGACATTGAAATATCAGCGCCCCGCTTCGGGGAAGCTCGGCCATGCGCTGTTCCAGTTCGCCCAGGGGAATCAGGCGGGAACCTGGGATCCGCGCGATCTCGTATTCATACGGCTCGCGCACATCAATCAGCGTGAACGCTCCGCCATCAGTCATTTTTCTTTTTAGTTCTCTAACGGTCATGGGCGAAATCTCCTCTTCCACGGCGAACCAATCCTTCTCGACAGGTCCCCGGCAAAATTCCTCGTAATCAATCGACGCGAAAATGGTGGGATTATCGCCACAGACCGGGCATTCCGGATCGCGGCGCAATTTGAATTCGCGAAATCTCATTTGCAGGGCATCGAAGTGGAGCAGACGGCCTGCGAGGGTCTCGCCGGCGCCCACGATCAATTTGAGCGCCTCGGTCGCCTGGATTAACCCGATGATTCCCGGCAGCACCCCCAACACACCTGCCTCGGCACAACTGGGAGCAGCTCCCGGCGGCGGCGGTTCCGGAAAAAGGCAGCGATAGCAGGGCCCTCCGAGATGCGGCGCAAAAACGCTCGCTTGTCCTTCAAAACGAAAAACCGATCCGTAGATATTTGGTTTGCGCGCGAACACGCAAACGTCGTTGGAAAGGTAACGCGTCGGAAAATTATCGGAGCCGTCGATGACCAGGTCGTAGGATGGAACGATCTGCATCGCGTTTTCGCTCGTGAACCGGCATTCGTGCGAGATGATCTCGATTTCCGGATTTGCCTCGCGGAGGCGAGTCGCGGCCGCCTCCGCTTTCTTTTTTCCGACGTCGCCTGTTCCATACAGAATCTGCCGTTGCAGATTCGAAAGATCGACTCGATCGAAATCAACCAGTCCAATGGTGCCGACGCCGGCAGCGGCCAGATAGAGCGCCACGGGCGAGCCAAGCCCTCCCGCGCCAAGACACAAGACCCGCGCCGCCCTGATGCGGCGCTGGCCCGTGGGGCCGATTTCCGGCAGAATAAGATGCCGTGAATAGCGAGCCAGATCGTCCGGGCTGAGCGCGGCCTGCGAGAATCTTCCCTCGTCGATGATGCTGTCGCTCATGGCTCAACTTTGCACCAGTTCCCAATCGATTCCCACGATACGCTTGCCTTCGAACCGCTTGAGCGATTTTGGAAAGACCAAAAAGCGCGCATCCGGTTTTTGCTGGAAACCGACTTCCCCAAAATCGGTTCCGCTACCCGTTGGGCGCACTGTCATAACGCGGTGGTTTTTGAGAAGCGACTGGAAATGCCGGTCCGTCTTCGGTTTTTGCCAGAGCGTGTGCACCTCCGGCTGGCCGCATTTCTCAACCACTATGCGAAAACGCGCTGTCTCGACCTTTAGCAATTTCATTGTTGCAGGGCGACTGTATCAGACGCCGCTCACTCATGTTGCCGTTTCCCAGATACGGCCTACAAAGAAAAAAAAGTCCGCCAGAGAACTACGGCAAGGAGGATCAGACTACCGTTGCTGCATTCCTGCTCTGGCGGGGTTCGTAAGTCCTCAGTCCATAGCCCCTGACGGAAACAGACTGTTCGCGAAAGAGAGTCATCGCGCAACGGACTTTCTTCCGATTCGAGGGCACTCCCGGCGCGGCAACGCCTATTAGATCGCCGGCTCCGCCTGAAGCCGAGGGATCAGGCGAATGGCAGGTTCGATTTGATCCGGTAGGTGTCCGTCTTGTCCACCTCCGCCGACTTCGCCATATGGCGTTTACGCTTGGCGCTTTTCGAGGAGAGAAGATGCCTGCGGGAGGCGTGTTGACGCCGGACCTTGCCCGTCCCGGTGATTTTGAACCGCTTCGCCACAGATTTTCGAGTTTTGCTCCGCGCAATCGCTTTCGGCATAAGGGGCGGAAGATAGAGGCAGTTTCGCATCCTGACAACCGCTTTCCGGGAACAAATCGCTCGCTTCCCATTCCCAACATAGGAAGTTGCGCCGATGGAGAACGCGAATCCGCGGAAACCGCACGTCGTGATTGTCGGCGCCGGATTTGGCGGCTTGGAGGCGGCCAAAATGCTGACCAAAGAAGCCGTCCAGATGACGGTGATCGACCGGACAAATCACCATCTATTTCAGCCGCTTCTTTACGAGGTGGCCACGGCAGCGCTTTCGCCCGCGGATATTGCCGCGCCAATCCGGGGGATTTTGGGCCAGTGCAAGAACACCGAGGTTATCCTGGCCGAAGTCAAGTCGGTCGACGTGGCAGCCAGGACAGTTAGCCTCGGCGACCGGCAAATCGGATATGATTATCTCATTCTCGCGACGGGCGCGCGTCATTCCTATTTCGGCCACGACGAATGGGAGAAATTGGCGCCCGGATTGAAGAGTCTCGAGGACGCGGTGGAAATCCGGCGGCGCTTGCTCCTCGCCTTTGAGTACGCGGAAAAGATTACGGACGAAGCGGCGAAAGCGGCGGCCATGACTTTCGTGATTATTGGCGGCGGGCCGACCGGGGTTGAAATGGCGGGAGCGATCGCCGAGATCGCCCGTTACACGCTGGACAAGGACTTTAAGCACATCGATCCATCGAGCGCGCGGGTCGTTTTGGTTGAGGGCGACGAACGGGTGATCTCCAGTTTCCCGGAAGACCTTTCCGCCAGCGCCTTAAAGCAGCTCCAGGATCTCGGCGTCGAAGTGCGGACTGGAATTCACGCCAAGAATCTCACCGAGGAGGGCCTGGAAGTGGGAGACGAATTCATTCCCTGTCGCGTAAAGATTTGGGCGGCCGGGAACACCGCTTCGTTCGTGGGGAAAACCATGGGCGTTCCGGTTGATAAGGCAGGCCGCGTGATCGTGAACTCGGACTTGAGTATCCCGGGTCATCCCGAAGTGCAGGTAATCGGCGACCTGGCCAGCTTCACGCCGCAGGGTGGCAAACCTTTGCCGGGCGTTTCTCCGGTGGCGATGCAGCAGGGCCGGCACGCCGCGCGAAATATCATCGCCATGATGGAGGATCGAAAGCCGCAACGCTTTGTTTATTGGAACAAGGGAAGCATGGCCACGATTGGCCGGAACAAGGCGGTGGCGGACCTCAATTTTGTCCACTTTAGCGGGTGGCTAGCCTGGCTGGCCTGGCTTTTCGTTCACATCATTTTCCTGGTCGGCTTTCGCAATCGCATTGCAGTGCTCATGCAATGGGCCTGGGCTTACGTGACGTTCAACAAGGGCGCGCGGCTCATCACCCGGAACTTTCAGTCTGAAGGCCGGCCACTTTAGCGGCGAAGAGCTAAATGCTTCATCCTTTTCGTATCGCCGTGGTCGGCTCCGGAGCCATTGGCTGCTATTACGGAGCGAAGCTCGCCCATTCCGGACGGGACGTGCACTTCCTGATGCGCGGCGATGTGGAGGAAATCCGCGAGTCCGGGCTCAGCCTTCGGAGCACGGAAGGAAATCTGCAGGTGCCGAAGATCAAACATTACGCTTCCAGCAGCGCGATCGGTCCGTGCGATCTCGTTCTGATAGCGGTGAAGGCGACTTCCAACGCAGATCTCGTGGAGTTGATTCCGCCGTTGCTCCACGAAAAAACAATGCTGCTGACGCTGCAAAACGGTCTCGGCAACGAAGAATTTCTCGCCGGACATTTCGGAGCGGATCGTGTTCTCGGCGGGCTTTGCTTCGTTTGTCTCAATCGCGTTTCGCGAGGGGTGATCGAAGAATACGGTCACGGACATCTGACCATCGGCGAATTCAACGGTGGCCCGCTCCCCCGCACTCACGAGGTGGCTTCGGAGTTCCAGGAAAGCGGCGTCGTTTGCCGGGTTCTGGACAACCTGTTGCTCGAGCGCTGGCGCAAACTGGTTTGGAACATTCCGTTCAACGGTCTCACAATCACGGCCGGCGGCATCGATACGGCCGCGGTCCTGGCCGACGATCACCTGCGCGAGGCCACCCTGGCTCTAATGGACGAAGTCATCGCGGCCGCGAATGCCTGCGGATATGCGCTGTCAGCGGACGCTGCCGCGGAGCAGATTAGGCGGACCGAAGCGATGGGCGCTTACAAGCCCTCTACGCTGATTGATTTTGAGGCCCGCCGTCCCCTGGAGATTGAGCCGATTTGGGGCGAACCGCTGCGACGTGCCATGGCTGCCGGTGCCGTCACTCCGCGGTGGCAGGAGCTGTACACTTCGCTAAAAGAGATTGCGGCATCTCAACCTCGATCGCGGGAGCGCTCCCATGCCTGATCGAGAGCCAACGATCACAGTCTGGAACCGGCAACGCATTGTGCCGATCAAGCTCGTCGCGCTTCAGGACTTCGCGCAGCGCGCGTTGCGGCAATGCCTGAAATTATCGGGCCGGAAGTCCGGGATTCTGACAGACCTTCAGGAACTAAACGTCATCCTGGTTTCCGATCGGCGAATGGCGGAATTGCATATTCGTTTTCTCCAGCAACCCGGGCCTACCGATGTGATCACATTTCAGCACGGTGAAATTGTCGTCAGCGCAGAGACAGCGCGAAACCAGGCCCGCGGCTTTAGTACATCGCTCGAGCACGAGGTCCGGTTATACATTGTCCATGGCTTGCTTCATTTGCACGGCTTCGACGACAAGACTCCGGCCGGGGCCGCAGAAATGAAGCGCATCCAGGAAAAACTGATGGCTTCCTGCCGCTAAGGGCGTCCGGTTGAACCGAACCCAGCCTGTGGTAGCCTTAAGAATGAGTGGGCGGCCACGCGAGGGATGGCGAGGGTAGCTCCGGGCAACTGATTCCAACGCAACCGTTTTGCCCCGATGTCCAGTTCCTTTGTGTCAGGAGTAGAAAATCCGGCGATCGAGCAGGAGACTCGCGCCGAGGAAGAAATCGATCTCCCCTGGCAAGTCGTCGTCCACAATGACCCGGTCAATTTGATGAGTTACGTGACGATGGTTTTCCAAAAAGTCTTCGGGTTAACGAAAGAAAAGGCGGAGCGCCATATGCTCGAAGTCCATCAACTGGGCCGTTCCATCCTGTGGAGCGGAATGCGGGAGCGCGCCGAGCTGTATGTCCAGCAGCTGCACGGCTACCTGCTCCTGGCTACGCTCGAACGGACCAACTGAAATGGAGTTTCGCCGCCAGGACGATTGCATCGAGATTTCCGAGCTCGATCCGTTTCTGGCTGAGCTGTTACGGCAGATTCCGGAAAGCACGAACACCGAGGGAGCGGAAAGCGCTCACCAGCGTCTTTTCAGTTCGCCAGCGCCGGCCTCAGAGCGGGAGCTTTGCGCTGAGTGGAAGGTTTACGTCGAGCCGGAACTACGGCGACTTTTTCAGACCGCTACGGAAACGGTGGCGGCCGATCTCCAGCAGCTCAACGGAAGCACAAAGCCATTCGCCAATTGCACCTTGCGCATCCCGGCCGCCAATGCCGAGGCATGGTTGAACGCCTTGAATCAAGCCCGTCTGGTTATCGCCGCGAAATACAACTTTACCGACGGCGAGCTTTGCGATCATTACCGGTCGCCCATCGGATCACGCCGCGATCTCGGTCTTTTCCAGGTAAACTTCTACGGCTTTCTGCAGGAGTTTATTTTGCAGGAACTGCAAATCTAGCCGGCTCCCCGCGGCAGGGGCCCGTTCATGGCAATGGGCCGGATCGGGTTATGCTTGCCGGTTGCGGACCATCGTCATCAAACGCTCTTTCAGGGCGTCGGATGACTTGGCGGGCCGGAGACTGAGCGCGAAGGCTTCATGCATTGAGTAGCACTCGGTTATGTAGTCTTCGCCCTTTTGTCCGAGGTCCTTCCGGGCTTGCTCAAACTCCTCAAGCTCTTCTGGTTCAAGCGCCCCAATCACATACAGACGCGCCTTGTTCTGGAAGTCGTCAAAGCTCATCTCGTAGCTCCTTAAGGCCGTCATATATCTTTTTCAGGCCCAGTTCGAGGCGTGTTTTCACTGTTCCCAACGGAGTATTCGTTTTTGCGGCGATTTCGCGCTGACTCATGCCGCGAAAAAATGCATAATTTATGGCCTCCTGTTGGGCGGGGGGGAGGGTGCTGATCACCCGCCGGACCAGGACGCGGGTGTCGCTGAAGGCGATCTCCTCCTCGGTGGCGTTATGGACCCAGGCCTCGGGCTGCTGCTCGGTTTCACTCTGGAGGCGTTCTCCAGCGCGGGCGTAAGCCTGCTTTTTCCTCAAACCGTCGATCGCGCGGCGGCGGGCGAGGGTAACCATCCAGCCGAGCGGTTTCCCTTTTTGGGCGGAGAAGTTCTTAGCCTGGTTCCAGATCTCCATGAAGATTTCCTGCAGCAGATCGTCTGCCTCGGCTTCGTTGTGGATCACGCGCAGGATCAGCGCCTTGAGAATGCCGTTGTAACGATCGTACAAAAGCGAAAGCGCTTCGGGATCCTCGCGTTGAATGGCGTTCATCAGCTCCAGGTCGGTCGGCGCGCCCGGCTCCAACGGCGGTGCGGCTGCCGGCATTCGCGCGGCCGGCGCTTCGTCAGCTCCGGTCGTGGAAGTGAATTCTAGAGCCATGGTTTATTGATCTCCATTTCCCTTTTGGCCAGTGCGTTCCCTCTCATGAAGTAGGGACATCTAGCGGCAACTGCCAATGCCGTCCAACTGTATTCAGCTTGACCCCTCGGACGCGCGCGGGCTAGCGTCTGCACAACAATTCCGCCAAGAAAAATCTGATGATCATCATGCGCTCACTCGTTCTCGCGACTGCAATTTTCCTCACCGCCGCTCTCGTTCGAGCGCAGGATGCGGCGTCCACGCCCTTCCTTCAGAGGAGTCCAGCCGCTCCGGTGGAAACGCCCTCGCCTTCGCCCTCGCCAAAACCGAGACCATCGGCGAGCGCCATCGCCAAGCCGAGCGCCTCGGTCAAGCCGCTCGAAACCGCTTCCCCCGAGCCGTTCGAGATGGCCACTCCTCTTCCGAGCCCCTTCGAGAGCTTGTCGCTCCTGCCGGCCGAAACGCCGGCTACCACGCCCATCACGATCGCGACTCCGAAGACATCGGTCACGGACTCGATTACGACACCACCCACCGCAAACACACCTCGGTCCGTTCCTGCCTCGACTCCAGCGGCGGACACACTCTCCGCGACCACCCCTCGCCCGGTCGTTCCCTTGAGTCCCCCGCCGAAGGTCACCGCGCCCACCACCCCCCGGCCAATTACCACGGAAACTTTCGCCCCGACCGGTCCCTTTCCGCCCAGAACAACGCCGCCGGTGATCTCCACTCCCCGGCCGAGCCCGACTCCAAGACCGAAAGCCACCGCGACTCCCACTCCGAAGCCAACCGCCACTCCGAAGCCAAAGCCGACGGCCACTCCGAAGCCGACCCCCAAGCCAACTCCAGTTGCGACCCCCACGCCGACTTCGGTGCCAAAACCGACCGCAATGCCTTCGGCGAGCCCCACTCCGAAGGCATCGCCAAGTGTTGATGTCTCCGCCGCGGACGATGGATCGGTGGCGTCGAAATTGAAGAGCTTGGAATCACATTGGGAGGCGGCACTCCTGACTCACGACACGTCCGCCATCGAAAAGATGGTCGCGGACGATTTCATCGGGACCTCCTCCAGCGGCAAGACGGGGGATAAGGCCACGCTTCTGGCCGAAGCGAAACGAGACAACAACACTTACACCTCTGCCGTCTCGAGCGACATGACGGTTCGCACCTTTGGGCCCAACGTTGCGGTCGTCACCGGCATCGCCAAAGAGACCGGCAAGACCAAGGGCGGCAAGTCGTTCTCACACACCTATCGGTTTACCGACACTTGGGTGGAGCGAAACGGCGAATGGCAATGCGTCGCCGCGCACGCCATGGCCATGCCGAAGAAGTAATTCTTCTGTAGCCGCTTCGCTGTGCGAAGCGCGAGGGAAATCGTCGCTGATAAGAACGTCGCCCACAGGGCGACGGCTACAGAAGAGGATCAATGCAATTGCGCGTCCAGCCTTCTTGCGCCAACTGTCTAGTCTCATGGCGAACCCGACCCAGGTTGATGACGTGCTTTGGTACAAAGACGCCGTCATCTACGAGCTCCATGTCAAAACGTTCCACGACAGCGATGGCGACGGGATTGGCGATTTTCGCGGGCTGATCGAGAAGCTCGATTATCTTCAGGAACTGGGCGTCACCGCGCTTTGGTTGCTTCCGTTTTATCCGTCGCCCATGCGCGATGATGGATACGACATCGCCGATTATTACGACGTAAATCCGAACTTTGGCACCCTCGACGATTTTCGCGCCTTCCTGGACGCGGCCCACGATCGCGGTTTGCGCGTTATCACGGAACTCGTCATCAATCACACCTCCGACCAAAATCCGTGGTTCCAAAAGTCGAGGCGCGCCGGGCGGGGCTCGCGCGAGCGTGAGATGTATGTCTGGAGCGATACGCCGGAGAAGTACAAGGAAGCGCGGATCATCTTTAAGGACTTCGAGACTTCAAACTGGGCCTGGGATCCGGTCGCTAAAGCGTATTACTGGCACCGCTTTTATTCACATCAGCCTGACCTGAATTTCGACAATCCCGAAGTCCACGAGGCCGTGGAGAAGGTCCTCGATTTTTGGCTCAACCTGGGTGTCGACGGATTGCGTCTCGACGCTGTCCCGTACCTTTACGAGCGCGAAGGAACCAGCTGCGAAAATTTGCGGGAAACGCACGAATACCTGGTCAAACTGCGGGCCCACGTCGACGCAAAGTTCAGCGGCCGAATGCTGCTGGCCGAAGCGAATCAATGGCCCGAGGACGCCGTCGCCTACTTTGGGAGAGGCGACGAGTCGCACATGAATTTCCATTTCCCCCTTATGCCGCGGATGTTCATGGCGCTCCAAATGGAGGACCGGTTTCCGATCATCGACATCCTCGATCAGACGCCGGCGATACCGGACACCTGCCAGTGGGCGATGTTCCTGCGCAATCACGACGAGCTCACGCTTGAAATGGTGACCGACGAGGAGCGCGATTACATGTGGCGCGTTTATGCGAACGATCCCACGGCGCGGATCAATCTCGGCATTCGCCGGCGGCTCGCGCCCCTCCTGGCCAACAGCCGCCGCAAGATCGAGCTCCTCAACATCCTTCTCTTCTCGATGCCGGGCACGCCGGTCTTGTACTACGGCGACGAGATTGGGATGGGCGACAATTTTTACCTCGGCGATCGCAACGGTTGCCGCACGCCGATGCAATGGAGTCCGGACCGCAACGCGGGGTTCTCAAAGGCAAACCCCCAGCAGCTCTATTTGCCGATCACGATCGATCCGGAATACCACTACGAAGCGATCAACGTCGAAAACCAGCAGAAGAACCTCTCGTCCCTGCTCTGGTGGACCCGGCGAGTCATCGCCATGCGCAAGAACTTTCGAGCGTTTTCCCGCGGGTCGCTCGAATTCCTTCATCCGGAGAATAACAAGGTGCTCGCCTTTCTTCGGCGTCACGAAGAGGAGACGATCCTGGTGGTCGTCAATCTCTCGCGCTTCGCTCAGGCGGTGGAGCTCGACCTCTCTCGCTTCAGCGGTTGCGCGCTAATGGAGGTTTTTAGCCAGAACTATTTCCCACGCATCGGGAAATCGCCGTACGTCATCACGCTGGGTCCTCATTCGCATTACTGGTTTGTTCTCCGCTCGGAACCGGCTGCGTCGGTCGCTTCCAAGGAACGCAGGATCCCCGCCCTGGATCCCGCCCCGACGGTGGACGCGCTTCTGGATAATGGACAGCGTTCGCGAATCGAGCGTGAGGTCTTGCCGATTTACATTCGTAATTGCCGCTGGTTTGGCGCGAAGGCGCGAACGTTGCGCGAGATGCGGATCGTAGAGCAAATCCCCATCTCAGATAAGCAGGAGGCCGCGCAAATCTGGTTCGTCGAAGTCAGTTATCTCGACGGACCGACTGAAACGTATGCGCTCCCAGTCCAGATCGCGCGGGACGATGCGGCCCGCGCCATCGAGCGCTCCGCTCAGCACGCAGTGATCGCCCGTCTCCACGGCGAGAGCGATGCGATTTTGTATGACGCGATTTACGACGAGTCATTTCGCCGCGGCCTGTTCACGCTGATGACCGCGAGCCGGTCCGTGCCTGGAGCGAAGGGGAGTGTCGCCGGGCTGACGAGCACGGCTCTGCCGGAAGATGCGCGGTCTGCGGTGCCAGCGTCTCAGCCGCTCAGCGCTGAGCAAAGCAATTCATCGATGCTTTTCGAGAATCGGTTCTTCCTGAAGCTCTATCGGAAACTCGAGGACGGCGTTAACCCCGATGTCGAGGTCACGCGGTTTCTGACCGAGCGTGCGAAATTCCCGAATGTCCCGGCGTTTCTTGGCGCCATCGAATATCGCCGGAACAAAACCGCCCCGACCGTTGTTTGCCTGCTCCAAAGCGCGGTGGCGAATGAAGGGGATGCCTGGACGCTGACCCTCGATGCCGTGGGCCGTTATTACGAGCGGGTCCTGACCCGAAAAGCAGATTTACAAAGCCAGACGACCCCGCCTGGTCCGCTTCTCGAAGAATTAATCGGCGGAATCTATCCCGAGAAAGCAAAACTGCTCGGCCGCCGCACGGGGGAACTTCACCAGGCCCTCGCCAGCAGCGCCGACGAACCTGGCTTCGCCCCCGAGAATTTCAACGCGATGGCGCAGCGCTCTGTTTACCAGAATATGCGCGCCTCGTTGCGCCGGGCCTTTGCGTTGCTCGAAAAGAAAATGCCGACGCTGCCTGATGCTTTTCGAAACGAAGCGGCCGAGGTCCTCTCCGCGGAAAAGAAAATACTCGCCCAGGAACAGCGCATTCTCGATCGACGTGCGAACGCGACCAAGATCCGGATTCACGGCGACTATCACCTCGGCCAGGTGCTCTCCACGGGAAAGGATTTTGTCATTCTCGATTTCGAAGGTGAGCCCGCCCGCGCGTTGGGTGAAAGGAAATTGAAGCGGTCGGCGTTGCGGGACGTCGCCGGGATGATGCGCTCATTCCAATACGCCGCTTACAGCGCGCTCTGGCAACCGGCGATGCGGGTGGAGGACGTTCCTTTTCTCGAACGCTGGGCCGACCTTTGGTATCGCCAGATGAGCAGCACGTTTTTGCAGAGTTATCTCAACGCCACCGATGGGGCGCCGTTCATTCCCTCCGATCAGGGCGACTTTGAGATTCTGCTCGAGGCCTACCTGCTGGATAAAGCGGTTTACGAAATCGGTTATGAGCTCAATAACCGTCCTGATTGGGTCGTTATTCCTGTCCGCGGGATAAAGCACATCCTGGGCGCCATTTAGCCGCCGGAGCGAACCAAGGTTCTCCCCGGGCGAACGATGTCGGTTTGCGTCCCGAAACCAATTTTCTCTCGCGCACCGGGGGGTTCTCCGTAGCTTGTTCGACCCGCATGGATGCAGAATTGGAAAAGCTCGTTGAATCAGGAAAGCTCACCGCCCGCCAGGCGGACCAACTCGAAAAACTCCAGCCCGGCACATTTTGTTTGCACAAAAGCTGGGGATTCGGCCGGGTGGCGGAGTGGAATCTTCTCCTCAACCAGATCCTGATCGATTTTCCGGGGAAGAAGGCGCATCCGATGCAGCTTTCCTATGCGTCGGAAAATCTGACGGTGATTCCGCCGGAGCATTTTCTCGCCAAGAAAGCTAACGACCTCAGCGGAATCAGGGAGCTGGTGAAAAAAGATCCCACGGCGGTCATGCGCAACATTCTCGAAAGTCTCGGGGGATCGGCCACCCTGACGCAGATCAGCCAACTGATGCTGGGCGATATTTTTAGCGAGCCGGAGTGGAAGCGCTGGTGGGATTCGACCAAGAAGCTCCTGAATAAGGAAGGCTACTTCTTTATTCCGACCAAGAAAAACGAACCGATCCAGTTGCGAGGCGAGAAGGTGTCGCGAGCGGATGAGCTGATTGCATTCTTTAAACAGGCCCGCCAGCCGAAGGAGCAGGCCGCCGCGCTCGATCAGATCATTAAGTTCCACAATGAGTTCGACAAACCGGAGGCGCAGTTACAGCCGATCGTTAACACGATTGAAGAAGCCGCGGCGCGCAATCAACGGCTGAATCCTGTGCTGGTTTTCGAACTCGTGATGGCGCGCGACGATTTGCTGGAGCGCAGCCCAAAGCTCAAAACCACGAATCTCAGTCTTACGCTGGCTCGCCTGATCGCGGACGAGGAAACCCGGCTCATCACGATTCTGCCCAAGCTTCCGGCCTCCAAGGAACGTCGCGTCCTGCAGGCCCTGCCGGCTGCGCTTGGCCCGACTTGGACCACGCGCGCCCTGCAACTCATGCAAAGCAATCACGCTCGAGTGGTGCTGCAGTTGCCGCGGGTCTTTGCCGAAAATGGACGACAGGACGAATTGCGCGCCTTTTTGCAGCGCGGCATTCGTGAGCATTCGGTGACGAGCGAAACGCTCGTCTGGCTTTGCAAGGAGCGCGCCGGAGAATGGCGCGACCTGATCACTCCCGACCTGCTCGGTGCGATCCTCTCGGCGCTCGAACGCGACCAGCACAACGAAACCAGCCGCGGAAGCAAACTGCGCGATCTCCTGCTCGACGATCGCGAATTGATTCCCGATATTTTCGACGGCGCGGAAGTGAGCCTCGCCCGGGACGCCATGCGCCGCCTGATGTTGACCCCGGTATTCGACGAGCTGACGAAACGCTCGCTCCTGGCGCGCATCATTAAGCTTTATCCTGAGCTGGAGAGCGTGATCACCGGCGAGCAAAAGGAAGAGAAGAGTGCCGCGCTGGTAGTCTCCTGGAGCAGTCTTGAGAAACGCAAAGCGGAATACGAAGAGCTCGTGAACAAGAAAATTCCCGAGAACAGCAAGGAGATCGGCATTGCTCGTTCCTACGGCGATCTCCGCGAGAACTTCGAGTTCAAGGCGGCGAAGGAAATGCAGGCCGTTCTAATGCGGCGCAAGTCGGAATTGGAAATTGCGCTTCACAACGCGCGGGGAACCGCCTTCGAAAGCCCCGACACGTCGCAGGTCTCCATCGGCACCGTGGTCGGTTTGCGCGAGGCGGACACCGGCAAGGAAGAAACCTATTCGGTCCTCGGCGCGTGGGACGGCGACCCGGATCGCGGCATCATTTCGTATCAGACGGCAATTGGCCAGGCGTTGCTCGGCCACAAGCTCGGCGAAATAGTCACGCTTACCGACGAGCATGAGACTCGCCGTTTTGCCATCATCTCCATCGATCCTGCGCCGATTGACGTGACGCCGCCCGATCCGTCCCTGACCGAAATCACCGCCGAGCCAGTCGCTGCGGAGTAGCTCTCAGTAGGGCCACAGCCGCAGTGCTGGACACTGCCAATCCTCTCGCGCAAAATTGGTCTCATCATGACCGACCCAATCCTGATCGCTCAAGGTAGAGAACCGATTTATCTCCTGCCGAAAATGGCGAACCGCCACGGTCTCATCGCCGGCGCCACCGGAACTGGCAAAACGGTGACCCTGCAAACTTTGGCTGAGAATTTCAGCAGTCGCGGCATCCCGGTCTTCATGGCTGACGTAAAAGGGGATCTGGCCGGGATGAGCCAGGCCGGAGGTAATAATCCCAAGGTCGTCGACCGCGCGAAGGAGCTCGGGATCTCCGATTTCAAAGGCGAAGCGTGTCCCGTTGTTTTCTGGGATGTCTTCGGTGAGAATGGTCACCCGGTCCGCGCCACCGTTTCCGAGATGGGGCCGCTTCTCTTGGGGCGGCTGATGAGTTTGAATGATACCCAGGAAGGCGTGCTCAACATGGTGTTTCGCATCGCCGACGAAAACGGCCTGCTCCTCCTCGATTTGAAGGACCTGCGCTCGATGCTCCAGTTCGTCGCGGATAACGCCGAGCAGTTCAAAACCAAATACGGCAACGTCTCCGCCGCGAGCGCCGGCGCGATCCAGCGTAGTCTCCTCGAGCTCGAGACCCAGGGCGCGGACAAGTTTTTCGGCGAACCGGCGCTCGATCTTGACGATCTGATCCAAACGCAGAGCGGCCGCGGGGTCGTCAACATTCTCGCCGCGGAGAAACTAATGCAGCAGTCGCCGAGGGTTTACGCGACCTTTCTGCTTTGGCTGCTGTCGGAGCTTTTCGAGCGTCTGCCCGAAATCGGCGACCCGGAAAAACCAAAATTAGTCTTCTTCTTCGACGAAGCGCATTTGATCTTCTCCGACATCGAGCCCGCGGTGGAACAAAAAATCGAGCAGATGGTCCGGTTGATTCGGTCGAAAGGGGTTGGCGTTTATTTCGTGAGCCAGAATCCGCTCGATATCCCCGACGTCGTCCTCGGGCAGCTCGGCAATCGGGTCCAGCATGCCTTGCGCGCATTTACCCCGCGCGATCAAAAGGCGGTTACGGCGGCGGCGCAGACATTTCGCCAGAATCCCAAACTCAAGGTCGAAAAAGTTCTCACGGAGCTTGGGGTAGGCGAGGCGCTCGTCTCGACCTTGGATGAAGAAGGCAAACCAACGATTGTTGACCGCGCGAAGATCGTTCCGCCGCGGAGCCAGGTAGGCGCTATCACACCCGAACAACGCAAACAGATCATCCAGTCGTCCAGCATTGCCGGGCATTATGAAAAAGCCGTGGACCGCGAGTCGGCCTACGAAAAATTGCAGGCACGCGCGACCGACAAAGCGGTGACGGCTGGCGCGCCGCCCGCTCCGACTCCCACCTCCACGGCGCCGACGGCTCCTGGCAGTGAGGGCGCGCAGCCATCGATTTTCGACACGATTAGCGGAGCCTTCAAGCCGACCATCGGCCCTCGTGGCGCCGTCCATGATTCGTTCGCCACGAGCATGCTCAAAAGCGCTACCCGCGCTGCGACCAGCCAGATGGGCCGTCAGATCGTGCGCGGCATTTTGGGCAGTTTTCTCGGAGGGAAGGGGAGGTAGGGACGGCGCGTTGCGCCGTCCCCCAAGGAGGGGCGCTTTCCCGTTTCGACAGGCTCAAGGCCCTGAGTCCAACCGAAGGGCAAACCGCCCCCTCTTCAAACGCGGTCTATTGACCGGCGTTCCTTGATTACTTCTTCGGCGCAGCGCTTGGGCTTGCGGCTGCCTTGTCGTCTTTCTTGGCCGATTTGTCCGCCTTGGCTGCGCTCTTCACTTCAATTTCCTTCGCAGTCATGGTGTACATGATTGTCACCTTGTCCCCGACTTTGAGATCGCCCGTCACTTTCGTGCTGGAATCGCGTGCTACCTCAAACTTTTCCTTGCCCTTCATCACGGTGATCATGCTGTCATCTACCGCGGTGACAGGTCCCGTGACCTGGTAACTCGAAGGGCTGCCGGCGAAGACTAAGCCGCTCAGAGCAATGCTCCCTGCGGCCATCAAACTGAACAGTGTTCTTTTCATAGCTTTATAGAACGCTGGAAGGGCAAAACTATTCAAGCTTTTCGAGAGGTGGAGGTTAGGCTTCCAGCCTGACTCGGCCGCCAGGCTTCCAGCCTGTTCGCTCTGGCGCTTTCCATTTGCGCCGATCGCTCTACAATTCCGCCGATGCCTGCTGTTTCCATGGGAGAAATCGTCGATGTGGTCGGTGGCCAGTTCGCTGGTCCGCGCGATCAATCCATCGCATCGGTAGCGCCGCTGGCCTCGGCTGCGGCGGACCAGCTTAGCTTTCTCAGCAATCGCAAATACGCCGCCGAACTCGCCGCCACCAAGGCTGGCGCCATTCTCGTTCCTCGAAAACTCGAAGGTGACGATCCTCGCTGGATTAGGGTGGATGATCCGTATTTCGCTTTCGCGAAAGTCATGACGCGCTGGTTCTCGAACCGCCCGGTGCCCGCAGGAATTTCGTCCAGAGCCGTCGTCGCTTCATCCGCGAAGCTCGGCGAGAATGTCACCCTCGGTCATTTCGCCGTCATCGGTGACGACGTCGTGATCGGAAACAATGTCACCATTTTTCACGGTGTTTCCATTGAGGCGGGCTCCGTGATTGGTGACGACTGCATTATTTATCCGAACGTCGTCATCTATGACGGCACGCGCATCGGCCGGCGTTGCATCATTCACGCCGGTGTCGTCATCGGGTCGGACGGCTATGGCTTCGCCATGCACGAGGGGAGACATCACAAGATTCCGCAGATCGGGATTGTTCGAATCGAGGACGACGTCGAGATCGGTTCCGGCACGACCATCGACCGCGCCGCCCTGGGCGAAACCGTCATAGGCGAGGGGACCAAGATCGACAACCTGGTCCAGATCGGCCACAACGTGAAGGTCGGGAAGCATTGCCTCCTCGTCTCGCAAGTCGGCATTGCGGGTTCCACCGAGCTGGGCGACCACGTTTTCGTCGCGGGTCAAAGCGGCTTTTCCGGCCACCTCAAGATTGGCCATCGGGTTCAGGTCGCCGCCAAGAGCGCGGTGCTGGCCGATGTGCCCGACGACACCAAAGTCATGGGCTCGCCGGCAATGCCCTTCACCGAATTTGCCCGGCGCCACGCCGCCGTAAAAAAGCTGGCGCGGAAAAGCAAGTAAGTCGCTCTTCCAATGTGGAAGGCGCCTTTGGGTGGCACCCGGTCGGGGCGCAAAGCCCCTCCGACATTTTCAGACTTTGCCTGCCTTGACCGTTAACGGCCAAACCACGCGCCGCGGTTCGTCTCCCCAAGCCCTCCGCAATTCTTCCTCGACGTCTTCCAAGGGGTCGCGCTTCTCAGTCGCCAAGAACCGCTGTGTCGCCGACCACGTTCTGAGATAGCCAAGCAGATGCACAAAGCTCCATTCCGCTCTCATTTCAAACCAGGGCGGCGCAATCTGCTCAAACCCAAACGGCAGATCTTCGAACTTCTCGACCAGCCCTCGTTCCGCCGGCCAATACGGTCCAACGACTTTGGAATAATAATGATTCACCACCGCGTCGATCGCCGGCGAGACCGTGGCCAGCTTGTAGGCCCACGCCACCACGATTCCTCCCGGCTTCAACACTCGCCACGCTTCAGTCTCAAATCTTTCCAGATCGAACCAGTGCAAAGCCTGCGCGACCGTAACCAAATCGACGCTCTGCGATTCAAGCCCGCTCGCCTCCGCCGTCGCCACGCGATATTCCACTCGAAGATGTCGCTCGGCATTGGCAATCTGTGTCTCGCTCGCGTCCGTAGCGATGACTCGCTCGAAAACCTCCGCCAGCTCAACCGCCGCCTGTCCGTTTCCCGTCGCGCAATCCCAGGCTACTTCCCTGGCCGCCGCAATCGCCCCCAGCCACCGAAACAACTCCTTCGGATACCGCGGCCGAAACCGGGCGTAATCCGCCGCCTGCTTCGAAAAGTGATCTTTGAATTCGAAGTTGGACGTTGGGCGTTCGACGTTGGACGTTTTCTTATTCTCCCTTCGGCGCGGCCATCGTCCTAACCCCGACCCGCGCGAGGTATTCATCCGCCTGCAAGAGATTGCTTCCCGCCCGCTGCACAATCTTCAAGAGATTATCCATCGACGAAACCTCCTCGAGCTGCTCCGTCAGGAACCACTGGAGAAAATTGATCGTGATGTAATCGTTCTCCGCCCGCGCCAGCTCGACCAGCGCATTGATCTGGTGCGTCACCTTGACCTCCTGGTCGAGCGAAAGCTTTACCGCCTGCTCCGGATTTTTGAATTTCGACTCCGGCGCATCGATCGCCGGAATCACCACATGCCCACCGGCATCAACGACGTATTTAATGAAGCGCAGCGCATGTTCCTTCTCCTCCTCCGCCTGCTGGAAAAAATGGGTCGACAACTGCGGCAATGCCTCCTCCGCGAAATGCGCCGCTATCGCGTAATACTGCATCGAGGCGCTGAATTCGTACCCGATCTGTTCGTTGATCGCCTTGATGACTTTTTTACTTGTGAGCATGAGCGGCCTTTCGTGAGTTGACGTTATTTCTTTAGTGCAGATGAGAGCGGAATCAATCCGGAGTAGGGCTAAAATTCATCCACCACGAATCACTTAGGTCGGACGAGAATCTTTTCTGAGGACGAAAATGTTCTCGTTTACCACCGAAACGGCGGCTTCGACCGAAAACGGGGCCATCTCTGCAGCAGCCTCGAGCAGAGCCTCAAACCCGTTTCGCGTCCAAGCGTGAAAGTGAATGTCGAGCTCCTGCCAGCGCCTAGCTCCCTCCTCCACCTGCCACTGGATTTCAGCCTCCGAATAGTGTTCGCCTGTAAGATAGGATGCACAAAACGGAGATGTTCTTCGTAGGCGGACCGAGTGGTGCCGGCTCCGCCGTCCGCAAAATCGGCCCGGATATGATCGAGAGTCGTTTCGGGACGATTGCGGTCAAAAATGAAATGCATATCCGGCACGATCAGAATGTGAACTCCGTGGGGTTTCAAGACCCGGATCGCGTTGACGATTGAACCCATGGGGTCCCTGAGGTGTTCGATGACGTGCGCTGATATGACGAAGTCGAGGCTGTTCGGCTCCGCCTCGGCGAATATTTGCGCGTTGATGTGGACGCCGATGGCACCGGGAAGGGACGCACTCCTGCGCCGACTTCGATGCCCCGGCCGGTCAGATATGAGGCGCCGATCGCCGTCCGAACCCGCAGGATTTCGGCGACGTCGCTCGGTAACTCGGTCGAACTCGAACATTCAGGCGCGGGGCTGGGGGAGTGGAATGCGAGCGGTTCAAACGCTGGGGCGGGGCGGCACGCGCCAGCGGGGTCATGAGTTGTCATTTCTTTTCCGGCGAGGATTTAGGAATCAGTGTCCATCGGTCAGAGGAGACGTTATTTGAGATCAAGGAGGTCGCCAAAGCGAAACGCCCGGCACATTTTCACATGCCGGGCGCTTCGTTCTGGCGACGTCCTACTCTCGCACAACCTGTCGTCGCACTACCATCGGGGCTGCAGCGTTTCACTTCCGTGTTCGGAATGGGAACGGGTGGGTCCACTGCGCTAGGGTCACCAGAAGGCTGACGCCTTCGATTGCAGATTGAAGATTTTAGATTGCAGATTGTTCTGCAATCCTCCTCAACGTTGCGTCAG
Source organism: Chthoniobacterales bacterium (assembly GCA_035274845.1). Taxonomy (NCBI): domain Bacteria; kingdom Pseudomonadati; phylum Verrucomicrobiota; class Spartobacteria; order Chthoniobacterales; species Chthoniobacterales bacterium. The sequence continues at coordinate 348,181 of DATENU010000011.1, forward strand.
AGTTTCTGGCGATCGTCGTCGTTAATCTGTCTAAAGAACCAATTTCAAATCTGCAATCTGAGATCTGAAATCTGCATTTCACCGATTCTCTGAAATCTACATACAGGAAGCTTTCCAACTTCAAGGCTTCGTTTTATTAATTTTTAGAAGTCATTCCTCTCTGTTGGCCGCTCCGCCTTGCGGCGGAACGGGGTAACAGAAAAGTAAATGACCAAGCCGGACGAGTTATTAGTATTACTTGGCTGAACGTGTTGCCACGCTTACACCAGTAACCTATCAACGTGGTGGTCTACCACGACTCTTCAGGGAGAACTCATCTTGGGATAGGCTTGGCGCTTAGATGCTTTCAGCGCTTATCCTTTCCGAACATAGCTACCCAGCACTGCCGTTGACACGA